>DAOUGC010000001.1:0-2211 GCA_034429695.1 Levilinea sp.
GACCAGTTGTCGGTCGAAGTGAACGGCGAAACCGTTCTGTACGCCGAGGATGACACCTTTTCCAGCGGGCGGTATGGTTTGCTCTTCATGGATAACACGCCGGGCAACCTGCGCTCTGCGCTATTGAGTTATACGGTGCATCCGGCACAGGCATTTGAGCCGGGTGAAGTAATCTTCCAGCATGACCTGCAGTCGCCTGAAGAAATTACACAATTAATCCGGACCTATCCTAATGTCAACCTGCAGATTGAGGATGGCGCCATCATCGGTACCCCCGCCGGGTTTAGTATTTTCACCAGCGAACACTGGCCGGTCAATACAGACACTGCCGTTGAGGTTGCCTTTCAAAACCCGGATGGTTTTCTCGCGCTGGGTTGCCGCAGTGGAATGGAGAGTCCATCGTTTCAGGTAAGACCGGATGGCAGCTGGGCCATCTTCGCCAGTGGAGGCATGGCCGCCTCGGGAATGATGGATCAACCGCTATCCGGCAAGAACCAGATTCGTTTTACCTGTCTGGGCAGCCAACTAACCCTGAGCATCAACGGTGAGATGGTTGGCTCTGCCGAAGACCGATTCGTGGAGAACGAGGATGGTCGCATCAGCATCACCAACTGGGATGGGTTGCAACTGGCGCTGACCTCAGTGAGTGTCACTGCCACTGAAAGCGATACCCGGCGCGCCGCCCCCGCGCTGCTGAATCAGGTGGTGCTGCCGCCGGCGTATCAGCCAGGTGAGACGGTGTTTGCCTGGGATTTGCACAATGTGATCAATGGTTGCAAGAGTTACTGGGGAGGTCGTGACCCTGACCCATGTTACTGGACCAAAAACCAGGCGAAACCCGACTGGGAACGCAGTTTTGAGGGTGACAGTGATGTGTGGGTGCAGGGTTTTGACAACCGCATGACCCTGTTTACTTATGACCCCGATCTGTACGATTTGCCGCTGGAAATCAGTGCGGATGTGACCATGACGAGCACGGGTGGGGGAGCGGCTTTGTTCTGCCGCGCCACGCAATCAGGGCGGTATGAGTTCTACATCCAGCCGGATGGAAAATGGTATATCCGGCGAAATATGATCTCCGGTGAATATCTGCCGCAGCCAAAACACCTGACGGTTCTGACGCAGGGAACGGTGGAGAACTTTGACCCTGCTGGCAACCGCATGAGCGCCACCTGCAGCGGCCCAGACCTGATCTTCACCCTCAACGGCGAGGAACTTGGCCGGGTGCAGGATACGTTATATCCTGAGGGGCAGGCGGGCATCCTGTTTGATGTGAACAGCGCTGGCAGTTTCTGGGATCTCGAAATTACGGCGCGCTAAAGTTGGAAAAAAAGATGGAAAAAGGCATGGAAGATGGCTTCCGTTTGTTGATTGCACCATACAAACGCAAGGCCCGCCAGCCAGAGTTTGAATCCAAATCCGTTGTCAGAGCACCCCCTCAGTGCGAATGCGCGTGAGAGAAATCCTGCTGGATGCCCGGATTCCTCGCGCATTCGCCCACCTCCCCCATCGAAAAGACCGTCGATGGGGGAGTAGAATGACCTGATCACTTTCGTCCATCCATTTACGGTTGCTTTTAAATGGGTAACCCACCGATTTTTGCTTTCACCACATAGACGCAAAAGAAGGTAGATTTTTTGTTATCACCGCCCAGACGCAAAGAAGGTAGGGTGGGCTGATGCTTTCTCAGCCCACCGAACGTGTGCGGTAAATAACGGTGGGCTGGAAGACGCCGCGCCAGCTTCGCAGGCGACTCACCCTACCTTTTTCAACTGCTTCCTACTTCTTACTTCCTACCACCTACTTCCCCTAAAACTTCCGCACCCACTCTTTGGGCCAGCGTTCCACCACCACCTTCTTCTGGGTGAAGAAATCCACTGCGTCAGTGCCCTGACCGTGCAGGTCGCCAAAGAAGCTGTCCTTCCAGCCGCTGAAGGGGAAGAACGCCATGGGCGCGGCCACGCCGATGTTGATGCCGATGTTGCCGGCCTCGGCTTCGTAGCGGAAGCGCCGCGCCGCTGCGCCGCTTGAGGTGAACAGGCTGGCCTGGTTGCCGTAATTGTTGCTGTTGACCAGCGCAATGGCTTCATCCAGATTCTGCACGTGCATCACGCCCAGCACAGGCCCAAAGATCTCGGTGCCGGCGATGGGGCTGCCCTGCGGTACATCCAGCAGGATGGTGGGGCGCACAAAATGCCCGCCCTCATACCC
>DAOUGC010000002.1:0-57218 GCA_034429695.1 Levilinea sp.
AACATCAATGACTCGGACAGGATCACCAGGCGGTTATCTAAACAAGCCGTGATAACGTCATTTATCCCCTGCACAGGCAGGGGAACAACCAACCCCACTATACTGGTTGGCGTCGAAAAGGAACAATCGGGAAGAGTCCTAAGAAGCGGGTAGGAGAATCCCCTTAACATTTCCCCCGTGGGATGAGCGGATCAGTTTACGGAACGGCTGGATCGAGCAGGCGATAGCCCATTTCAGCCATCCACTGGCACAAAAGGGGGCCGCCGTGCCGATCCTGTATCGGAATTTGATTTTCGGTCGGCAGGCCGGTGAAGCCCCTGAAATAGCCGTAAGGACCCACCAACTGATCAACCGCAGCCTGTGACAGTTCAGCATCACCGATGGCGATGGCGTGAATGTGGTATGCAGAATCAGGATATACCTCACCGTAATCGCGGAACCAGGCGGCAAAACCTGCCACACGCAGCGCGTGGATGACCGGATCAATGTCATCCCACAGCACCTCCCACGTGCCGGGGCGCATCACTGACAGGTCCACTGCGCCGCCGCCCAGGTGCGTACCAAAGCTTAGACTGCCGTTGTCATGATAGCTGCCCTGGGTGACGCCCCACTCAACCAGATCCAGCTCACCGCCATACAGGTCAGCGGCGTGCTGCAACATGGCAAGCGTGCGGACATTCAGCGTCCACCCGTTGATCTCCACCCGGTTGTAATCATCCGGTGGGCGCAGGCAGCCTTCCGGCTGCGGAAATGGCGTGGCGGTTGGTTCCGGCGTCTGTGAAGGCACAGGAGATTGGGTGGGTGTGAGGGTATGCTGTGCGGTTGGCGTGGCGGCAGCAACCGTGGCCGTGCCGGTGGGCGTTGACTCCCTTAAAACGACGGCTCCGGGCTGGCAGGATACCAGCAGCCCGGAGCACAGCAGGATCAATAAAACAGGAATTACCCGGAGCTTCGATTGCATGACCTGATTCTACCCGCAATCGCTTTAACGGTGCGCCTTCATTTGCGCCCGTTGGAAGACCCATACGCCAACCGCAAAGTAAATCAACGAAAGCACCAGCATGAGGATAAAGCGGAATCTGACCTGATCCCAGCCTGCCCCGCGCGCCAGCACCATTTGCATGGCTTGCATGGCCTGGGTGGCGGGCAGAAAATCAAACACGCCAAACTGGTGATCCATCAGGTTGAACAATGGCAGGGTTGGCATGGCAAAGAACGCCCCACACATGAACACCTGCACCATGGTAAACACCGCGCCGATGTTGACGGCTTCGCTGTCGTTGCGCGAAAAACTTGCCACCAGCAGCCCAAACCCGATGGAGGAAAACCCCAATCCGAGCGAAATCACCAGCGCCAGCAGCATGGAGCCTTGCGGGTGAAAGCCAAACAACAGGGCTCCCCCCAGCATCAGCAACACCTGCGGTACGGCAATCATCATTTGCGATGCCGTCACCCCGCCCAGCATCTCCGCCGTGCTCAAGCGCGTCAGCCGCAACCGTCCCAGGGTTCCCCAACGTACCTCGCGTCCCAAAATCATGGCAGTATTGGGGATCAGAAACAGCACAGCCAGGATCATCATGCCAGGAGCGTATGCGTCAAAATCAGTCTCGGGCGCGCGGCTGCTCAACGGCGTGACGGCGTACCGGATCACGCTGATTTTGCCAGCCTGTTCACGCAGCCAGGGAGACATGACCTGCCCCAGCAGGGTGGTGGCGTTGGTGAACGCCATGCTGGTGGCATCCCCTTTGATCACCGGAGCCTTGTTGGCATATTGCGCGCCGGTCAGATCCAGCAACACTGCCACTGAACCGTCCTTGAGTGCTGCTTCTGCCTGCTCCCGGCTGATGTCTGTACGCACATCAAACATGGGCTTGCCGTTGTCATAAGCTGCATTCACCAGCGTTTGAACCATTGCCTGGCTGGCAGCGCCATCTTCAATGACTGCAATTGGATGGGTTTTCAACCGCGGGGCCGTTCCATAACCAAACACTGTGATCATCATCATCCCCAGCGGAAACAGTACCACCAGGATCAGCGTTTGCGGTTCGCGTAGCATCTCCAAAAAAGCCTTGCGGGTTACAAGCCACAGTTTCATTCGCGCAGCCTCCGCCCTGTTAACTGAATGAAGACGTCTTCCAGCGTATTGGTGCGGATGCTCACCTGTCCCGGACGCAACCCCGCGCGCTCCAAACCTTCCAAAATTCCCGTCAGTTGCCCAACTGCATTCAGGGCGCGCACGTTGAGCAGATGGGTTTGCTCGTCCAAGGTCACATCCTCGATTGTCCCTGACAGCGCCCCCTTGATCGCCTCCAGGTTTACCTGCTCACCGTTGAGATACACCTCCACCACATCACCCTGGCCCAGGCGCTGTTTTAAACATTCCGGCGTGTCCAGCACCAGCAATTCACCGTGGTCAATGATCGCCACCCGGTCAGCAACCCGGTCAGCTTCATCCATGTTATGCGTGGTGAGGATCACTGTCTTGCGCCGGGCAAGCGACTGGATGTACTGGCGCACCTTAACGCGGCTCTGCGGGTCCAGCCCGGCTTCCGGCTCATCGAACACCACAATCTCAGGGTCGTGCACCAGCGCCATGGCAATATTCAAGCGGCGCTGAATGCCCCCTGAGAGCGTGCGCGCCTGTTTGTTGCGTTTTTCCTCCAGGTCCAAATCCTTAATCAAACGTTCCGCGTTGGCACGCCCGGTCTGCGACTTCAACCCGTACATTTCAGCCATGAACACCAGTTGCTCGTACACCGTCAGGCGCTCCCACAGCACAACACTCTGCGGGCACACCCCCACCCTGGCGCGCAGGTCGTCATCGCCATTGCTGATCGGCTTGCCGTGGATCAGCACCTGTCCTCCGTCTGGTTTCACCAGCCCGCACATCATGTTGATCGACGTGGTTTTGCCGGCGCCATTGGGTCCCAGAAATCCAAAAACCTCGCCTTCATGTACTTCAAGGGACAGATCCTTTACCGCGGTAAAAGCCCCATACCGTTTGGTCAAATTCATGGTCTGCAAAACAATCCCGTTCATGGTTGCCTCCTATGCTTTTCGCAGCCGTAATCGCCCGTATAACCACACGCCGAACGCCAAATATGCCAGGGAAAGAACCAGCATGGCGATCAGTTCAAACAGAACGTCGCCCGCACCGTCGCCAAAGATCAACACCCTGCGCATGGCTTCGGCGGCATGCGCTGTGGGAAAAATGTCGTACAGCGAGATCACCCGTCCGCCCAGCCTGAAAACCTCCATCGGCGGAATGGGAAACACCGCACCCGAAAGAAATACCAGCGGCATCATAATCAGCGAGCCGATGTTGGCTGCCTCGCCGTCATTTTTGGCAAAACAGGCGGTGAGGAATCCCATGCCACACGCTGACAGGCTGAGCCCCATGCCGATCAGCATCGCAACCAGCAGGTTGCCCGGGCTGTCGAAACCCATCAGCAGAGCAATGCCAAAGGTCAAGGGAACCTGCACCGCCGACTCAACCATGATGGCGATCACCACGCCTCCCAGCACGTCACCCGGCGTGGCGCGGCTTAAGCACAACCGCTTGAGGGTACCGTTGACATCCTCACGCACCAGCACCATGGCAGCAGTCACAATACCAAACATGATCCCAAAAACCAGCGTACCCGCCACCCCAAACTGGAAGTCGGACATCTTACCGGTATTGGTCACAAACTCCCAGTTCATGGCGATCTCCTGCGGCTGGTTGGTGGCGGCATCGGCAAAGCTGTCCACCTCGCCTTCAAGAAAACCGCGCGCAAAGACAAACATGTCGCTTCCTGGGTCGCCGTGCAACTCAATCTCAACTGGAGCCAAAACCCCGGCCTGATCAAGCGTCTGGCTGAAGTTGGACGGGATGACCAGCAGCATGGCAGCTTTGTTCTCCAGCAGATCCACCCCGGCAGCCTGCCTGCCATTCACCTGCCGGACGGTGAAAACCGGTTTGCCGTCAAACTGCGCCGCCGAAAGGTGTTCGACCAGCGCCTGCCCTTGCGGGCCAGAGTCCTGATCGAGTACGAGCAGGGTCAGGTAATTGGAAATCCCGCTGGACATGCCTCCGTAAGATATGAAATAAAACATCACCAGCAGGGATGGAAAGATGAGAAAAATACCCAGCAACTGGGGTTCGCGCAGATTTTCCAGCAGGGTCTTTCTGGCAATGGAGAAAGCTCTCATGATGTTGTATCTCCTGACGGCGCCAGCCCCCGGCCCAACAACTGCACCAGGGCAGCCATCAGGCGTTCGGGGGGCATCTCGGGTGAATATAACTGAAAGTAATTATTAAGGTAGGGGATCAGGCGAGCGTCCCCCAGGGCGATCACCAGAGCGTTAACCAGCCTGGCGGTGGCTTCAACATCCAGGTCGGTGCGCAGTTCACCGCGCTCCACCCCTTTGCGCACCATGTCGGTCATCATTTCGCGCAACACATCAGCAATGGGTATCACCACCCGGTCACGGTACTGATCGCCGCCATTTTTGTAGGCAGCCGCAGCGAAAAAGCGCACAAAGGCAGCTTCCTGCTCGCCCCACTCCACCCCACCGCTCAAATACGCCTCAACCGCGTCATTGAAGTTCATCTCAACCAGGAACGGGCGGTAATACTGGAACGAGTCCACGGTTACCTGCACCGAGAGGCGCATGGCAAATTCAAGCAGGTTCTCGCGATTGGTGAAGTACTGGTAGAGTGACCCAACCGGTACATCTGCGCGCTGTGCCACCCGTTTGATGTTTAGATCCGCGGGTCCGGCTTCAGCAGATTCTTCCAGGATGGCATTCAGCACACGCTGCTGGCGTTCGGGGTCCAGTCGCCGAAAAGTTGCGGTGACCAACCCCTCATCTTCCAGGCTAAGTAACATGGCGTACAGTTCTGCGGGAGATATGGGCGTCATAGAATATGAACCTCTAGTTCATATTCTATGACCATTAAGTTCATATGTCAAGAGGAAACAGGAAACAAAAAAGCCGGTCCACATGGACCGGCTCAGATCATGCCCTGTTTGATTAGTAACCCGTTTGCCCAAGCAGACTGGTGGCTTCATCCACCAACGCCTGATCGGGTTGCAGCGAGATTAACAGGCGAAAATCATTGGCGGCATCCTGCATCCGACCGGTTTGCATCAAAGCCTTTCCATGTTCCAGCAAGCCATTTGGGTCGGTTGGATGATAGCCAAGAAAAATATCCAGATCAGTGACCGTCATTCCCCAGTTGCCGAGCTTTCCGTTGGTCATCGCCCGCCAGTAATAGGCATCCGCATAATCCAAGCGCAAATCAATGGCGCGGGTCAACATCAACCGGGCGTCTTCATATTGTTCCATTTTGAAATGCGCCACACCTTGATAATAATACACCTCAGGATCTTCAGGCAATCCTGCTGCCGCATTGCGCAAATCCTCCAATGCTTCCGCCGGTTTTCCAGCGTCCAGCAATATTTTGGCACGCTGCAAGTAAGCGCCAGGGTTCCCAGCATCCTTATCGATCGCCTCTGAAACCGCCTCAAGCGCCTGTTCTGGATCATCCTGGGCAATTGCCACCTGTGCGGCCACAACCAGCTCTTGAGATTCTTCATCCGGCACAGGTGTGGATGCACCCAGCTCAGGCAGGGCGATCTTGCTGCCGCCCAGCAAGGAGAACAACAGAACACCCAGAGCAACAATGAAAATCACAACCACGATGATGGGGATGCGCAAAAACTTTTTCTTCGGTTGGAGAACAGGAGCGTTGTCTTGAGAATTGGTCATGGTGAATACCAGATATTATGGACAATGGATCAACTTGTTGAACCGGAGGGGTCATACCGCAATAAAGAAAGTTTAACATACTTGACAGGCATGTCAATTAACAAACAACTCTGCGGCGTTTACATTGCGATTCTGTCAGGATGACGTAAAATAAAGTCATCCCCGAGGGCTCATGATCAAAATCGCCATTACCGGACACCGCTTTTTAGCAGAAGAAGACCGCATCACCGCCAGTATTAAACAAGTGGCACGCCGGCTTCTGATTGATTTTCCCCGCGAGGATTTCAGCATATTCACCTGTCTGGCTGAAGGCGCCGACCGGCTGGCTGCCCGCATTTTGACGCCTGCACTGGGCGCCAGAATGGTGGCAGTTTTGCCCATGTCCATTGAGGACTATTCCCAGGATTTCTCAACCCCCGCTTCACAGTTGGAATTTGAACAAATGCTGGAAAACGCCAACCTGGTGGTGGAACTGACCCCCAAGGATGAGCGTTCCACCGCATACGAAGCCGGCAATCATTACCTGCTGCATCATTGTGATCTCCTGCTGGCAATCTGGGATGGTCAACCGGCGCAGGGATCTGGCGGCGCAGGCGAACTGGTGGAAAATGCGCGCTGTCTTTCCATTCCCCTGGCATGGATCAAAGCCGGAAACCGGCTGCCCGGCACCACCACCCCCACCAGTCTGGGCGAGAGCCAGGGTAAACTGGTGTGGGAAAATTATGAAAACCTGCAGGTTGCTGAGGAGTAATACAGAATGCGCAATCACAAAAAAGCGGTGCGCGCCGTGACCACCCCCCGCAACTCGATCCCACTGCGCCGAAGGCTGCTGGCATTCTGGACGGATGTGCGCTGGCCGTTGATCGGTCTGCTGGCGCTTATTTCACTGGCGCTTGGCATGCAGGGATTTATGATCTATCACCGTTCAATCGGCACCCAGTACAATCTGCTGGATGCCTTTTATCAGTCCATTCAGTTGTTTGGCATGGAATCCGTTGAGGCCCAACCGCTGGGCGTCATGCCGTGGCAATTGCAGGTAACCCGTTTGCTCTCGCCCCTCATCGCCGCCATTGCCGTGGTTCAGGCGCTGGCGCTGGTCTTCCAGCAACAAATGGAGCGGCTGCGCCTGTACTTTCTGCGCGACCACATCGTTTTGTGCGGGTTGGGCCGCCGCGGCCTGCTGTTGACCAGAACGTTCCAGTCTGAGGGGCGTCAGGTGGTGGTGATCGAACAGGATGCTGCCAACCCCATGCTGGGAACCTGCCGCGAGTACGGCGCGATCACCCTGGTGGGAGACGCGCGCGACCCGTTGATTCTGATTAAGGCAGGTATTTTGCGCGCCCGCTATTTGTTCACCGCATCCGGCGACGATGGAACCAATGCCGAGATCGCCGTCCAGGCCTGGAGGTTGGTGCAGAATACCCCCGGCCCACAACTGCTGTGCCGAACCCACATATATGACCGCCTGTTGTGGACGCTGCTGCGCGAAAATGAATTTAACGGCAAAACCGGTCCGCGTTTCCGATTGGAGTTCTTCAATACCTTCGATATGGGTGCGCGCATGTTGCTGCGCGAATACCCACCGTTCCCACCCAAACCAGTGGATTTCATGCCCATCCCGGGGCTGTTGATCATTGGGCTGGGGCATCTTGGCGAAAGTATCGCCATCCTCGCTGGCCAACAATGGCACACCCATTTCCTCAAGACCGGTGCTCGCCTGCGCATTGAGGTTGTTGACCCGTTTGCAGACGCCAAGGTTGCCGCCCTGCTCACGCAATACCCCCTGCTGGATACGGTATGTGAGTTTGTACGCCACTCCATTGACACCTATTCACCCGAGTTCTACGCTGGCAGGTTCCTGATGGATGCCGAAGGCAACAGCTCAATCACACATGCCTATATCTGCATGGATGATTCGGCTGTGGCGTTGAGTGCCGGACTGGCCCTGCTGGGTCATTTGCGCAGCCAGCCGGTGAAGATCCTGGTGCGCATGAGCGAGGACAGCGGATTGGCCAGCCTGATCACCACCACGCGCGGGATGGAGGAAAGCGAGTCACAACTACTGGCCTTCGGGTTGATTGACCGTACCTGCCGCCCGGGAATCCTGGAGGACGGCACGCACGAAACCCTGGCGCGCGTGATCCATGAAGAATACCTGCATGAGATGGAACTGCTCGGGCTGACCCATGACCCCGTTGACCGCCCTGCCATTTTGCCCTGGGAGAAACTGGATGAACGTTACCGCCAGTCAAACCTCAATCAGGCGCTGGAAATAGGCAAAAAACTGAATGCCATCGGCTGTGGACTGGCCCCCTGGACTGCGTTTGATGCCGAGGAGTTCACCTTTACAGATGAAGAGATCGAAAAGATGGCGCATCTTGAGCATATCCGCTGGGTGGATGAGCGCCTGTCATGGGGTTGGCGCTATGCCCCGCAACGGGATAACCGCGCAATGACCCACCCTGACCTGCTCGACTGGGATGACCCGCTCTTCACCACCCAGGAGAAGGACCGGCAGACGGTGCGCAAAATTCCGTATTTCCTGGCGCGCGCCGGTTTTCAGGTTTATCGCATGAGGTCGGTCAAGCAGGCCCGCACAATCACGAAGTAAGGTAATACTTCATTCGCTCCAGGTCAACGCCAAAATTGGTGAGGAAGGTGCGCGTTTGCCCGTTATGCGTACCCAAAAATGCAAGCAGCACATCCCACTCGAGGATGGATTGTCTGCCGGCTTGCATGGCGATCTGCCGCGCCTGCTGCATGACCTGCATGACATTGGGCGAAAAAATTCGCGCAGCCGTTTCATCACACCACGGGGAAAGCTCACCCGCGCGCACGGTTGGCGGTTGGGGCAGCGCCTGCCCCCCCGGCATGGCTCTGCGCAGCACCTGCTGAACAATGTAAGGGTCAAACCCCTGTGTCTCAAATGACTCACGGGTGATGCCGTGCTCGTGCAGCATGGCGATCACCAGGAACGGCGTTTCAATGATCGAAAAACCGAGCTGGGTTGCTTCAATGAGCGCAGTGTTGATTATATGCACCACCTCATCGGAAACAGCCGGCTCAACCGGGCGAATGACATCCGGCGGTGGAAGCGGCGCAGCAGGGCGTAAAGTGATGGGTGGTTCCAGTCCGGGCTTGGGGGCAGGATCATCTCCAGAGGGAGACAACGTATCAACCAGTTTTTGCAAATCCACACCGCGCATGCGCAGGTATTCAACCGTCATGCTGCCCTGGGTGGCGCTTAATGCACGCAGCAATGCCAGCTCATCCACCTCCTGCCCTGTCCTGCCCGGGTTTCGGGAAGCCACTTCCTCCTCCGCCATGCGGATCATGGCCTGCATGCGTTCTGAAAAATGTGCACGCGTCAGCCGGCGCGGGGTGCGGATGGGCTGCCCGATGGAGGGCATCAGGCTGCGCATGCGTTCCTGAATGCCCTCAATATCCTCGCCTGTTTCCAGCAGGGCGCTGGCAAATCTGCCTTCCCTGTACTGGCTCAAACCGATGATAAAGTAGGGGGTTTCCACGGTCCGGTAACCGTTATTGCACGCTTCAACCTGCGCCAGGCGCATGATCTCAAATGCATCTGGAGCCAGGTTGAGCGGGTCAGCCACATCAACCTTTTCACCGCGCACCATGGCTGCCATGCGGGTGACATCCAACCCGAGATCCGAGAACACCCGCGCGGTGACGCCGTCGGTCTGTGAGAGTACCGCCAGCAACAAATGGCGTTCGTTGATTTCCGCCACCCCTTCTTCCCTGGCAAGGGTTCCGGCCCACGCCAGGCATTTCAATCCGCGTTCTGAAAAAGAGGCGGCAATCAGGGCCAGCAGGGATGGCGACGTACCTCCGCTTGCCAGGCTCTCCCTTAATGAATCACGCAACAGTTTGGGATCAACGTGAAAATGCAACAGCGTTTTCTGGGTCAAACCGTCAGGAATGGCGGAGAGCACCAGGGTGATATGCGGCACTCCGATGCGGCTGTGCCCCAGCAACTGGGCTTCGCCGCTGACCTGTGCCAGGGCGCCTTGCACCGCTCTGGAAAAGGCGTTCACCTGCAAAATACCCTGTGAATTAAAGATATCGGCCCCGGGCAACTCCACCGACTCGATGGTGGGGAGAACCTCTTTTTCCGGAGACGTGGGTTTACTCTGCTCCAGGAGGGGTTCCTCTTCAACCGGAGGCTCGCTTTCCTCTTCCGGCACAAACGCGGGAGTTTGCTGGCCCGACGGATTGACAAATTGTTGCAGACCCTCACACAGCTTCTCCATGAAGGCATCCGGGTCTTGTGCCAGCCAGCGCGCAGCCGTACAGCCTGCCACAGCGTAGCGCCAGACCGGACGCAGCCGGTCGAGATCCTCCATGGTGGTCTCCACCAGAATGGGGATGATCGGCTTGCCATGCTCAAAGGCGAACAGCACTTCACCGTCAACCTGTTTCTTTGTGTCATTGAGCGAATGGGAGGATACGATCAACAGGATGCAACTTGATTCCCGCAACGCCTCAATGATCTGTTCAATGTAGCGCACTCCCACCATGCCCTTTTGGGTGTAATACCAGCTCTGGAAACCGCGCCCATCCAGCGCCTCTCCGATGGTTTCAGCGATGGCTTTGTCTTGATTGACAAAGGATATGAAGATATCGGTCATGCACCACTCCCATGTTGATCAACAATACGCTGGATTTCCAGTCCCAGACCCGCCAGCAGGGTGGGTAAATTACGCATTTCTTTCAGGTTCCACTCCTGCACGGTGGGCGAAAGCTGCTCCCAGGCTACCAGGTTGGGATTAATTTTTCGGTCAGTGTCTTTTTCAGCGCCGTACCGCCAACCGTTCAGGCTGCGTTCCACCACCCAGCGGGCATGTTCCAGCCGGGCAAGCGCCAGGATCTCGTCATCGCTGAAACTGATCACCCGCACCGATCCAATCTCCACCGGACAAATGCTGCAGCCGATCTGCTCCAGTTGTGCCTGAATGTGGTCGGCTTTTTTACCGGATGATTCCCGCAGTTCATCCGAAAGACGTTCCCAAGTGGTGACCGAGCGGTCTTTATTTTGTAATGCCTGCAGGCGCGTGGTGCGGTATTCCTCATGCAGGTACTGCGCCAGTCGCAAACGGGCTTCCTCTTCCAACCCGGCCGGGTTCTGGCTGAAGAATGCCCGCAGCACCTGCTGATCGGCAGGTAAGGCGCCCAGGGTTTCCAGCGTGTACCAGTCAGGATCGGTGAACAATTGCTCTTCAACGGAATTGGGCGTGGGCAGCAAACCCACCCGCGCACCCAGGCCAAGCGCCAGGCGGTAATTAAGCCCGGCCAGGTTTCCACCCAGTATGCCGGGTACGCAGATATCACTGGCGTGCATACCGCTCTCGGCCAGATCCGCCCACAGGCGTACAGATGCGTTCACTCCGCCGTCCATGCTGCAATCCACCACGCGTACATCCTGGTTTGCCAGATCATGATCCTGCGTCAGCAAATAAGCGCACACCGTGAATTTGGAATCAGGTGCGCGCAATTCCTTGATCCATGCCTCCACTGTCCCGGCAGGCCCCAGCAGATAAAGCTGCCCGCTGAACCCGGCCAGCGCCGAGCGCAACAGATTTAGTTCGGCAGCGGGGGGTTCCGGTAGATCGCCGAGGAAGGGCAGGTAAACAACCGGCGGGCAGCAACCGGGAGCGAGGTTGGATTTATCACCGAAGCGGAAGATCATGCCGGTTTTTAGCAGGGTCTGGGCTGCCTGCAGACCTTCCATGCGGTCACCCACTCCATCCAAGCGATGCAGTGAAGCCAGCGTGGTCTCCAGCATCCATCCCACCGGACTGAGCGAGATGGCCCGTGCAAATGCCGCCAGGCCATCATGCACCCTGCCTGTGAACAGGTGAAACCGCCCAATGTTGAAATACGCCCAGGGCAGATTAATGCCTGCCGCCGCCTGCTGCCTGTCCCGCCCAATGGCCTGCTGGATCACCGGCGCCAGCGCCTGCAACGCCTGGGGACTGTTCCATTTGACAATTTCGGTCTCCAGATAGTGCCCCAGGGCATAAGAGTTGCCGGGGTCAATTTCCACCGCGCGGTGCAAATACTCCCGCGCCAGGTCAGGATCGGTGGTCTTTAACGTGTTTGCCAGATACACCAGCGCATCCGCGTCTCCGCTGCGCTCGGTTCCGGCCTGCTTTAACAACTGCTGTCCCCGCAGCAGATGATCTGATCCTTCCTCATTTTCATACTTGCGGCACAAAGCCAGCCCCAGCGTGCGGCGCATGGAGCGGGTCATGTGATCGCCAAACGGCTCGAGCGTGCGGATCACCAGGTCCCAGTTGCCCAGTGTGGCGGCATACAGCGCCACCTTTTCGGCTGCCTGGGCGTTGCCGCGGTCATGTTCGAGCACAATTTGCAGCAACCCAATTTCATCGCGCAACTGGTTGCCATCCATGTAAGCGCCGAAACTGGCGGCATATACTTTCAGCCGTTCCAGCACACGCACCAGTTCCATGTCGGCTTCCTCCAGCATGGCGGCCACGCTGTTCATCTGCCGTTGCACTTCGATGGGCAATTGCGCCCCGGTCTTGTAGATGCGGTCGTGCGCGAAGTTTGCCCAGGCATGTTCCAAAATGGTGCGAACCTGCACCTCAGCCTTCAAGCCGTATAATTCCTGGGGGATGTGAACCGGCACGTCGGCATTGGGGAACTCCCCCGGTCGAAATTGAAGCACATAGTGATTGGAGCGATAGCCAAACTCATTGGGGCGCAATCGCTGGTTGGTCTTCTGGCTGTTATGGGTATCGATTAAAAAATGGGCTTCAATATAAGCGCATACCCCGTCCACCTGATCCATGCTCTCAGCGATGATGCGCCCCCCGCACAGGTCGGTGAGCTGGTGCACAGGGTCATGATACTTTTCCCGTTTGCGCAGGATCTTCTCAGTAAAACTGGCGATGGACTTGGGCCGTGATTGAATAATGGGATACTGGATGAATTGAGCGGCGACGTGTTCCAGAACCGTCCGTAACGTGGCTGCGTACTGGCAGTAGAGTGGGTAAAGTTTTGCATACTCACCAACCTGGGTGCGTGTCCAATCGCGCACGGCGTCTGTTTTTCTGGTTCTCATGGGCTGTTGCTCTCAATGGATAAATACATGGTTGGGCTGAAAGGGTCGGAAAAAACCAAACATGGGGTATGGTTCATTGCCGGCCGGTGGTACACTCATTATACACACGATGCCCCTGCCGGACGAGTATAATTGCTCCTGCTCCGAAACCCCTCCATAGGAACCTTTCCATGAAACCTTCCCGCCTGATCCTGCTCGCCGGCCTGTTGATGGCCGCGCTTGCCGTTGGCTCGTACTTTAACGCCACGGCATTAATCGATTCCTTCAATCATTATCGCTCCCCGCTAAAGGACCAGGCACCGGCAGATCTGCCGCCTGCCAGTGAAGCCCTGACCCGTAGGGTGGTGTGGGTGCTGATCGATGCGCTGCGCTATGACACGGCCATGAACACCGCAGTGATGCCCACCCTGGCCTCCCTGCGGGAGAGCGGGGCAAGCGCGCGCATGACCAGCCAGCCGCCTTCCTTCTCCCAACCCGGCTGGACCACCCTGCTGACCGGCGCGTATCCGCCCATCAATGATGGTCCTATTTTTAATGTGGCCAATGAGGACCTCTGGTCGTTCACGCAGGACGAGGTTTTCACAGCCGCAAAACGCGCCGGTCATCAAACGGCCGTTTCGGGCTATTTCTGGTTTGAGAACATGATTCCTGCAGAGAGCCAGGACGCCGGCTTCTTCACTGAAGGTGAGGATCACGCCGCTGATCTGCTGGTGCTGGAAAACGCCCTGCCCTGGCTGGATTCCGGCGGGTACGAATTTGTATTGATACACCTGGATCAGGTGGACTACGCCGGTCATCACGAAGGTGGACCGGCTGGCCCCAACTGGAACGCAGCCGCCACACGCGTTGATGACATGCTGGCCGAGATCATCACTCACATGGATTTTTCGAAGGACACCCTGCTGGTGTGCTCTGACCACGGACAGATCGACATGGGCGGGCACGGTGGGCAGGACCCGGTGACCCTGGTGGAGCCATTTGTGATGGTTGGCGCGGCAGTGCAACCGGGTGAATACGACGACATTCAGATGGTGGATGTTGCCCCAACCATTTCAACCTTGCTTGGCGCTGGGTTGCCAGCCTCCACGGAAGGCCGCCCGCTCATCGAGATGCTGACGCTGTCCGGAGACGTGGAGGAAGCCATCGCTGCTGCCCATGCAGCCCAGCAACAGGGCCTGGCAGATGCGTACACCACAGTTGCATACCGCCCGGATGAATTTATTCGCGAATTTGAACGCAGCGGAAATGCATCAACCGCCATTGCAGACGACATGGCCGCCAAACGCGGCGCACAGCGCATCCCCTACCTGATCGGCGCGATCCTGGTGTTGCTTATTCCGCCAGCGCTGCTCTCATGGAAGCGCATCCCCGTATCTCCGTGGTTGATTCTCTCGGCGCTGCTGTTCAGCGTTGTGTTTCATTTGCGTTTCGCCGTGCTGGATGCCCGCCCCTATTCGGTCAGCGGCATCACCAGCGCCACCGACCTGGTGATTTATGTGGTGATCACGTCGTTGATCGCCCTGCTGCTGGCGTTGGGTCTGTACACATGGCGCACCCGCCTGCTGGAAAAGCCCCCCTTGCAGGTTTTCACCGGTACACTTACCCTGGGCATGGCGGTGTTATACCTGCTGCTCATCCCTGTGATGGTGCACGTGGCGGTCAATGGTTTTGTGGTCACCAATTTCATCCATGACCTGCTGATCAGTTTCATCGGCTTGATTTCGTTGATCCAGGTATTGGCGGTCTCACTGCTGGCATTCCCGCTGGGCGGGCTGGCAGCCCTGGTTTCCCGCCTCGCCGCGCGAAAAGGCTGAGCCACCCGGGCAGAAATTAAACATAAAAGGGCGCACAACCAGGTGCGCCCTTTTTGCTTTTCATGCCCAGACTACTGGTTGTCTGACTTCATCTGCACTTCGACGGTCATCTTGAGCTTGCCGTCAGCGATCTGCACATCGGTGAAGCGCACCTCGCCCTGCGATTCAGAAGCTGACTTTGCCAGTTCCTCAGCCATGCGGTTATTGATCTCAGCCACGCGCGGGTCATCAATGCTGTAGCCTTCAATATCCACCGCAACGATCTCGGCTTTCAATTCGCCATTCTCATCGTAAAAGGTCACTTCGTAGCTGCCCTCTGCCTGGGTTCCGTCTTCCTTGGTGTATCTTCCAAACACCTTGATGACCTCATCCTGCATGTCCACACTGGTGATCTCATCCAGCAGGACATTGGAACTGACATTGGCATCCGGCTGGCTCAACATCTGGTTGACCTGAGCCTCATTCAATTCGATGGTGACCGACATGGTGTTGCCGTCCATCTGCACGCCGCCAAACGCACATGCCACCGATGAAAGCACCAGGATGAGGACAAACACTCCCAACAACATTGCTGATTTTTTCATGATCTTGCTCCTTGATGGTTTAAACAGATTGAATAATGTCTGACATAACATATACGCGACATCAGCGGATTGGTTTCACGGAACACCGGCTATTCTAACATACTGACCCCGTCGTAATGAAAAAGAGGCCAGGCTGGGAAAACCTGACCTCTTTATCCAATATCAAATATGGTTAATTGTCGGGGTCGTCGGTTGCATCCGACCCAAATGGGCCGTATCCACCCCGTCCAAACATGCGCTGTCCCATTCTCATCATCGGTTTGTGTTCCTTGAGCCATTCACCCTGCTCTTCGGTCAACTCGCCGCTTGCCACCAGGCTGTCAATGGCTTCAATGCGGGCAGCCTGCATGGCTGCGCGGAACTCGTCCTCATCCATGCCCTGTTCCTCAGCCACTTCCCACATGCGATCGCCATCATCCAGACGGGCCTGCAGGTCATCCGCACTCATGTCCAGTTGATCCGCCATGGCAGCCGTCACGGCGGTGTGGATTACCTCACGGTCGGGGCAATTCTCGCCGTCCTCGCCACAGATATCCATCATGCGGTCAGCCATGCGCAGCATCGGAGCGTGCTCCTTTAAGAATTCGGCCTGCTCTTCGGTCAGTTCACCACTGGCAACCAGGCTGTCAATGGCTTCAACGCGGGCAGCCTGCATGGCATCCCTGAAGGCATCATCTTCCAGGCCCTGCTCTTCCGCAATGTCGCGCATCCGCTCCCCATCATCCAGACGGGTTTGCAGATCCTCCGCGCTCATGCCCAGTTGATCGGCCATTGCAGCCAGCATGGCCTGATGCATCACCTCGCGGTCAGGGCAATTCTCGCCATCCTCGCCGCATTGGGCACCCATCCAACCACCCGGGCCGCCACGTCCGGGCCTTCCGGGACCACCGGGGTGCATCATGGGCATATCCCAGCGGCCGTTGTCATCACTGTTCATGGAACGCGGGCCAGGCATGACTTCGTCCATATTCATACGGTCAAAGATACCGCGACCGTCCAGTACCGAGCGGGCAAGCGCCACCGCTCCAACCGCTCCGGCAGCCAGAAACACCACACCCACCACCACAGCGATAATGATCCATTTCTTCATACATCTCTCCTTTATTCATGCATGGTTGAATAACCATCAATCCTGTTACTGTTCACAATATATCAACCAGTTATGAATAAATTGTGAAGATTTTTCGCAAGATATTATTTCGTTTCCTCTTCGTCCACCCATTCCAGCAGATTGGTCTCAACGACCGGTTCATCTGCATTGAATGGAATGCGGAAGGTCTTGATCTCATACGGGTCAAAGTCAACCCTGATCTCCCGCCCAAGGTGGCTCAGTTGCAGGCAGGCATGGGCGCTCATCCCGGCGGTCTCATAAGCGCGCACAATCCATGCGCCGCCATCCTCAGCCAGCTTGATTACGCTTGCCAGCACATTTTCCGGTTCCACCGAGATATACGAATCGGTTTGCGGAAGTTCGCCTGCATGGCTGGTTCCCAACAGCACCACCGGCGGTTGATTAAACTCAGTTGCCTGGCGCACGGTTCCCGAATCAGCCCATGTACCGCGGTGCGGCAACATGCGATAGCGGAACCGTTGGATGCCCTGGTCAATATAGGAGTATTCCTCGCCCTCCTGCGGGTCCACCGGCATGTGATTGGCGTACACCGGGCTGCGCAGCACGGTCATGCCAATGTCGCGGATGCGTACGTCAAAACTGTACTTGCCATCGTTGATCAGGCTGAACCCGTACATCTCTTGATTGTCCTTGGACAACCCGGATACGTCCACCCAGTTCTGGGCAGGCTCCTCTTCACCACAGGCGGGGCGCACAATGCTGCCGTACGGAATTTCGTAGGTGCTGTTCATGGAGTACAGATGCAACGGGAAGCGCAGCTTGAGTACCTGGCGCTGCTCGTGCCAGTCCACCATCACATTCACGTCAATGGCATCCATTCCGGCGTACATGGCAAATTCCTGAACGATGCGGGATCGCCCCCATTCGCTGATCACGCGGATCACGGCTTTCACCGGGCCGTGCTCAATCAGGCGCACGCTGCTGGCTTTGAACATGCCCACCGCGCGGTCAAAGGTGAAGGCGTTATGCCCCCACGTATCCGAATGATCCTCGTAAACCACCGGCACAGCCCCGCTGGCGGTAAAGATCTCCAGATCAGCCTGTTTGTCGCGCAGGCTGCGAATGTAGCCTGTTTCGGGGTCAAATTCCAGCCGAAAGCGGTTATTCTCCAAAACAGTGTCACTGGCCTGCACATCCGCAAAGGTTTTGCTGGTCTTGCGCGGTACAACCCTGAAGGTGCGGTAACCCAGTGCGGGCAGGTCGGCGGTGAAGGTCAGGCGGTTGCGACCCAGGGCGGTGGCCTGTGAGCGCACTGTCTGGAATGGAACCGGCTGGTCATTTTCGTCCAGCAAGACATCATCCGGCTTGATTTCGCTCATTTCCACTTCAATATTCTGGGTTCCGGCCCACGCATTTGGGTTGAATACGATAACCGGACGCAGCCGCTCTTCCGGCTGGATGTTGATGTGCCAGCCGAGCGCCTGGACGGCATTGTTCAGGTTGCGCCCCGCAATGGAAAGCGCTTCGCCGTACTGATCGCGGGCGTCCTCATAGGCGCTTTCAATACTGGTGCCAGCCAGAATATCATGGAACTGATTAAACAACACGCTTTTCCAGGCCGTGCCAAAATCCTGCGGGTAGGGCAGGCTGACCGCCCAGGCAGAGACGGCGCTCAGTTTTTCAGCAGCCAGCAAACGGTTTTCCGCGCGGCGGTTCCACTGTTTCACGCCCGAATGTACCGCATAGCAACCACTGGCGTGATGCTGCAGTTCATCATGCACCACGGGCAGACGTTCGGCACGCAGGCTGGCAGCGTCAAAGAACTCATCCGGTGAGGCAAGCACCAGGCTGGGCAGTTGCGGGTCTTCCATCAAACGATGGATGCTCTCCAGGTTTTCAATGGTCGGCCCACCCCCGTGATTGCCCACGCCATAAAAGCACATCGACTCGCTGAACGGGTCGCGCAGCTCTTCGGCGCAACGCGTGATGTGCTGCTGAATGTCCTTGCCCCACGAGCAATACTCATACGGGATGCGAAAAGCCATCACCCGCGAGCCATCATCCGACTCCCACCAGAACAGCCGTCCGGGCAGACCCTTCTCGTGTGGGGATGGGCGCAGAAACACGTAGCGATCCATGCCGCTCTTTTTGAGGATTTGCGGCAGCATGGCGTTATGCCCAAAGCTGTCCACGTTGTAACCGCAGCGGGCAGTAACGCCAAACTTTTCTTTAAAATATCGCTGGCCGTACAACCCCTGGCGGGCAAAGGATTCGCCAGCAGGCAGGTTGCAATCCGGCTCCACCCACCAGCCGCCCACCAGTTGCCAGCGACCCTCGGCAATGCGCTGGCGTATTTCGGCAAACATGGTCGGCTCATTTTGTTCGATCCATTCAAAATATGCCGCCGAACTGGAAACAAAAACAAAATCAGGAAACTCGCGCATGCGGTCCAGTGCGCTGCGGAAGGTGGCTTTGGCTTCGTGAAAGCCGTCCTGCCACTGCCAAAGCCACACCGGGTCCAGGTGGGCGTTGCCGATCATGAACAATTTTTGCGAGAGTTTTTTGTCGTTGGTTAACAAATCAGCCTCCATGAATGCTGGGAACGATCATTTAAAGAATAGCCGGGGGGTTCCGTCCGGTTGACGGACAACTTGCTATTGCCCACCAGCCTGTTTTTTGGGTACGGCAGGCAGACCTTCCATGGGACGGATGCCGTTGAGCGCCAGGGCGGAACGATAGGCATCCCACACGCGGCGGATGCTGGCGTAATCCTCAGGTTCAAGCGGTTCCTGGGTGGAATCGATGCGGTCAACAAAATACAGGGCAGGCACGCCCAACGCGGGCTGCGTTTCCAGATACTGCCGCCAGACCGCACGCGACGGCATGGGCCAGTTATCGGTGTCCACCAGCGCGCGCGGGCAGGCGATCTCAGCCACAATGGCGCGGTGGCTCATGGTGCGGCACGGATCAAAAGCGGTGTTGATGTCGTTCAGGCGAATGGCGTCCACCACATCCGCCAGATAGGGGTGCGGGGTGTGCGCAATCACCAGCGCGTCCGGCTTTACCGCTTTGGCTTCACTGTACAGGATGTATAGATAGCGGTGCATCAATTCCAATCCCCAGGCACTGCCGTGGCGATGCAGCCCAGGCCCGCAAGGGATGCGTGCGGTGAAATCAATCTTGAATCCATCGGCGCCGTAGCCTTCATCGGACAACATGCGCCGTACTGAGGAGCGCAGGCGGGCCTCATAGGCAGGGTTGGTGGGGTCCACCGCCACCGGTTTTCCGGCTGCGTTGGTGATGCACTCACTCACCGGTACACCCTGCGGGTCCCAGGCTTTCAACCAAAGCAGCACCCTGCGTCCACTGGTGTGTTGCTCGCGAATAAAACCGGGCAGGTCGGGCCACTGGGTGGCGTCCACTTCGTTGCCGCCGTAGGTGGCCTGCCAGCGATCATCAATCACCACTGTGCCGGGTTCCACCCCGTTAAGCAGCAGGGTGGAGAGAAAATTGACATAATTGGACTGGGTGGCGTAATCAGGCGCACGTCCGCCTTCAGCCGCTGCCAGCGCACATTGCGCGCCCCATCCGCAAAAGATCGGCTCGTACCACCATGCCGGTCTCACAGGCTGATCCGCTTCACCCCCCGCCAGTGAATTAAGCGCGCCCACATGCTCGCTGAGCACGCGGTAGGGGTCATCTTCAAAATCAAAGCCAATTGCCGGCAGGGTCAGGCTGCCCTGCACCTGTGTCTGACCGTCAAACGCCAGTGTCAGGTAAAAAGCGCCGTTGCGCCCGTGATATTCAAATTCACTATAAGTGTGCATACCTGGGCGCGCTTCCACCCCCATACCCATCCAGCCGGAGGAAGTATCAAAGCCGTAACAGAATGGAGGTGGGGTAAAAAACCAGTCCGCCCTGCCAGGCAGCGGCACACCGGTGAGATTGATGCTGGAAGATGCCGACGACTGGAAAAAGTAAGCTTCATCCGTGCCAGGTTCGGGGTTAAAGCCTTTTTTAAAGGCCTGCCCCGACCAGAAAAACCCGCTGCCCCAGCGCACATTGGCAGATGTATTGCCGCCGAAGTAACAAACCTCGCCCAGGGCGCCATTGCCGAAAACAGTAACTTCATAAGCAAACCGCGTTTGCCAGCAGCGGAAGCGCACCAGCTTGCGTTCCCACACCGAGCTTTGCACCTCAGCCGAGAACAGGACCCAGTCCTCACCTTCTTCAACCTTCCACGGGCCAACCAGGATCGAATCCTCATCCTGCCCGCCGGACTGCACCCCGGCCAGTGCGTACAGGTCAGCCAATGTCTGGCCGTTGGCAGCTTTCAAACACACATACGGCCGGTCAGCCGGAAAAACCAGGCGGTAACGATCAGCATCCAGGGCAAGCGTGTCAGAGCGATGGACAATCAACATAAGTGCACCTATAATATGACTGGGCGTAAGCGAACGTTCACGTTCGCATCCCCGCTCCACCCAGACGCGGGGATCATCTTACTCGAGATAAATTGCCAACAGTTTGAACTGCCAGACCCATCATACATTTGCGGTTTTGGTGTGTCAATAAAGCATACTTTACATAATTGATAGTCAATTGTCATATTACCGTGCCATTTCAACGCGCTCGCGCGTTTTCCTGCATCGGCTGGTCATAACCCATATTTACGAGGAGATGTTTTATGGCACAAAAGATCGTATTAATCGGCGCCGGCTCGGCGAATTTTGGGCTGGGCACACTCGGCGACATCCTCAAGAGCAAAACCTTTGAAGGCAGCACCGTCACGCTGCTGGATATCAACCCGACTGCGCTCAAGCGGGTGGAAGATATTGCCTTGCGGTATATCAAGAAACACAACCTGCCCTTCACCCTGCAAGCCACCACCGATCGCCGCGAGGCGCTGCAGGGCGCCACTTTCTGCATCATTTCCATTGAAGTGGGCAGCCGTTTTGAACTGTGGGATCAGGACTGGAAAATTCCCATGCAATACGGCATCCGCCAGGTGTACGGCGAAAATGGCGGGCCGGGTGGCCTGTTCCATTCACTGCGCATCATTCCCCCCATCCTCGATATCTGCGCCGATATCATGGAGATCTGCCCTGACGCTTACGTGTTCAACTTCTCCAACCCCATGAGCCGCATCTGCACCACCGTGATGCGCAAATTCCCTGCGCTCAAGCTGGTGGGGCTGTGCCACGAGGTGGCCTCGCTGCCGGAGCACCTGCCGAAAATCCTTGATACCCCGCTGGAAAACATCAGCTTCCACGCTGGTGGCCTCAATCATTTCTCCATCCTGCTGGATGTGCACTACAAGGACAGCGGCAAGGACGCCTACCCCGATGTGCGCGCCAATGCACCGGCATATTTTGCCACCCTGCCGAGCTTGATGGAGAGCGTTGCGCACGAGATGAACCCCGCTGAAAACCCCCTGGTTCACAAAGGTAACGTGTGGGCTGAGCGCGAGCTGTTCAAGGTCATTCTGGAGGATTTTGGTTATCTACCCATCACCACCGACAGCCACTTTGGAGAATACATCCAGTGGGCGCAGGATGCAGTGGATCATCAGGGCATCCTCGACTTCTACGCAATTTACCAGCAGTGGTGCGCCGTGGCGGTTTCTGATGACCGCATTGAAGGCTCCAATGAAGGCTGGACGATTGTGCCGATTATGGAAGGCATCATCAACGATTCCTGTCATGAGGAGCACGCTGTCAATGTGATGAACAACGGTCTGATCGACAATCTACCGGCTGACATTGCGGTTGAGGTTCCTGCCGTTGTGGACGCAAAAGGCGTTCACGGGCTGCAACTGGGCAAGCTGCCCAAAGCCTTTGGCGGTCTGCTGAACAATCAATACGCCGTGCACGACCTGACCGCGGAAGCCGTGCTCAACCGGTCAAAGCAGGCAGCCTTGCAGGCGCTGCTGGTGGACCCCGTGGTGCACAGCCATAAAGCCGCCCGCCAGACGCTGGAGACGGTTATTGATTTGCAAAAACGCTGGTTGGGCTATTTGGAGCCGTAGCCGCAGGGTGGGTTCGATTTTGAACCCACCGTCTTTCTCGGATGATATATAAATCGGTGGGTCGGAAAAGCTCCGAGATCTGTTCCAACTAATTAGTCAGCCGTAGGGTGGGTCCGCTTTTGGACCCACCGCTTTTCACCAATCAATGTGGATAATGTTATTTACCGCACACATTCGGTGGGCTGAGAAAGCATCACGCCAGCGAAGCTGGTGCCCCACCCTACCACTCCGACTCACCTTACACTTACTCAAATCGGCGGCATGGAAGAACACCTCGCCGGTGAAACGGGCGCTCCGCCCTACAGGCTGCGAGCAGGTCGCCGTAATGTGGGTTCGCTTTTGGACCCACCGTCTTTCTCGGATGATATATCAATCGGTGGGTCGGAAAAGCTCCGACCCACCCTACCCGTACTCTCACCAGCACGGCTGGCGCCATTCACCCAGATCGCGCTTTTTGAGCAACGCCTGGTAATTCCACGCCTGCGCAGCCGGGCAAAACTCACCCACTTTTGCACCGAGGTCGGTGTACTCAATCATCAACACCGGCTTGCCCGCCCGGGCAAAAGGTTGCGCCAACCCACACCAGCCCTGGTCAAAGCAATCCTCAGTGACCATGAAATCAAACCAGGGTTCCAGCTCCACTGCCTGTTCGGGGTCATTTTTCAGCCCCACCTGCAACCCCAGGCTGTGAGCCAGGTCGGCAATGAAGCGGTTGTAACGCAACTGATCCTCAGCCGTCAGCGGAAAACCGGTGTCATTGGTGTGGCTGTCCATGTTGTCAGGGTCGGCTCCGTCAAAGCCCTTGTCTCTGCACAGTTCCAGCCGCGCGCGCATGATCGGCTCAAGTGCCTCCAGATTGCGAATATCCAACCACTTCTCCCCCGCCCAGCCAACATAATCCTTGCCAAGCACTTCGGGCGGAAAATCACCGGCGTCTGGACGCCAGTCCTCCCAGCTACCCGCGCTGAAATAACAAATCATGGTAATACCACGCGCTTTGTAAGCCGCCACGGTTTCCGCTGAAGTATCGTACAGGTCCACATCGTACAGATCAACATCAAGCGGATCAGCCTGCGGCGGCACGGAAAGCTGGATCTGCCAGTTCAGGTCATTTTCAGGACGCCAATCCGGTTCATTACGGACAGGCGAAAATAATCCGCAACCAGCCAGCAAGGCAGGCAACAGAAGCAATCCCCACGCATTCTTCATGCGCATGATTAATCCTGGGCTTGGAGCGTGAACGTAAAAATGGAACCCTGACCCGGTTTGCTCTCAGCCACAAGTTGCCCACCCTGCGCCTGCACCATGGCATAAATCTGCCCGAGATGCAGATACATGCTGGGCGTCGCCGGTTGTTCGCGGCTTTGATTGGGATGAGTGTCAAACAGGTGCGCCATTTGATTGGGATGAATACCCACACCGGTATCCTGAATGGACACTTTTGCCAGGCCGTCTCCGCGCTCTATGCGGATGGTGATGCGCCCGCCGGGACGGGTAAAGTGCACCGAATTGGAGAGCAGGCCGTCGTAGACCTGATCAATGTAATTGGGGTCACCCAGCGCGTTTACAATGCCACCGGCCAGGTCAAGCGACATGCGCAAATTGCTCTGATCACATTCACGCTGGAAGCGCATCATGGAACGCCGCGCCGCGCTGACCAGATCCACCACCGGCAGGTTGATGCGCGGCTGGTTTTCCGGCAGGCTGGCCACCGCCACTGATTGTTTAATCGCCAGCAACTGGTTGCGAAGGATGATCAAATTGTTTCTCAGGTTGGGGTCCAACCGGCCCGTCTTGCCGGCCAGCAGGCTCTCCAGCATGTTGAGTGAGAACTCCAGTTGTGAATGAACGCCCTTGTTGAGATCCGTCAGCGCATCGTTGCGGGTTTTCTCCCTGCGCTGGGTGGCTTCGATCACACCTTTGAGGGACTTGGCGCGGTCTTCCAGCGCATGCACCAGGCGCGCATTCATGATGGCAATGGAAGCGTAATCAGCAATGGCTGCCAGCAGGTCCATCTGCGACTGGGTGAAGGGCCGGTCTTCACGGCGCATGCACACCATCAACCCGGCCACCTGTTTTTGCACCATGATGGGCGTACCCACTGCCGCCCGTCCCAGATGGCCCAATCCAAGCTCCGCCAGCCGGCTGCCCGACTCAGCACGGGGTTGCGCTTTTTGCAGGATGCTCGAGGTGAAAACATCCCTCCAGCTCGCTTTCTGTTGCTCGGGAGGCAGGTTGCGCTGGGCTGATAGCAACAGACGTTCCTTTACAGGGTCAAGCAACAACAACCAGCCAATATCAGCCTGCAACGCCGAGAGTGACCCGTTGACGATCTGCTCGAACAGCACATTTTGCTCGGTGATGGCTGTCACCGCCTTGCCAATGCCAAACAGGGTGGTCAATTCACGCACCCGGTTTTCCATTTCCTGATTGATGCCCTGTAACTGGCGGGCAAATGCTTCGCGTTCCGCCCGGCCAAATGCCTGCTTGAGCGCGCGTTCCACCGCCGAGATCACCTCGGTTTCGCGCACCGGCCAGATTAAATGATCCACCGCACCAAGGCGGAAGGATTGGATGATATCCTTTTCCATGCCGTGCTGGGTCAGCCCGATCACCGGCGTTTCAATGCCCTGGTGATTGAGCGCAATCAGCAGATCCTTGCCGGTCAACCCGCTCAGGTTGAGATCGGCAATGATTAAATGAGGTCTGAAGGATTTCACTGCTTCCAACGCCCCGGTAATATCAGACGCCTGCTGCACGATAAAACCCATCGGCTCAAGCGACTGAACGCGCAGAAAATCAGCAATCAGCGGATTGCTTTCCACAATCAATATCTTTGGGGTGGGTTGATCAGGCATGGACAATTTAAATGAAAACTGGTTGGATTCCGGTTATAAATTTATCATACCTTAAAAACCAACCAGTGGTAAAGTATTTTGGATAATTGGTCTTAAACGGTTATTGTTTTCACCTCTTGAACCGCCGCCTGCGGTGATTTCATCGTGATGGCATACACCGGACAATCCAGCTCGCAAAAAGCGCAAGCGATGCAGGTCTTGGGGTTCTGCAACCATGGGCGGCTGGGGGCCAACCCCATGCTGTTGCCAACACCGGCCAGGCCAATGCTGCCCGTGGGACATGACGCCACACAAACCTTGCAATCGGTGCAGGTTTCGTAATCCCATTCGGGTTTGGGCCACATGGATGGTTTGATATGCGCCACCCGCTCACCGGAAGGAGCCAGCACGGCATCCACCGGACAGATACGGCCGCAAGCGCCGCAATCAATGCAGATACGCGGGTCGATCACGTGCAGGTGCTTGCGTTCCCCGCTGATGGCGCCCACCGGGCACTGGCGCACACAGGCTGTACAGCCGGTGCAATCCTCAATGATGCGATGTGTCATCCTATGCGCCCCTTTCGCTCACCAGTTCAGCAACACCCAGTTCCTGTAAACGCGCGGCTGGAATGCGCCCGTGTTCATCCCAACCCATTAATTGCCAGTAACGGTTCACCAGCTCGTCCATGGGCAGGCTGCGTCCGCGGTTGGCGCCAGCCTCCAGCGGTGGCTGACCCACTGCGCGCGGGTTGATCTCCGCCCGCGTTGGCGCGCCGTGGCGCATATTGAATGCCTGGCGCAAATCCTGGATCTCCTGGCCAATTTGCATGTACTGATCAGGGGTCAGACTCATGCCGGTGGCGGCGTTCAACCATTCAAAGATGGGAATGCGTTGCACACCGATCATGGCGCCAAACATGCACAACCCGGCAGCATTAATCAATGCGGTAAAACGGCTGCAGTTCGCCGCCCACTCTGCTTTTTCCGTGTCACCGGTATATTTACTGTCTTTTGGGTAAAACATGGCTTCCACTTTGGGCGCGCTCTTCACCCGCGTCCAGAGCTGGAACATTTCATAGTACTGGTAGGCGCCAATGGTATGCCGCCCCGGAGTGGGTTCCACCACGGCGTGCAGGGCAAAGCCCGGATCGTTGCGCCCGTCGTGCATGGCAAGCTCCTGCCCGCCCGCATGCACGGCATAGCGGGCAGTATCACGTCCGATGCGCTTTGCCGCCACCTTGCTTCCATCTGCCAGCAGATCACCGATGCCCTCGCGCCGGATCATCAATTTAAGCACATCGATGATCGCTGATGTGTTACCCCAGCGCAGTTCCAGCCCACCGGTATCTTCAATGGTGAGCAGGCCATTCTCAAAGCACTCAATCGCAAACGCCACCGACCCACCCGCTGAAATTGAATCCATCCCGGCCCGGTTGAGCATCTCGTTGACGTCAAAAATACTCTCAAAATCCTCGTTCATCAACAGACCCGACCATGCCAGAATGGTCTCATACTCCGGCTTGTGCGTCTCGCCGCCGTCCCGCAGACTGGTGTAACCTCCACACCCGATGGGGCAGGAGTAGCAGTGATACTTGGTGATCTCACGGTTTCTGAACAGGTCGGGGTCAATCTTGCGCGAGATGCGGTGGGGGTAATCCACATTGGTCCCGCCCCAGTTTTTGATCGGCGAGTCACCGGTCTCAATACTGAACTGATTGAGGCTGGATGTGCCCCATTTCTGCAACAGCCATTTGTACAGCATGCCGTCCTGCCGCATTTGCAGAGGCGCAGCGCGCATGCCGCGAGCCAGATATTCCATGCCGCGCCCGTTGAGGAAGGGCGGCTCGAATTTTGCCCAGCGGTTGAAACCCACCGAGAGTGAACGCATTTTCTCATGGTCGAACACCGGTATACGGTGTGAGCCAGCCAACACCACCGCCTTGAGCCGCTTGGAACCCATCACCGCGCCCAGACCGCTGCGGGCAGCCATGCGCCCCTGATCCGTGGAAATGCCGGAAATTAACGACAACTTCTCACCCGATGGGCCAATGCAAGCCACGGCTGATTGCCGCCCGGCATGACGGGCCAGCAGTTCATTTTCAGTCTCGCGTGTATCCTTGCCCCACAGGTCGGCAGCATCCAGCAGTTGTGCGCTGCCGTGTCCCACCAGCAGGTACACCGGTTTCGGGCTGATGCCGGTAAAAAAGATTCCGTCGTAGCCGCTCTGTTTAATGGCCGGTGCAAACATGCCTCCACAGTTGGCGTCCCCCCAGGTGCCGGTGAGGGGTGATTTTCCCACCGCCATCCAGCGCCCGGTCATCATGCTCTCCGTTCCGGTGAGCAATCCAGACACCAGACCCAGCACGTTGTCAGGCCCAAGCGGGTCTGCACCCGCCGGGATGCGCCGGATGAGCAGATGCGCCGCCAGCCCCATACCAGACAGATGGTGTTCGTAAACTTCGGGGGGTATGTCTTCTTCTGTTATGGTTCCGTGGGTCAGGTTCACCCACAGAATCTTGCCCATCACTCCACCGATCATGTTCACTCTCCTGCGGTTAACGATATGCCCGTTCGAGGAATTGTACCGCCTCTTCCAAACTGAAGTCCACCGGGTTCATAATGGCCGAACCGTCATCCAGTGCCGCAGCGGCTATGGCTGGCAGAGCATCATAAGCCACCCCGGCAGCTTCCAGGGTCACCGGCAAACCGGTCATGCTGAGCATGGCTGCCTGCAAACGGCGCACCTCGGCGATGGCGCAGTCCGGGCGCTGAGCTTTTGGTGTACGCGCATAAGCCTCATCACCAGCCAGTGGCAGCAACAGCTCACCAATCGCCTCACCAGCCGCGCCAAGGTTGTACTCCAGGGCATGCGGCAGAAAGATGTTGACTGCCACACCGTGCGGCAACTGGCACACCGAACCACACGCATGTCCAAAGGAATGTGCCATTCCAACCATCGAATTGGAAAAGGCAATGCCTGCCATGGTGGAGCCGTTTGCCATTGCCAGGCGTGCTTCAGCATCTTTACCATCCGTAACCACACGCAGCAGGTTCTGGCTGATCAACCGTACCGCCTGCCATGCGTACGCATCACTCATTGGGTTTTTCTGGATGCAGATGTAGGCTTCAATGGCATGCGTCAGGGCATCCATGCCGGTTGCAGCGGTCATCTTTGGCGGCAGGGTCATGGTCATGCGCGCATCAAGCACGGCAGCACGCGGCAAAAGATACTGTGATGAAAACACCAACTTGATGTTGCGGGTGTGATCGCTGATCACGGCGATACAGGTCACTTCGCTGCCCGTGCCCGATGTGGTCGGTACAACAATCAACGGTTTCATCGTCTTGCGCAGCACTTCAGCGCCCATGAACTTTAACAGATCATCAGACTCCTCGGTGACCACAATATTGATGCCCTTGGCAGTGTCAATCACCGAACCACCGCCCACTGCAACGATTGAATCACATTCATGTTGCTTGAACAGCGTCGCCAGTTGATTGACCAGGACCACATCCGAATCCGGCGGAATCTGGTCGTACAACACTCCCACAGTAATACCCGATTCGGCAAATGCGTTCAGCACCAGATCCACCAGACCTGCCCTGCTCACTCCCGTATCGGTCAGGATCATCGGTCGTCTGGCATTATAGATCTCCAACTCGCTGGGCAGGTTATCAAGCGCCTTGTGCCCGCTGAGAATTTTGACCGGATTGAAAAACTCATAATAAAATTTTGCCATTATTCACCTCCCTAGATGCCAAACGGAATACCCAGCAGATAAATTTTTAACCGCAGTGCCTGTTTGTACCAAAATGGAATGGGCGGCAGGCGTTTCATGATGCCCCTGGCAATGAACGCGGGAAACAGGTAAGCCTGAATGGAGTTCAACACCCGCACCATTGCCATGGAATTGGCCAGGTCCCCCCGGGCGCTCATGCGGTGCTGGGCATAGGCAGTGGGCGTGCCGATCTGGGCCGTGAACATCATAAATGCGCTTTCCACATTTCGAAAGAAAAAGATCACGTCGCATTTTTCTTCAGGGAAGTTGGCACCCTGATAACGCAGATCCCCTTTTTCAGTACGGGTGACTGCCATTGAAGGTCCATGGGGCAATTGTTTGAGCATGAACGTAAAACCCGGCTGCCAGCGCGCAAGTTCAGCGCGGATGGCAGGGTCATGTTTGGACGCACTTTGCAAACCCCTGCCCAACACAAACAGGACGACCCTGTTCACCAGCATCATCAACGGCTTTCTCGCTGGCGGAATATTCACTTTCACCTGTTCAGCGATCATTCAACCTCCTGCTTCTGAGGCATTCCTGCCTGGACGCAATCTGAGATAAACCGGCAGATCTCGTCAATCGGGTGGTCATTAATCCCCAGCGCAGTTTGCAGCACGTACCCGTCCAGCGCCGCCAGAGTCAGCGAGGCTGCCACCGCCGCCTGGCTGCGGTCAGCCATTAACTCGATCAGGTTGGCTTCAATGGTTGCCCGCCATTCGTTATAGCGCTCTGCAAAACGTTGCCGCAAGGATGGCGACTGCCCCAGGGCAACATTCACCAGGTAAATATGCAGGCGTCCGCGGGTGTGCGCCCCCAGAATGGTCTCCAACACCACCTTAAGCACCTCTGCGATATCCATGCTCCCGCGTGAGCTTTCCACCCAGCGCACCAGTTCATCCGTTGTACGGGTGAAATGGCGGTCGGTCACGTCGTAGATCAGCTCGTCTTTGCTGGGATAATGATAAAACAGGGTTCCCTTGCTGACGCCGGTCTTTCTGGCAATATCAGCCAGGCTGACCTGTTCCGGCCCCGATTGAATGATCAGTTCTGTGGCTGCCTCAATAATTTTTTCTTTGGATGTTATCGTCATGGGGTTCCCGATGGGTATTTTCAGTCGGTCAACCGACCGATTTTTATTCATTGTAGGAAATATCACCCCCGATGTCAATCACCTCTTTTCCGTGGTACACTGACTCAATTGATATCAAAACCGAGGGCAAAAATGGCACGCCTGCATCTGACACATGATCTCATCTCACAGTTGATCACCGAGATCGCCCCGCTGGTGGAGAAGGAAACCGGCTGGAACCTCAAAATCGAAAGCCTCACCTGGCGCATCATCCCACGGGACCAGGCATTTGAGGAACTGATCATGGCCCGCATGGCTGACCTCGGAAAAACGCTGCCCACCGACCGCGGCTGGGCTGAGCGCATGCTGGAACAAATGGTGGAAGCCAACGTTCTCGCCGCTTATGACCCCAACCGCGAATTGCTGCTGGTGGTTGAGGAGAATGTGGATGACAGCAACCTTAACGGGCTGCGCGGCATTCTGGCGCACGAACTTACCCACCGCGCCCAACACATGCAACACGGGGTCATGTTTGAGCGTGTTGACAACCTTGCCAAGCGCATCCTGGCCAACACATGGCAAAGCGACGCTGACGCTGGCGAGGTGAGCCGCCTGTACGAACAAATCCAGCCGGTGATGACCACCCTGGAAAGCCACGCGGCCTTTGTGCAAGGCCGCCTGACAAATTTACACTTTCCCGGCGCGCAAATTGAATCTCACTTCAACCTGGCGTCGATCATTTTTCGATTGTTTGCCGGAGCAAAAACCAGCCAGTACACCCAGGGTTTGCCAGCCGTCACCGATGCCTATCTCAACGACAGGATGGACGAACTGTTCCAGTAAAAGTCAAACCCCTTCTTAATCCAAAAACAAGGTCGAACGCCTGTTGCATCACCCCAGGCCCAACTCCCGGCTGGCATTGCCGCCCAGCACAGCTACCATTTCATCCCGGTTCAAATTCAAAGCGCGGATGCACTCAACATTTGCCTGCGGGTCAATCCACGGGTAATCGGTTCCAAACATCACCCGTTCAACCCCCACCGAGCGGATCATCTCAACCGCCTGGGCTGCATCCAGACACGTGGAGTCGTCAGCGCTCAACGGTGAGATGGAGATGGCTGTGTCAAGCAGCACAGTGGGGAAGTCGCGGCACAGGCGCATGGTCTCCTCCCAGAAACCGCCGCCCATGTGAGCCAGCACCAGGCGCAGGGATGGAAAATCCTTCAACACCGGCCGCCAGCGGTCGGGGTGGCCCAACCCGGTGTTTTCATCCTCGGTGATGTTGATACCCGCATGCGCCGTGATCAGCATGTCGTGCTCCACCAGCCAGGCGTACACCGGCCACATGCGCGGGTCATCTGGCGCGAAGTTTTGCGCCGGCGGGTGGATCTTGACCCCGCGCATACCCCATGCCAGGCGTTTGTCCAGCTCCTCAACTGGTGTGCGTCCCTTCATGCTGGGCGAGACCGAACAAAAAGGAATCAGCATGGGGTAATTGCTTGGGCGGTTTTTACCAGCGCTGGTGAAAGCCACCGTCCAAAAATTGTTGTTTTTTAGTTGCCTGTCCGGCGCAAACGACTGGATCACGCCGTAGTCAATACCGGCCCGCTGCATGTCAGCGCAGAACTCATCCGGTGTACCGTACGAGTGATAGCCAACCCCGTACTGCTCCTTCATGCCGTCCAGCACCATGGCGCCCACCTCGCGGGTGGGAAACAAATGTACATGCCAGTCAATGATCATGCTCTCCTGCCTTTCAATTGGATGAAATCAGCGCCAGCCGCATGATGGTACGCAGGTTTTTGGGCTGCGTGCGGCGGCTGTCATTCAGGTAGATGTCGTGTGTATCACTGGCAGGTGTTTGCCCTGCCAGCCGTACAAAGTCCTGCATGATATACAGGCTGTCGTTCATGGCTTCATAAGTACCCACATGCAGCATCTGAACGCAGCGTCCCTCCTGCCATTCAAGCCAGCGGCTCATGGATGGTTCGGTCAATTTCCCTTTGCGGCGCGCTTCCTGGCGCGCTTGATCTGCCAGCGCCGGGGTGACCACCACCGGCTGCAGGATCATCATGCGCCAGTAAAAACGTGTGAACGGACCCCGTTCCAAACGCCAGCACACCTCCATTGGCGCCACTTTAAAGGGGTGGCGGTCAGCAAGCATGAACTTTAAGGTATACGACAGGGTGTAAAGTTCGTTCGCGGCAGCCTCAAAAGCTGGTTCACCCGGCCTGCCTTCGCCATCCACCACCAGAAAATGCAGAGACGGCACATCCACCCAGGCGGGTGTTGAGGTTGCCCTGTAACAATCCATCTGTTTAACCGGATCAAAAAGTTCCATGACCGCTCCTTTCAGAGACAGTATGGAACTCCTATATGTCAATTCATGTCATGATCTTCAGGGATCTTAGAAACTCATCATGGTGGCAAGCTCAACGCCGGAAGAGCGAAAAACACGCAGATCCACCAGCGGCATTAACTGATTGGTCTGATGCGTTTCAGGTTGTTGCAACGCATTCAGTGCGGCTTGATATTGCCCCGGATCCTCATGCACCTTGCGGAAAGCGTGGCGGGTAAGGGCATCAGCCAGGCGGTTGCGCGAGCGTTTGGTCCACTTCCAGTGCAGGTTGGTAAATCTGCGTGACAGGCGCATCACTTGCCGGTATAGCGGCTTGATCACCGGTGAGGAAATGGAAGAATGACCCAGCACCTGGTCAATGATGAACTTGGCATCGCCTGAGACAACAACCACCTCATCGCGCAGCCCCATGTCGCACAAAGCCTCCAACCCCTCCAACACCGCCAGATATTCTGCCACCCCCGAAGTGGCGTTTTTCGACCTTCCCACCACCCCATGCCCGGTGGCCACCGGCAGATTGCCTTTGAAAATCACCCAGCCGTAGCCCATAAAACCGGCATGCACGTCAGGTGGAGTGTTGGGAATCCTTCTGAACAGGCCATCAAAGACGAGTGTGTACATGTTCTGCCCTCAGTCATGTCCCTGTGCCTTAAAACGAACTGGCCGACGTACAGCCAAACGTCGACCAGAGAGAGTTGGACGGGGCGCCCTTGCCGTGGGCTGTTGCAATATGACGGATGGATTGGCATGGACTGACCGTCGTGGAACGGATTTCTATTTTTGATGAATTGACTTTCGCCATCTCGATGCAAACGGGTTTCCTTTCGTTCACCTGTTTCTGAATATATTTTCGGCCAGATGGGCAAAAAAGTCAATTAAAAGTGGGTTAAGTATGGGTTAACCTTTCAAATTTGTCTGGACAACCATCAAAAATAAGGCAGGGGTATCCGCTCTGCCTTATTTTTGATCCATCATTTTTATGGAAACCTTCCCTGTGCAGTTATTCGCGGTGCATCTTGCGAACATAAAGACGCAGCAGGTATAACGTAAGCACACCCGGATAAACCAGGGCAAGCAACAACGCCAGCCATGCACCTGATTCTCCTGACTGCAGGATCCAAAAAACCTTGATCGCCCAGTATGGCGGTGCAATGCCAAGCAAATATTGCCAGTTTGATGGGATAAAATAGGCGACCATTACCGGCAGCATGATCACGCCGGAGCCTTTGCTGACTGCAAATCCCTGCACCTTGTTTTCCGCCACAAGCGCATAAAAAAGGGCATACATGGGCGCCATCGGTGCGCAGGCAACCGAAACCAGCAGTATATCCAGGGGATCGAGAGTCGCCCAGCCACTGGTCGCAACCACCAACGCTGTCATGGGGATGGCAAGCAGCATGGGCATCAACACCCTGTACAACAGGTAGCCGTTGAGTGACAAAGGCGTCACTTGCAGGGCTGTCAGGGTGCGGTCGTCACGCTGGTCCAGCAAAAGGAAGCCGATGATGATACCGATCATCATTGGCGTCGCCAGTGTAATCAGGCTCATGATCAACATTCCATATGGATGCAGGTCAAATCCAAACTCTTTCAACACCACGTCCATCAGCCAGGGGATCAAAAAACGCATGGCGCCGATCATGAACAATGGAATGAACACAAACCAGCGCAACATGGGGTCACGTTGCACATTCTTAAAATCAATCGGTATTAATACCCGCACAGCTTTCCAGGCAAACATGCTTACCTCCCTGTCAAATTACATGGCAACCACAAAACGGAACAACCTCTGGCGGCTCCACCATGCCAGTCCGGCGATCCAAGCACACAAATAAACCACCGAAAAGATCAGGGTCATGACCGGAATGGAAACAAAGGCAGATTTCATAATCATCAGTGCCGCATAGGTTGGATGAATGAAAAACACACTCTCTGGAAGCAGCCCAAAAAAGCCAGCCAGGGGCAGCATCAGCAAGAAGGTGTACCCCATGGATGGAAACAAAAATTCGTTCACGCTGCTGTAACTCATCACTGCCACCAAACCCGCCAGTACATATAGTGTGGACCCCAGCAAAATCCCGAGCACCAGCGGCAGGGCGGAGAAGTTCAACCCCGCCCAGAATATGGTGATGAGCACATTCTCCAGTACAGAAAGCAATCCCAGGCTGATGCCTTTTGAAATGATATATTCCTCTTTCCGCAACGGTGTGATCACCTGCGCCTCCAAAGTCCCCTCACCTTTTTCCAGCAACACCAGACCAGCCACATAAAAAAAGGTGTTGATCAGCAGGTTGCCGCCGATCATGCCCGCCAGTTCCCAGCTCAGACCTTGATGCGGGATTTGTGAAGCGAAAATGCCCCAGACAACAATCACAAATATGGTGACGTAGTAGAAACCGTTGCGAAATTGCAACACCACATCGCATACCAGGGTTGCAAACAGGCGTTTCATGACAGGCTCCTTCCGGTCATCTGAATGAAGATATCCTCCAGCGAAGCCTCCTGGGTGTGAATGGTCTGCACCGACCCGGACTTCAATAGAGACAAAAAACCTTCCTGACCCGCCAAGCCCTCCATGGGGAAATCCTGAACCCCCAGGCGCCCATCGGTAAAGTATTCCACCCGCACGCGGCTCTTTCCAAAGCGAAGTTTGAGTTCGCGCGGTGCATCAATCAAATTGATCTGCCCGTCCACAATAAAGGCCACCCGGTCGCACAATTCCTCGGCCACATTCATATTGTGTGTGGTTAAAAAGACCGTCCTGCCGGCTTCGCGTTGCTCCTGGATCAGGTCCTTAATGCGGCGTGCATTTACCGGGTCCAGCCCTGATGTTGGCTCATCCATAAACAGGATCTGCGGATTATGCAGCAGGCAACGCGCCACATTCAGACGGTTCTTCATGCCTTTTGAGAACTGCCCCACAGGTGTTGCGGCGTCCTCCTCCAGTGCAACCCGTTTGAGCAGATCCATTGGATCTTTGGTTTTTCCACTGTAGAGCGCTGCAAAATATCTCAGATTTTCAAGCGCGGTCAGTTTGGAGAACAGGTTGGGAACCTCAAATGCCACCCCCACGCGCTCGTAATAATTCGATCCCCATTCTTCGAGCCGCCTGCCGTGCACCACCACCTGCCCCACGTACCCGCGCAACAACCCGATCAGGATCTTTTGCGTGGTTGATTTTCCCGCCCCGCTGGGTCCAAGAAACCCAAAGATTTCCCCCGGTTGGATGGCAAAGTTCAAGCCATTGACCGCCGGACGGCTGGCCCGCGGATAAGCGAATGAAAGACCGGTGACTTCAATCATGTTCTTTAGCTCCAATTCTGTTCATGAAACAAAAAAGCGCGAGGTTGGCAACCCCGCGCTGGTTCAAACCTGACATTGTTCGTGGGGTTATGGTTCCTGTATGATCGCGTCTGCGACGAGATTGATGAGCGTTTCCAGCGTTTGCTGATACTCAACGCCGAATTGCTCTTCGTGCAGACTGACAAAAAACAGTGCCTTCATGAGACCTGCCACCAGGGATGCATCCATCGTAATTTTTATACCCTGCTCCTGCCAGCCTGCCAGCAACATGGAGATGAAACGCTCATCATTTTGAAAATGCTCCTGCACTTCCTCGGGTGGGAAGCGCCGTACAAGATAATCAAACTCTTCCTGATTAAAGCGGGAGAGCAACGGATTCTCCCGCCACGTTCTGAAGGCCTCTTTTAAGAGGACTTTAAAGTTTTCCCGAGGAGATCCGCCGGACATATGAATGTTATCGAAGATCCGCATGCGAAACTCTTCCTCGTAACGCTCGATGATCTCAAGGAACAACGCTTCCTTGCTTTCATAAAACTGGTAAAAAGCTCCCTTGGAAATTCCCACTGCACGCACCAAATCATCCACACTGGTTTTGCGCACCCCATACTGGCTGAACAACTCCCTTCCACGCGAGATCAATCGCTGGTTAATGTTGTCCTTTTCCTGTTGGGTAAATCCTCTGGGCATATCCGCTCCTGAAAACATATGACTATATTTAATTATTTAGTCATATAGATTATAGCCACGTTCTGCCGCCTGTCAAGGGGTCCGACCATAAAAACCTGGTGAACAAGGCTGTTTGCTGGCGTGAATGTGGAACTTCAACGAAAAACAACTGACGACCACATGCACTCAACCATCCTTCCACAATGCCCGGTCCACCAGTTAATAAAAAAAGACTGCCTGACGGCAGTCTATTGGAATTTCGATGCTCTAATCAGCCGGGGCGGTTTGCAAATCACCCTCCTGCCCACCAAACTGCGGCTTTAAAATACTCATGCTGAGCACAAACCCCACCAGCATGATCACCGCGGCACTGGCATAAGGCAGCATGAGGTTCAAATCAAACATACTGCCAGCCCACAGGGGACCCACCACCCGTCCCAAACTTTCAAATCCGCTGCTCAACCCCAAAGCCATGCCCTGCCCGCCTGTGGATCGTTTTGAGACCAACGCAGCCACGGATGGCCGCAGCATGGTATTGCTAAAAACAAAAAAGCCAACCGAGAGCAGTACCGTTGCATACCGGCCAGCCAACAACATCAGAACAAAGCCAAGCGCACTGGCGGCCAGCGAAACCCGGATCACCGCTACTTCGCCAAATTTGCGGGTGGCAGGTCCGGTGAGCAGCAACTGAATGCTGGAAGAGACCAGGCCAATCACAGTCATGATCGTGCCCACCTGTGCCGGGCCATAACCGTAGCGTTCAGCGGAATACAGACCAAAGATGCCTTCAAAATTCGCCAGACCAAAGTTCAACAGAAACGCCAGGAAGAAAAGGATGCCCAGCGGGCCAAACAGCCCCCTTCCCATCATCTTCAACCGTTCCACCAGTGACATGGCTTTGTCCTGGCTGCGCTTGTCAGCCGGCAGGGACTCGGGCAGAATGAACACCACCAGCAGCATGGAAAGCGCCGACAGCCCCGAAGCCACAAAGAAAGGAGTGGACAGCGACTGGTCACCCAGCACCCCCCCGATGCCGGGGCCAAGCACCATGCCAATGCCCATGGCTGCGCCAATCATGCCCATGCCGCCGCCGCGATTTCGCTCGTCGGTATTGTCACTGATGTATGCCATGGCAGTGGGTATGGTGGCAGATGATAGCACACCCGCCAGGATGCGCGAAACAAACATCAAAGTCAGGTTGTCGGCAAAGCCAAACACCAGGTGCGAAACCGCATTCCCCAGCACACCCACCATGAGGATCTTCTTGCGCCCGTAGCGGTCAGAAAGACTACCCCACAGCGGCGCAAACAGAAACTGCATGATGCTGAACACCGCCATCAACATGCCCAGCGTTTTTCCGTCAGCATTAAATTGTTTTATGTAAAAGGGGATGATCGGGATGATGATGCCAAAGCCGAGCATCACCACGATCATGGTAAAAAATAAAATAATGATCTTCGAGTTCTTCACAACCGGTTATTCCTCTCCCAGCACGCGCGGGTTGTCACCAGTCGGCAATTATATGCCTGTATCAGAGCCGTGTCCACTGAACTTTATACACGCTGCCCCTATCAGCGTTCCACCCGCGCGCCGCCTGCTTTCAACCCCAATCCGGCAGTTACGCTGCTGAATGCGCTTGAACTGGTCACCCGATCTTCGCCAAACAGACCAGCCAGCATGTTATGAAATACCGGAATGCCTGATGACCCGCCGGTCTTGACCACCGCGCCGATCTGCGCAGGCTCCAAACCCGAGGCTGCCAGGGTATCCAGCAGTACCTGTTCAATCCTCTGGCGGTGTTCGCGAATGTCTTTCTCAAATTGAAAGCGTGTGTACAGCTCCCAGATGCGCAGGTCCTTTTCATCCATGCGGATCTCCGTTGCCGTTTGGGTGGAAAGTGCGATCTTGCCTGCTTCGACCATATTATAGAAAGAGAAAGCCAGATCATTAAAGATCAGAGATTGCAACGCCTTCATGCGTGCAGGAACCACTCCACGTCGAATGGCGCGTTCCAGCATGGCGCGCGCCTGCGGTACGCTCAACTCTGGCAGCACCATCCAGTCAGACACAGCGTTGATCAGGTCAACGATCTCCAGATCCTCCACCTGATCCTTGCCAAAGTGTGCCAACATGCGCTTTTGAATGATGGCACGGTCAAAATCAGACCCGGCAATGTCAATGCCGCCGTTTGCAAATACGTGACGGTTGCCCGGTTCTCCCAGGCGCATGATGGTGATATCCAGCGTGCCGCCGCCGAAATCAAAGATCAGCACATTTTGCGGTTCGCGCATGGACATTTCGTAGTACAGCGCAGCGGCCACGGGTTCAAACTCAAAGTCCACTGTTTCAAAACCGGCTTCATGTGCTGCGGCGCGCAGGCTGTCCTCGGCGCGCTGATCCAGCTCCGGCACGCGGTGAAACTTCACCGGCCGCCCCAACGTCACCCCGCTCACCGGCTCGCCCAGTGCTTTCTCGGTTCGCAACTTAAGCTCCCTGAGATAAAGCGCCACAATATCGGAGATCGAGTAGTAACGGTCGAAAATCTGGGTCCCTTCGTACTCCGCTGAACGCAGCGCAGTTTTAATGAATTGCAACAACCGCCCCGGCGTCAGCTCATCCACATAGGTGTATACATCGGTGACATAGTACATTTCAGCACCCATGTATTCCACCTCACCGACGCGTTTCTTTACATAGCGGCGGAGGCGGCCCACATTGTGGCGGTAATACAGTTCCACGGCTTCCTGCCCCACATAATGACGCTGGTCGCGGGTGATGTAGAGGATGGTCTTGACCACTTCAGGAGTGACATTGTGCGGGTCCAGCGGCAGCAAGCGCACCTGCTGACCTTCACCGACAGCCACACCCGAATTGGATGTACCGAAATCAATACCCACCTTGAGCGCCATCATGCCCCTCGCTCTCTGTCGGGTTCTGTCGCCCTGGTTGGCGGCATGGAGAAGAAGGTCGCCGCCAGCACGCCCCCCGGCACGCTCAGGCTGCCGGTGTTGAACAGGTCTTTCACACGCGCCAGGTGAACACCACCCTGCCCGTCCAGCGCCGCCGCCCAGTCGCTCTCATCCACAGCACCGGCAGCCGCCAGGCGCACCCCGGCCTCTTTGCGCGAGGACGGGATCACCGCCTGTCCGCGTGAGCGCAGCGAACTGGTGGGAGTCAGCCATGCGCTCTCACGCTGCACCGCCTTGCCGTTGTTGGTGATGAACAACAGCCAGTCCTTTCCGGTTGGGCTGAAACTGGTAATGATCGTATCCGTTACGGAAAGCCGGATGGCTTCATCTATATGGAAGGGAACAAAACCAGCTTCAAAGCAAACCACTGCCCCCTCCTGGCTTGCCAGGGCAATGTGCCCGTTTTTGGCGCAAAACGCCAGCCCGCAGGTACGGTCAAGGTTGCTTTTTACCCCCGCGCCGATGTAGCCCTTATCCAGATAGGTATGGAAGGCAGTACGCAGCGAGTTCTTGACACATCCCCTCCGGCTGACCTGGATGCAGTGGTCGTACAACGCCAGCCTCCCGATGGGGATGACCGCCGCCAGCTCCTCTCCGCCGCGCGGGTCTTGAAACACACCCTTCTCCCAGTCCAACTCATCCGCCGGGGTCAGCGGCAACTGGCTGACCGGTTGAGCCAAAGTGCGGCCTGAGTCAAACAGGAACAACAATTCCTCTGAGTCGTTCACCACCACCAGACCAGGGGTGAAGTCCCATGCGGTGCTGGCAAAGCGCGCCACCTGCCCCGGCTGGGCGCCTTCCACGGGGAACTCCGTGCGCAACACCCAACCTTTGGGGCTGAAAAGAATGATGTTTAATGTTTCTGCTTTGGGGGTGGGCAGTTCGGTGATCACCTCACCACCCAACTGCCTGCGCATCAGTTCCACCTGATACTCCAGGCTGGAGATGCGCCGTTCGTACTCCTCAACCCGGTTGCCGGAACGCAGCTCAATGTTGTCGTTGAGCAATTCCTCGTTCCATTTGGACAGCTCGTTCAGGCGGTTGGCAATCGAGCGCACCATCCCGCCAGCCGAGGTGGGCCGTTCCTCCACCTCTCGAATCCACTCTTCGATCTTTTCCTGGTTGATCAATCTGGACCTCCCATTGGACCGTTGAACCGGACGAAAACGAAAGGCTACAATTATATCGTTAAATCATCACTTGTTACAAAAAACTCATTCTCAACCTGGAATGTGATTATCGGTTAAATATGTCATAATTTGACATATTTAACCGTACACTTCAAATCAAGGAATGCCATGAACCACACCGCCACCCGTTTGATCACCCTGATCCTGCTCTTGCAGCGCAAGCCCAATCAAAAAGCCGCCAACCTCGCCTCTGAGCTGGGTGTGTCTGTACGCACCCTGCACCGCTATTTTGAGATGCTGGATGAAATGGGCATACCGGTCTATTCTGAACGGGGACCGTACGGCGGTTTTTCGCTGGTGCGTGGCTACAAAATGCCGCCCCTGGTGCTGTCGCCGGAGGAAGCCGTGGCCGTCAGCCTGGGTGTGGGCATGGTTGAAGAATTATGGGGCAGCCTTTACCGCGAGGCAGCTCACTCGGCGCTGGTCAAGATCGAAAACCTGTTGCCCGAAGATCAGCGCGGTGAAGTGGCCTGGGCGCAGCGTTCTCTAATCGCCACCGGCATGCACCGGGGTGACTTTTCGTATACTGCCCCACTGCTGGAGGACCTGCGCAGCGCCGCCCGCAACCATACCTCGGTCAACCTCACTTACCGGGGCGGGGGCAGTCCGGCAGTCACCGAACGCCAGGTGGATCCTTACGCACTGGTATATAGCTGGGGCTGGTGGTACATGGTGGGGCACTGTCACCTGCGAAATGATGTACGCGCATTTCGGGTGGATCGCATTCAGTCCATCAATTCCCTCCCAGAGGTTTTCACTCCGCCAGACGGATTTGACCCGCATCCTTACCTGCAAACAGCCGCTCCCCGCCCGACCCTCTTCACCGTTCGGGTGCGTTTCTCACCCCGCGGCGCCGATGTGGCGCGCGAGACACGCTTTCAATGGAAACGCACCACCGAGCTGCCCGATGGCAGCCTGGAAGCTGAACTGGAAGTCCACGACATGAACTTTGCTGCATCGTTGATCCTCAGTTATGCTGGCCTGGTTGAGGTGCTGGATCCGCCAGAGTTGCGGGAACTGGTACGTGAGTGGGCTGCCGGGGTGGTCAGCCTGTACGACAAAACCACCCAGAGCATGTCATGAAAAAGAAACAGCAAGGACAAACCCTATAAAGGTGAAGCTCATGGAAACACTCGAACTGCGTAAACAATTTAAACCATTTTATGAACCATCGGCAAAAAAGGTGGAGCTTGTCACGCTGCCGCCGCTCAACTTTCTCATGCTCGACGGCGCCATTGAACCCGGCAGCAAACCCGGCACATCCCCCGCATTTCAGGAAGCCACCGAAGCGTTGTTTGGTGTGAGCTACACACTAAAATTTGCGGTCAAAAAGCGCAAAGATTCCCCCGTGGATTACCCCGTCATGCCGCTTGAAGGGTTATGGTGGTTGACCGACGGAGAGTTTGACCCGACGCGTCACGACAATATGCGCTGGACACTGATGATCATGCAGCCGGAGATCATCACCCCTGAAATGGTCCAAGCAGCCATCACGGAGACCAGCCGCAAGAAGGGCAACCCCGCTGTGGCGCGCGTGCGTTTTGAGACAATTGAGGAAGGCACAGCCCTGCAAACCCTGCACATTGGCACTTATGCCACCGAGCCGGAAACCCTGGCGCGCATGCAAGCCCATGCCGAAGAACACGGTTACCGCTTTACCGGCCGGCATCACGAGATCTACCTGGGTGACCCGCGCAAGACCGACCCGGCAAAACTAAAAACCGTGCTGCGCCACCCTGTTCAATAAGCCTGAGGAAAAACCCATGACCGATCTCATACAATGGTTACTAAACAGTGACGAACCATGGACGCGCTACCGCACCCTGACCGATCTGCTGGATTGCCCCCTGGACGACCCCCGTGTGCAACAGGAACACCAGGCATTGATGGCTGATCCCCGTGTTCAAAATCTGGCTGAGTCAGCCGTGTTTCCCGGGTACACCCTGCAACGCCATAACGATTCCGTTCATCCCATTCATGTACTCGCGCTTCTGGCGGGGTTCGGCGTTCCTGCCGATTTTCCGCCTGTGGCTCAATCCATCCAGACCATTCTTGCCCATCAGACATCAGAAGGGGCTTTCCTTACACCGGTTTCCATTCCAAAGGCATTTGGCGGGGATGGAGAGGAACACTGGACCTGGTTGATCTGCGATACCCCCATCCTACTTTATGACTTGCTTTCCTTCGGCGTTCCATTGGATGAACGCCTGCAGGCAGCCGTCAACCACCTGCTCTCGTTGGGCGAGGAAAACGGCTGGCGTTGCAGGGCATCCGCAGAACAGGGCAGGTTTCGCGGACCGGGTGGTAAAAACGATCCCTGCCCAATTGCCAACCTGTTTGCCTTAAAAGCGCTGGGCATGGTAAAAAACCTGGGGGAGAACGCGGCCTGCAACCGGGGTATTGAAATGGTCCTGGCGCATACAGCGCACCAAACCAACCGCTTCTTTATGTTCGGGGCGGGTGGCGGGTTCAACAAAAACAGGCTGCCCCACGTTTGGTATGATCTTCTTCATGTGGCTGAGGTACTCTCCCACCATTCCCCTGCCCGGCAGGATCCCCGTTTTCACGCATTGCTGGAAAAAATCCAGGCTCAGGCAAACGCCGATGGCTCATATACCCCGCGCTCAATCTTCATGGCATGGAAGGGCTGGTCGTTTGGCGATAAAAAACAGCCATCCCCCTGGATGACCCTGACCGTTTTGCGAATACTTAAACGGTGTGGCTTGCCCTGGGAAACGGCTGCCGGTTAGCCGGGAAGATCGAACCTATCCGCGCCGGAAAACAATGCCCCTGATCGGTGAAAACAGGTATGCCAGTATGAAGATCAGCGTGGCGGTCAGCACAATCGCAGCGCCTGAGGCAATGTTCAGATAGTAACTGGCATACAGACCCACCAGACTGGAGACCATGCCAAACACTGCAGACAGAGCCATCATGCGTGACAACCTCCATGCCAGCAGGTAAGCCGTGGCTGCCGGTGTGACCAGCATGGCCGCCACCAGCCCGACCCCCACCGTTTGAAGTGAGACAACAATTGCCAGCGCCAGCAAAACCAGCAACAACGTGCGCAGCAAATTACGGGGCAGGCGCAGCGTGGCCGCCAGCACGGGGTCAAAGGAAAGCACCAGCAGCGGTTTGTACAGCAAAAAGATGCTGACCAGCACCACGCCACCCAGCACGGCGGTGAGGAGCAGATCTTGATTGCTCACTCCCAGCACGTTCCCGAACAGGATGTGGGTGAGATCCACCGCATAAGAACGAATGGACGAGATTAACGCAACGCCAAGCGCCAATGCCGCGGCAAACCAGATGCCGATGGCTGTATCTTCCTTGATCGTCCCCTGGCGCGAAAACAGGCTGATCAACAATGCCACAGTCACCGCCGCCACCAGGGCGCCGAGCGTCAAATTTCCCTGCAACAGGTAAGCCACTGCAACGCCGGGTAAAATGGCATGCGCCAGGGCGTCGCCCAGATATGACATGCCGCGTAAAACCACATAACTGCCCACCACAGAGCAAATCAGGCCGACCATCAACGCAGCCAGCAGACCGCGTTGCATGAAAGCGTAAGTGAGCGGTTCCACCAGCCAGTTAATGAGCATGGCCGCCTCCGTGTTCATGGTGCTCATGGTCATCACCGCCGCAACATTGATCCACCACCAGGCCCCCACCTTCCACCATCAACATTTGCCCGCCAAATGCAGCGCGAATGTTCTCAGATGCAAACACCATCCGCGGATCGCCAAAGGCAACCAGCCGCCGGTTAAGCAGCAACACATGTTCAAAGCGTTGTGCCGCCAGGTTGAGATCGTGGGTGGAGACCATGGCGGTGACACCCTGTTGGTGCAGGTCGTCCAGCAGGTTGAGCGTTGCCTCCTGGGTGGTGACATCAACACCGGTGAAGGGTTCATCCATCAATAAGATGTGAGGCTCTTGTGCCAGTGCGCGCGCCAGAAAAACGCGCTGCTGCTGCCCGCCAGAAAGATCGCCAATGGCGTTCCTGGACAGATGAGCCACCCCCAACTGCTCCAGACAGCGCCGCACCACCTGGCGGTCGTATGCCTTGGGGCGCTTCCACCAGCCGATGCGCCCAAACCGCCCCATCATCACCACTTCCTCCACGGTGATGGGAAAGCGCCAGTCCACCTCTTCGCGCTGCGGCACATACGCCACACAATCATGATGATGCCCAAGCGGCTGCCCGTGGATGGTCACAATGCCCTGCCAGGCAGGCAGCAAACCAACCAGCACCTTGAACAGGGTGGACTTTCCCGCCCCGTTGGGACCCACCACGGCAACCCGTGCACCGTGTGGAACCGCAAAGGACACCTCCTGCAGGATTGCCGTGCCGTTGTACCCGGCGCTGACCCCTTGCAGTTCCAAACGGGCAGGCGCATCCTCATTGTCCAGACTTTGAAAACCCTTGTCCATTATTGTAATGCCTCAACAATGGTGGTCACATTATGACGGATCATGGAGATATAATCAGGAGCCTCCCCATCCGGCCCGGTGATCGAATGGGTGTATAAATTGGTCACCACCGTTACGCCGGTTTCCCGGCTGACCTGTTGCGCCAGTTCATCATCAGAGCCAGTCTGCATGATAATTGCCGGTACACCCGTATCGCGGATCACCTCGATCAACCCTGCCAGACCACGCGCAGATGCCTCGGCCCCCGAGGAAGTACCTGGCAGCACCGTACCCACCACAGTGAACCCGTAACGGTCAGCAAAGTAGCCAAAGCTTTCGTGGTCGGTTACCAACAGCCGTCGTTCCGGGGGGATGGTCTCCACCTGCTCGCGAATCCAGGCATCCAGCTCTTGCAATTGCTCAATATATGCCCGGGCGTTGGCTTCATATATTTCGCGCCCATCAGGGTCGGCACTAATGAACCCATCGCGGATATTTTCAACATAATGGATTACCAGATTGGGATCCGTCCAAAAATGCGGGTCATGGTCGTGATGATGCCCCTCTTCTTCCCCATCGTGATCCTCCCCCTCAGCATGTTCCTCTCCGACATGGCTCTCCCTGAACTCAAGCCCGGCCGACGAATCGATCACCAACCGATCACCGCCCACATTCACCAGCACTTCGTCCAGCCATTCCTCAGCTCCTCCACCATTGATGATCAGGATCCTGCTGTCTGCAATTAAAGCCACATCCTGCGGTGTGGGTTGAAAGGCATGCAGATCCACCCCAATGGGCATCAACGTGTCAACTTGCATGCGCTCACCGGCCACATTTTGAGCAATATCGGCCAGGAACGTCTCAACCGCCAGCACATGGCTTTCATCCCTCCCGGATTGCCCTTCAGCTTGAGCATTACAGGCCGCCATGAGTACCAGTAACAGCCCCAACCAAATCCCAACGTATAACCTTTTCATGATGTTTCCCTCTCTGATAGTGAATAGGACGTTTATTAACCCTTGCAAGCCGGGCACAGGCCAAATAATTGCAGCCAGTGTTCCTGGATCTCAAAACCAGTCTGGTTGGCAATACGGGAAAACATTTCAGTCAGGTTATCACCGCTGAAGTAAACCACATTGCCGCACAATGAACATACCAAAAAATGCTGATGTCCCTGAGTGGAAGGCAATACACGGTGGCAACCCTCATCACCGTGCAGGCGTTCCACCAACCCCAACTCTTCCAATTTTTGGATGGTACGGTAAACCGTTACCAACCCCATGCCCGGAAAGTCAGCCCGTACGCGATCAAAGATCTCCATGGGGTCAAGCGCCCTTCCGGTGGCAAGGATGGTCTGCACAATGGCAGTACAGCGCGGACTGCGCCGGTAACCGCTCTCCTGCAGGCGCTCCAGCCATTCCTGTGTTTTTTGTTCCAGGTCATCTGTTGTCATGACACCCCGTTCCTGACGTACCATCGAATTGCGAAAAGATTGTGAAGAACATAATGAAAATGATTTTCATTTTCATTATGTAGTATTCTACCCTTCTTTTTCCCCATGTCAAGGAACACTAATAAAAATCCGTCCTGCGCTCATCGCAGGACGGATGGACTACTTGAACTTCCATCTGATCAATTTAGCGAAAGATTGTCACCCCGGGCTTGCACCGGCACTGTGCCGTTGCCGCCTGCATTGTCCATCATTTCATCCGGCAGGTGGAACCGGGAGACGATTTCGGACAGTTTATGAGCCATATCCGCCAGACTATGAGAAGATGCCATGACCTCCTGCATCTGGGCGCTCATTTCCTCAACACTGGCAGAAACCTCCTCCACAGCAGCGTTGTTTTCCTCTGACAGGCTGGAAATATGCACCACCATCTGGCTCACCTCACCGGCTCCGGCTGACATCTGCTCGGTGGCGGCGGTGTTTTCTTCCACCACCGCAGATACGGCATCCATCGAAGTCACCAATCTGCCGGATGCCTCCTGAATGCGTACGGCAGCCTCACTCACGCGGCCCGCCTGCTCAAACATGGCTGCATTGGCAGCCACGATCTTCTCCAGGGCTTCACCGGCACTGTTGGAACGCTCCACACCCCGGGAAACCTCAGCAATATTGGCGTTCATGGCGTCCACTGCGTCAGCGATCACCCGTTGAATGGTCTGGATCAATCCCCCAATCTCACGGGTTGCGATGGAAGATTTCTCCGCCAGCTTGCGCACCTCATCCGCAACCACTGCAAACCCGCGTCCGTGCTCTCCAGCGCGCGCTGCTTCAATGGCAGCGTTCAATGCCAGCAGGTTGGTCTGGCTGGCAATGTCGTCTATGGTGTCCAGGATGGCGCCAATTTGTTCTGAGCGGTTACCCATCTCCAGCACTTTTTCGGTCAGCACATCCATCTTGGATTGAATGGTTTGCATGCCATCAATGGTGTCCTTCACCGTGCTTACACCTGAACGCGCCGCCTGTGCCGCCTCTGCCGAATTGCGCGTGACCATATCCACACTTTCCGTCACGCTGCTCAATTCCCGGGTGATCTGCATGGCCACGTCAGCCGCCCTGCCAACCCCGGCAGCCTGTTCTTGAGCACCCTGTGCCACACCTTCAATGATGCGGGTCATTTCTTCAATGGCAGTTGCAGTGCGATTGATCGATGTAGCCTGTTCACCTGCGCCACTCGCCACTGATTGCATGGTGCTGGCAACTTCGTTTGACGCCAGGCTGGTTTGTGATGCAGCGTTTGCCAGGGTATCGGAGGCTTGCTTTAATATGCTCGAGTTCAGACTCACCTGACTGACAATCGTCCGCAAACCGCTGAGCAGACCCGCCAGCGAGTTCGACAGCCGGTCATTCCCGCCCCGGCTGGTGACCTCAACGCTCAAGTCTCCACTGGCAATCGCATCCAATTTTTGTGATACTTCGGTCAGATAGCGGGTCAGATCGGCGAATACGCGTCCCAACTGCCCCACTTCATCCCCATGAAAGGTCTGCTCACCCACGTCCAACCGGTCAAAATCACCCACAGCCATCAAGGCAGCCTGATCCACCACCTTGTTCAATGGCTTGCTGATACGGTTGGCCATCACCACACCCACCAGGATCGCCAGTGCACCCAAACCAAGCGCAATGGCAACACTGCCATTGATCAGGCGATACACAGATGATTGTACTTCGGAGGTATCCTGCTCCAGCACAATCACCCAGCCCAGGTCTGATGCCAGACCATCCGAGGGGAAAGAGATGCTCATAACTGCCGACTGGCCGGAAGGATCTTTAAGATCGGTTCGATAACCGCTAACCCCTTCCTCAAGAAGCGGCAGCATGTGCTCTGGCAAGGTTTGCAACAGGATGCTTTGATCTGTGGAAAATAGCACCTGCTGATTGCCGTCCAGCAGGATGATGCCCGATTTTTCTCCCAGCGACAAATTTTTCAGATCATTAAAGATCACGCTGACATCCACCGTACCACGCAGGACACCAATCACATTGCCATTGGACGAGTCAAAAACCGGCAGACCAACATCCATGGCCCAGATGCCGGTGCTTTCATCCTGCTCCACAGCGCCCACAAAAACAGCCCCCTGTCCGCCATTGTAAGCCTGCTGCCACCAATCCTCATCCGCCTGGATATAATCGCCGGTGCGGCCGGTCATGGAAACGTTGGCGCCCTGCAGGTCGGTGATAAATACCTCAACTTCCGATGGGAAGTTTTCCTGGAAGAGGCGCAGATTCTGACTGACCTTGTTGTTGAGTATCTTTGTGACCAACGGCTCCACACTTGGGTCGCCATCCATCCATGCCTGATCCAGTTCAGCCAGTTGGCTGGCCAGCTCATCCGGGTCCTTGCGCTCATTGGCAGCGTTGGCCGCGCGCAACTCATCAATGACAACCGGCGAGAGGGTCATGGCTTTTAATGAAGCCACATCGGTATTCACAACCTCCACCAGGCGCAGCAAAATTTCATCTCCGTAACGGGAGAAATCTTCACCTGTGGTTTTTTGGTTGTAAGAAAACAGGGTGCTGGCGATAAAGCCTTCCAGGGCAACAACCAGTATGATTACAATTCCAAGAACCAGCACAATAAGTTTGGTGCGAAACTTCCAATCTGCCACGGTCTTGATACCTCTGTTTCTTTCACCATTTTTAGCCATACCAGTATCCTCCTCAATCACTACGTACGTGAACAGGAAGCTTGAATCAGGCCAACGGCTCTGAGTCAAAGTATTCCCCCAGCCACTTTAAAATGCCATACACTGGGCACTATTACAATAAAAAAAATATAAATTACCGTGGACCGTATTGAAAGGTTCTGGAAACACAAGAGGATGGGAAATATCCACTTTGAACATCCAGGTTAAATAATCAATGCCCGAAAACCTGCGGGCATTGACACCAAATTTCATGACCTTGAACCATCCCTTGCCAGCCATCCTTCATCCGACAGCCCCCTGCCTGAAGATACTGACCACATCTCCATCCGAGAGCAGCATGGTGAGATCGGCGCGATGGCTTCCGTTGATCGCAAAAGCGGCGCCATTGCTGATCCCCAGCCGGTTAAAGATGTCACTCGATAAAGGCATCATCGGGGTGTTCAACCCATAAGGTTCCATCAGTGAGGTTGATGGGTAGCATATTAGTGATGACACAACTCAACATGGGACGCTCCTTTTCAGCCAGTCTTACGGGGTATTCCCATATCTGTTGGCGATCTCATCCACGCAACACCGATTAGTGGATCACCATCCATATTATTCTCCGTTTCGGATAAAATAAAAGAAGAATACGTTGTAATCATGCAAATTACCCACCCAATTTGAAGGATAAAAGGCGAACATTCATGGCAAACCATCCCGACGCACTCGACAAACAAATTGTGGATTTACTGAGCCAGGACGGAAGGCTTTCCAGCTCGGAAATTGCCCGTATGATCAATACGAAAAATGAAAGTAATATCGGGCAGTCTGGGGAGCGTGTAAATGAGCGCCTGATCCGCTACCGTATTGAGCGCCTGATCCGCAGCGGGGTGATATCGGTATCAGCGGTGGTGGATCCCAGAAAAATTGGCTTTCCGGTGGCCGCCGATGTCTTTATTGAGGTTGAAGCGGGGCAGGTGCGCGAACTGGCAGAGCAGATCGCCAAATATGAAAACGTCACGTATGTGGCCTGCTCAACCGGCAACCGCGACATCAGCATTCAGGTTGTCGCCACTGACAACCGCAGCCTGTACAACTTTGTCACCGAGGTCATTGGACGCATTCCAGGAGTGCGCCGCACCACCACCTCCCTGGTTCCCTTGATTGTGAAAGACGATGCACACTGGACCATCCCCGCATCGGTCATCAAAAAAGAATAAAGCAGCAGTTTCTCGAAAGGAGTATGTTATGAAGATCTTGCTCGTTGGAGTGGGCGGAGTGGGTGAAGCCATTGCCGTCATGTCGCAACGTCGCCCATGGCTGGAACAAATGGTGATCGCCGATTACAATCACGAACGCATCAAGGAAGTACAGCTCCGTCTTGGCGAGCCCGAACGTTTTCCAATTGAATGGGTGGACGCCTCAAAGCAGGAATTAATCGAAGAAATTGCCCGCAAATATGGCGTCGATTTGATCATGAATGCCTGTGATCCACAGTACAATATGCCCATCTTCAACGCTGCCTTTGCAGTTGGATGCCATTACATGGATATGGCCATGTCGCTCTCGCAGCCGCATCCAACCAACCCATTTGAGCAAACCGGGTTAAAATTGGGCGATTTGCAATTTTCCCAGTCCGATGAATGGGAAAAGAAAGGTCTGCTGGCGCTGGTGGGTCTTGGCGTTGAGCCGGGCATGGCAGATATTTTCGCCCGTTATGCGCAGGATCATCTGTTTGACGAAATTGAGGAGATCGGCATCCGCGATGGCGCCAACCTGAAAGTGCACGGGTACGAATTTGCTCCCAATTTCTCCATCTGGACCACAATTGAAGAGTGCCTTAACCCGCCGGTGGTGTGGGAACAATCAAGAGGCTGGTTTACCACCATGCCCTTCTCAGAACCCGAAGTATTTGAGTTCCCCGATGGCATCGGAGCGGTGGAATGTGTCAATGTTGAACATGAGGAAGTTCTTTTAATCCCGCGCTGGGTGAAGGCAAAACGCGTGACCTTCAAATACGGCCTGGGCGACGACTTCATTCGCGTTCTGAAGACCCTCAAGATGCTCGGCCTGGACAACAAGCAGCCGATCAACGTCAAGGGTGTCATGGTGGCTCCGCGCGATGTGGTGGCCGCATGCCTGCCAGACCCTGCTCACCTGGGCGATTGCATGTTCGGCAAAACCAGCGCCGGAACATGGGTGAGGGGAACCAAGGATGGCAAACCCCGCCAGGTATATATTTACCAGGTGGCTGACAATCAAGAGTGCATGCAGCGTTTGGGCTGCCAGGCGGTTGTGGCGCAAACCGGCTTTAACGCCGTGATTGGGTTTGAACTGCTGGCCGAGGGTATCTGGAAGGGTGCAGGAGTGCTTGGACCCGAAGCCTTTGACCCCCTCCCCTTCATGGAGCGCATGGCCGACCACGGCTTCCCTTACGGGATCAAAGAGATGTAATGGATTGAAACAGGAAAAGCTGTTCAGAGATTGCCTGAAAAGAGTAACCTCACCACGGATATTGGGTTTCAATAACCGGTTGGTTGGTGGCTGTTTGCTTTCAGCGGGCAAAGCTCTGGACAGCTTTGTTATTTAACCTGCCCCCGCCCCACGGTGCGGGCTCCCCTGTGTGTGGGATGCGAACCGAATCTTTGTACAGGAGAGTGTTCTATGAGTGAATCTGTAGCAAAAGGCCAGAATATTCAGGCGGAAACCCGCAAGTTAAAACGCGAGTTGACCCTGTTGCCGTTATTTGGCCTGATTTACTTCACCGTTTGCGGCGGTTCGTTTGGCGTTGAATCGTTGGTGGGTTATTCCGGGCCAGGCCTGGCTCTGATCCTGTTTGTCGTCACGCCCCTGTTTTTCAGCATCCCCAACATGCTGATGGTGCGCGAAATGACTTCAATGATGCCGGTTGAGGGCGGCTACTACCACTGGGTAAAACAGGCATTTGGGCCGTTTGTGGGCTTCATGGCTGGTTGGATGAACTGGGTGGTGTCGTGGGTCGATGTCTCCATTTATCCTGTCCTGGCTGCCTACTACCTTGGTTTCTTTATCCCGCAACTGCGCACCGGCGCGGTCATCTTCGGCATGGATGTACCCGCCTGGGTGCTTTCCTGGTTGGTGGCACTGGTGTTGATCTGGGGCATTTCCTACCTGAACATGCGCGGCGCCCGCCTGGCCGGGCTGACCACCAACTGGCTGGGCCTGATCATGCTGATCCCGTTGATTCTCATGTCGATCGTCGGCATTTACAACTGGATCAACGGTGGGGTGACTGCCCAACTCCCGCTGATGCCCGAAGGCGAAAACCTCACCGGAGCGCTCAGCGTTGGGTTGTTCATCGTCATGTGGAACTTCATGGGCTGGGAACTTCCCACTGCAGCCGGTTCTGAGATCGTCAACCCCAAGCGCACCTACCCACTGGCCATGCTGCTGGTGCTGATCGCCGCCATCGCCACCTACGCCATCCCCACCCTGGCTGGATTGTACGGCGGCGCCGGTGAAGAAGGCCGCTACCACCTGTGGGGGCAGGAAGAATACGAGGAGGGCGAAGGCATTGGCGTTGTGATGGCTGACTACGGCATTGAGGAAAGCACCCTGCAGGAATGGGGCGCGAACCCATCATCTTCGGTCGGCTGGGAATTCCCCGACATCGCCCACGCCATCGGCGCGAAAGCCACTGGCGACCCCAATGGTTTCCTGGCGCGTTTCCTGGGGCTGTCGGTCACCTTCGCTGCCATCCTCAGTATGATCGGTCTGTTCATCGGCAATGGATTGGGCGGCACCCGGGTTCCCTTCGCCATGGCAGAGGATGGCATGATGCCATCCTTCCTGGTCAAGGTACACCCAAGGTACGGCACACCATGGGTGGCAATTTTGGTGTGCGGTCTGATATTCAGCATCTTCTCACTCCAGGCATTTGCTTTCCTGGTGGTGGTGGATGTGTTCCTCAACATGGTCGTGCTGATGGTGCAGTTCATTGCACTGTGGGTGCTGCGCTTCAAACTGCCTGATCTGCCGCGCACCAAGGTCCCCGGCGGCTATGTCGGCCTCACGCTGATCACCATCGCCCCTGCCATTATCATCATCATGGCCATCGTCAGCCAGGTGATCGAAGAAGGCCTCAGCTCGCTCTGGCTGGCGCTGGTGGCCATGGCTATCGGAGCCGTACTGTACTTCCCCATTCTTAAGTACGTCAAACCCGGTGTGCCCGATGTAGACCCATTTGAGGCAGACGAGGAAGAGGAGTAGGAATACAAAAAAAGCACTTGCTCACGCAAGTGCTTTTTTTACAATTAATTGGGGCCACAAACGGCTCAGTTTAGTTTTGCCTTGCCGGCATCGGTCACGGTGTAGCACCCGTCTTCTTCCACCAGCAAACCGGCTTCCACCAATTCCCTCAGGCTGCCGCGCACCCTGAACAGCGGCAACTCGGCTGCCTGGGCGATCTGCGCCGGTGTAACCGGGGTCTGCGCTGCCTTCAATACGTTTCTGGCCGAAGGCGAAATCGTACCATCGGGGTTAATGCAAGCCATGATTTACTCCAGCACCTTCTTGGCAAGATACCAATCGATCACTTCGTAACCCGATTTCAGGTGCATATCCACCATTTCCATGGTCTTTGGGGCGGGCACAATCACCTTGTCACCGGGTCTCCAATTTGCCGGAGTGGCGACACCATGTTTGTCGCTGGTCTGCAACGCATCGATCACGCGCAGGATTTCGTCCATGTTGCGGCCAGTGGTCAAAGGATAGTACAGCATGGCGCGCAGGATGCCTTTGGGGTCAATGATGAAGACCGCGCGTACAGCTTCGGTCTTGCTGGCGCCAGGTTGCACCATGCCAAACTTGCTGGCAACTTCCTGGTTCAGGTCAGCGATCACAGGGAAGGGGATCTTCACGCCGGCTTTTTCCTCGATATTGCGCAGCCAGGCAATGTGCGAATACACGCTGTCGATACTCAGACCGAGCAATTCCACGCCGCGTTTCTGCAGCTCGGGATAGATCTCGGCAAAACCGATGAACTCAGTAGTGCAAACCGGGGTGAAATCGGCGGGGTGTGAGAACAAAATCAGCCATGAATCGCGATAATCAGACAGGCGCACAACGCCAGCGGTGGTGACGGCTTCAAATTCGGGCGCCGGTTCGTTCAGGCGCGGAAAAGTAACATGATTGGTTGGTTGGTCGGTCATTTTTATTGTTTCTCCTGATCAAAGTCTAATTTGATTTTTCAATCCCACCTTATTGATGCAGGTAAACTGCCATTAGTTTCATCAAAATGAGCCAAAAACCACGGCATTTTTCCAGTGGATTTACCCGCACGAACCAATGATGGTTCTGGTAACGCTCCACGGAGCACCAACAATGATGAGATGGTTCATTCATATTATAAGAAATTTATCCGCAATGGATCAGCGGATGACCGATGTTTCATCCTTTTACGCAAGACGGGTGACGATTGTCACACATGGCGGTGACTCTGAAGCCAACGGGGATTATGATAAACTTGCTTCAACGCAAGTTTCAAATTCAACATTCCCCCTCTCGCCGTGTCTCAAACCCACGGCAAAGAAAGGACCTCCATGTGCGGTATTTTTGGCATCGTCACCGATAAAGAGCAGGCGTTGGGACCCATTTTGATCGAAGCTGCCCGGCGTCTCACCTATCGCGGCTATGACTCAGTGGGCGCAGCCACCATCTCGGGTGCAACCATTGACCTGCGCAAGGACGTTGGCAGGGTGGACGATGTGGCTGCAAAACACAATATCGCTGAAATGACCGGTACCCGCGGCATCACCCAGTTGCGCTGGGCAACCTTCGGTGCTCCTTCACAGGTCAACGCCCAACCTCATCTCGATTCAGACGGTGACATGGTGGGCGCGCACAACGGCAACGTGGTTAACAATGTCGAGTTGCGCCAGCAGTTCATGGCTGAGGGCCTGACCGTGCGCTCGCACAACGACGGCGAATCCTGTGTGCACGCCGTGGAGCGCCACATCAATCAGGGGGATGATTTCATCAACGCCATTCGCAAGGCGCACAATGATCTGCAGGGCGATTACGCCTACGTAATTGGCCGCATCAACGACGACAAGCTGTATGCCATCAAGAAAGGCTCAGGACTGGTGGTGGGCATCGGTGAGGGATTCACCTGCGTCTCCTCGGATCTGCCCTCCATCCTGCCGCTCACCCGCACCATCATCCGCATTCAAGACGGCGAGATCATCACCCTGTGGGCCGACCGGGTAGAACTGCGCTCGGTGAAGGACGGCAGCATCATCGAACGTGAGCCGGAACAGATCACCCAGACCATGGAAGCCGTGCAAAAAGGCGGCTACGCTCACTTCATGCTCAAAGAGATTCACGAGCAGCCTGCCGTGGCGCGCGAGGTGCTGCACATGCTGGCTGGCAGCCCCGATGTTGACCCCATGCTGGAGCGCATCCGCAAGGCGCGCCACGTTTATCTGATCGCCTGCGGAACCAGTTACCATGCCTGCCTCGCCGGAGCGGTATACTTTGCCGGACTGGCAAAAAAGGCGGTCATCCCTGTACTGGCGCCGCAATTCATCCCACAATATCTGCCAGCGGTCACATCAGAAGATGTGGGCATCTTTGTCAGCCAGTCTGGCGAGACGAAGGACGTACTCAATGCACTGCAGGCCGCCGAAGCGCAGGGCATGACCTGTTTTGGGCTGGCAAACGTGATCGGCTCAACCCTCACCAAGACCACCTCAACCTGCCTGCCGCTGTGCTGCGGGTACGAGATCAGCGTCCCGGCCACCAAGACCTTTACCAATCAAGTGGTCACCTTCCTGTACCTGGCATACCGCCTGGCAGGCATGGATACCGCCGCTCTCGACTGCATCCCCGAGTTGATGGAGCACACCCTGCGCATGACTGCGCCGCAAATCGAAGCCATCACACCTTCCATTAACAAATGGGATGATCTCTACTGCCTGGGTTACGGAGCGACCTACTCGATGGCGCTGGAAGGTGCATTGAAGCTCAAAGAGATCACCTATGCGCACTGCGAGGGCATGCTCTCGACTGAGTTCAAACACGGTCCCCTGTCCGCCATCACCGATGGCTTCCCGGTGCTGTTTGCCACCGCCCCCACCGATGTTCCCCTGATCGTCAGCGGCATCAACGAGGTCACCTGCCGCGGTGGGCGCGCCATTGCCATTGGTCAGGCTGACCCGCGCCTGGATGCCAATGCCAGTGACGTGGTTACCCTGCCGGCTGCCGACCCAATGATCTCGTCTCTGCTGGCGGTGCTGCCGCTGCAATTGCTTTCCTACCACATGTCGGTGGCGCGTGGGTACGACCCCGATTTTCCACGCAATCTCAGCAAGACCCTGACCGTGGATTAATCCACGCAGGGACGTTTTATTTCTGGCCAGGAGCAGACATGGATCAGGCTTTCATCCTCGAATTGTTGGGTTATCTGGCGTCGATCTTGATCGCCGTCTCCTTGATGATGAAGTCCATCCTGCGTTTGCGGGTGATCAACCTGATCGGTGCAGTGGTGTTCACCGTTTACGGCTTGTTGATCGGCGCTTATCCGGTGGCAGTGGTGAACGGTCTGATCATCATCATTGACCTGTACTACCTGGTGGGCATGTTCAACCAAAAGGAGTACTTCACCCTGCTGGAGATGCGGCCCGATTCTCAATACCTGCGCCGTTTCCTGGATTACTACCAGCAGGACATCGCTAGATTTCAGCCAGGCTTCCACTATCAGCCAACCGGCAACCATATCACTGTGTTTGTCCTGCGTGACATGGTTCCTGCCGGTTTGCTGGTGGCGGAAGAACGCCAACCCGGTGAGATGTTTATCCGGTTGGATTATGTCATCCCGGCTTATCGCGATTTCAAGACCGGCCGCTGGGTCTATTCCAGCGCCGAGGGATTATTCCAGCAGCGCGGGGTGAAGCGTCTGTACAGCCTGCCGGGCAACCCCACCCACGCCCGTTATCTGGAGAAAATGGGGTTTGTGCGTGACGGTGAGGAGTATTGCCTGCATTTGAAAGCCTGAGAGACGGCCAACAATAACTGATTTTTTTCAATCAAGGCGGCTGGGGATGGCTCCAAGCCACCTTACACTTAACGCCCTATACTTAACAATGAAGCGCTCCCCTTT
>DAOUGC010000003.1:0-4018 GCA_034429695.1 Levilinea sp.
GATCTGATCGGCGCCCACTCTTCAAGCACGGGCAGTGTTCAGGAACTGGCCGCAAAGAAAACCGAACTGTCAGCAGCACTGCTGGCTGAAGCCGACCCGGCTTTTAAACAGGTGGGGTTGAGCGTTCAGGCGCTTGAGATCCAGGCCATCGAACAGATGTAGATTATCCAGAGATACAAAAACAGCCCCTTCTTTTCGTGAAAAGAAGGGGCTGTTTGGTTTTGATGTTTCTACAAAACCTGTCCGGCGCTCAACTGGCGCGCCCGCACGGTCACGGCAACCACCAGCATCAGCACTACAGCGGCAGCCACCCACAGCGGGGCAGTGTGTACCGGCGCGCCGGGGTGCACCCCCAGGTAATCCAGCGGCAGCAGACCACTGTCCCGGTTGAACGGTCCCAGGTACCACAGGATCGGGTAAACCACCTCAAAGGCTTTGCTGGTGCGCAAGACAACGCCCAGCGCCAGCGCCAGGCTGGGGATGAACACCACAGCCAGTGCCCATGCGGTCAGATGCAGCGGCTCACCGGCAGCCAGCCGCCCCACCAGCACCCCGCTGGTGATCAGCGCGGCCATCGCAACGCCAGCCAGCCATGATGCCGCCAGCGGGCGCAGCAGCGGGTGCGGCGCGTGATGGATCAACTGGCCCGTGCCGTATTCATTTTCCCGCACACCCATGTGCGCCCAGATCAAAACCGGAGCCAGCGCTGCCAGCATGTACCAGAACTTGCGCACCGCCTCGGTGGGGGTCAATGCGCACCCCAGCCACAGAATGGCAGCGCCCGCCAGCCAGTACCATTTGAGTCCCTTGACGAACAGCCTGCCTTCCAGCCATGCCAGCCTGAGCACGTTCATGCGAAAACCAGTGGTGGCCAACGGTGTCAGCCTGACTTCCACCGCAACGGCATGATCAGCCGCACCTGCAGGTTGGGTTTCCTCACCCACAGGGGCAGCCTGCATGCGCGCGTCTTTGGCCAGCCGGCGTTGGACGGGGTCAAAGCGGTGGAAGAATAACGCCCCCACCCCCACCAGCGCCACTGATACCGGCAGCCACGCCAGGCGCTGGGCGATCAACAAGAGCGTCCAGGGTATACCCTGCCACAAAAAGGTGTTCAGGGGTTTGTCTGAGATGAACGCCAGCACAAACCCGCCGGTATATTCCGGGAAGACCTGCACCAATGCAGTACGCATACTGGCGCTCAACAGGGAAAAACCGGTCACATCCAACCAGGGCAGCTCGGGCAGCATGATGCCCGCCACAAAGATGGCGTTGAAAACCCCAAAGTACACCAGGTTGCCAAAACCACCTTTCAACAGCGGCACGCACTCAAACAACACAGCCAGCGCAGCCACCAGCGCCATCATCGGCAGCGCAATAAACATTAGCGGAGCCAGCAACGCCCACAGGTTTAGCACAGGATCTTCGCGGTAAAGCAATTGCATCACAATCGCGGCAATACTCAGGATGCCCACCAGCGCAGCCAGCAGGCTGAAGTTGCTCAACCATTTACCCAGCAAATACTGCACCCTTGTGATGGGCGTTGTGGCGATGATTTGGCCCACACCGGTGCGTTCATCCCGCTGTACGGCATCCTTCACCAGGTAGAACCCGACCAGGCCCAAAAAGAAGGTGATCACCACCGACATCAGGCTGCCCACCCAGGCTGAATTGTAAATGCCGCGGTAACCCTCCAGTTGCACCAGAATTTGCCCCGCGCTCACCGAGTACCCCAGGTAGATCACCATGCACACGGTCAGCACAAAGCTGGTGCGGCGGGTGCGCTCGCGGAAATCCGCCAGCAGCATGGCCATGATGGTACGCCCGGCGCTCATGCCACCGCCTCCTCACGGACCGATACAGCCAAAAGATAGGCATCCTCCAGGCTGGGCTGCAGCGGGGCGGCATCCGGCGCAGGTGGGGCTGCCTGCACCACGCGCAGGTGAACGCCATCGGCGCGGCGCGTCATGCTGCTGATTAAATATTGCTGGCGAACCTCGGCCAGGCGGGTGGATGGGATCACCCATTCCCAAACCTGACCCTCCACGCTGCGCAGCAAAGCCTCGGGGGTGGCATGGCGCAACAACCGTCCACCGTTGATGATCGCGATTTGCGTGGCGGCGGCTTCAACGTCAGAGACGATGTGCGTGGACAGGATCACAATGCGGTCGCCGGACAGGTCAGACAGCAGGTTGCGAAAACGCACGCGCTCCTCAGGGTCCAGCCCGACGGTTGGCTCGTCCACAATCAACAGTTGCGGGTCGTTGAGCAGCGCCTGGGCAATGCCGATGCGCTGCTTCATGCCGCCCGAATAGCTCCCCAGCGGGCGCTTGCGCGCCCCGGTGAGGTTAAGCACCTGCAACAGTTCATCAATGCGGCGGGCGGCAATCCGGCCGTCCATGCCTTTCATCGCGGCCATGTACCCCAAAAATTCCGGCGCATTCAGGTGCGGGTAAACGCCGAAATCCTGTGGCAGGTAGCCCAGCACACGGCGCAGCCCGTCCGGGTCACGGGCAATATCAGCGCCGTTCCACGTGGCGCGTCCACGAGTGGGGCGCGTGATGGTGGCGAGAATGCGCATCAGCGTGGATTTTCCCGCGCCGTTTGGGCCCAATAGTCCCCACACGCCGGGGGTCAGGCACAGGGAAAAATCGCGCAGGCCCCATTTCTCAGCGGTGTAGCGTTTGCCCACTTGTTCAATGTTCAGTTCCATGTTGGCAGATCCTTTCCATTGCTCGGTTTGAACACTACTGTTTACGATTCTGGATGGGATAAGTTGCTGATTTCGAACCAGGCGACATTGCTTTAATGTTGGGTTGGATGAATTGCACAACAGATATATTAATTCAGGGGTGCGCCTCTGAGTATCCAGCGCCGTTGATCCAGCCCATCACCAGACCGGGGAAGGGAAACCATGAAACTGCTCATTGCACGACGCATCCACCTGATCAGCCTGGTTGCCCTGGCAGTGATTTCCTGCGGCACATTTACCACCACACTACCCACCCCGCCCGAACCCACTCTCACCCCTGCACAAACACACACGCACACCCCTCCACTCACCCGCACACCCCTCCCGGGCGAGACCCCGACCCACACACCCGCAATCTTTCAGCCCATCATGCAAGACATGATCGAGGTGAAGGAAGGCGGTTTTTCTTTCAAACCGGTGGAAGGGTTCACCTTGCGGATTGCCGGCGAAGATGCCTTTATCTACGAACCAGGCGGCGACATGTTTGTGATGCTGCTTTCTGGCGCCTTTGAGGAAAGCACTGGTTACACGGCAGAAGCTTTTATTGAGGAAGTGATGGAAATGGTGGCCGATGAGTGTAATGATGACACCTATGGATACACTCCGATTCAACCGCTGAGTGTGGCCCGAACGCAGGGTGAGGCTTACCGGCTCAGCGCCGAAGTGTGCGGCGAAACCATGCAGGGACAGGCAGTGAGCGTGAAGATGCCCAATGGACGTTATCTTATCCCGCTTGCCATGATCAGCCTGGCTGATGGAAAGATTGACGCATGGCAGAACAAAGGCGCACCGGTTTTTTCTGCAGTGCTCGCTTCAATCCAATTTCTGGATGCCGCAGACATTGCGCCGTCATCAACGCTGCCTCCCACACCCACTCCACCCCATACTCCCACCGCACCGGTGGGAACCGGTTGGCTGTGGGAAACCAGCGGGTAAAAATTCCTTTCCAACCTCTTACGAAGGTTGTCCGGTGGGATCCAGAACCCTGGTTTGAGCACGACGGCTGGTTGGTCAACGCCCAGGATCTGAGAAAGATCTAAAGCATACAAATGCGGCTCCAGGGGGTAAAATTAATCGCAGGGGGACACACGGTTACTTCCCCTTTTTGCATTCAACCAGACACTTTTCACCCGTTAAGGAGAAGCATCCATGAAACGATCCTTTGTACGCATCTGCCTGGTGAGCCTGCTGGCTGTCCTGATCATGGCTTGCGGAGTCTTCACCCCCGGCTCCACACCCACTCCACTGCCCACGGATACCCCCCAGCCC
>DAOUGC010000004.1:0-26059 GCA_034429695.1 Levilinea sp.
ACATACTTGAACAATGAATTGTCCACACTGCGCCGCATAATCGGCTGGCAGTACTGCGCGTCGTTTTCGTGCATCAACAGGGTGAAGGGATACGCCTGCTCTTTTGGGTCAGATGGGAAAACCCAGCCGATCAACCCGGTTTCGTTTGAGTACACCACCCTGCCGGTGCGGTCGGCAATGCAGATGCCGTCCATCCTCACCCGGTCAGCCAGGCTTTGCCACCAGTAGGTGGTGGTCTCGTAGGAATGTTGATTGAGCAGTTCCCGCAACATGCGCGACTGAATGATCATCTGCTCATCCAAAATCCGTTCTTTCAAGGATTGTGACTGTGACACGGCGTGTGCCGCCTCAATGGCGGCATTGATCGCCAGCATGTTCACCTGGGCAGCCACATCCTCCATGCCGTCTATATCAAAGCCAAAACCACGCAGGCGCGCCGTCAGTTCCTGCAAATCCTGGAGCACACGCCCGCCGTCGTAATCGGACATGGCTCGCCTGCCGCTTTCATCGGCTTTCGGAGTTCTTTCGATCATGTCTGTGTCCAAATCGTTAACCTTATTCGATCCCCATGATGATTAATGATATTTGTTTCCCGTCACAGACACAATAATAAAATATTCTGTAAACAAACCCGGGGGTTGCGGCCCTTTAGGCCCCTGTCCGGCTTACCGCCCCTGCCCGTCCGCCTCCAGCGACGCACACACCACCTGCGCCCGTTGCAGGGTGAGCTTTAATTCGTCCAGCAGTTCCTGGTGACTTCCACCCATGCTCCTGGCCGATTTGGAGATCACATCAGAAAGCCGGCTCATCTCCTGGGCGATAAAGCCAAACACATTCACCGAAATGTTAATGCGGGCAATGGTTTCGGCCCGGTAGCCCACCTGCACTATGCCCGGCTCATCCTGGCGCGATACGCCGACAAACTTGAACAGGGTATCGTCAATGCTGCGCCGCATGATCGGCTGGCAGTAAAAGGCGTCATCATGACCGATCAGGCGGGTGAAAGGATAAGTCTGCGCGGCAGGGTCTGACGGAAAGACCCAGCCGATCTTTTGTGCCTCATTGGCGTACACTACAGCCCCGGCGCGGTCTGTAATGGTGATGGTATCCAGTTTTACGCGATCAGCCAGGCGCTGCCACCAGTAAGGTGTATTTTCAAATACGCGATGATTGAGCAGTTCACGTAAAAGGCGTGCCTGGGTGGTCATTTGCTCATCGAGGATCTTTTCTTTCAGATTCTGCGCCTGTGAAACCGCGTGCGCTGCTTCGATGGCAGCGTTGATCGCCAGGATGTTCACCTGGGCAGCCACTTCTTCCATGTTATCAATTTCATTGGCAAACCCGCGCAATCGCTCAGACAGGGCAGCTAATTCCTGCAGCAGGGTGGCGCCAGTCGTGACTGCTCCACCGCGGGAACCATCAGTCCCCGAATGAAAGGCTTCAGCTTGCGATCCGGTCATAAAGTCATCCTTGTTTTTGTACGGTATCCACAAATAATACGCCAATTGGCAGCAAAATTCCATAAAAATATTGTATATTTGTTCCCCGCCCCTGTCCCAAAGCCCTCATACTGGAAGAAACCGTCTTTCAGGCATCCGCATTCATGCTTTCCCGTTCAGGCGTGGTACACTAGAAAAACCGCCTCAAAAAACATCCAACTCCCATCCATACAGGAGGCAGACTTGGGCTTTGAATGGTTCCCCGGTGGAATGGTTCCCGCCATGCTGGCGGTCATCTTTATGTTGCTGGCAGCCGCTGCACTGTGGGTGTGGCGCATCCAGCAGGCGGGCGGGCGCAGCATGCCGGCTGGTGATGACCGGCGCGGCGAAGAAATTCTGACGGTGCTCCTTGCACGCCGCTCGCAACTGCGCGAATGGCAGCCGCACGCCCTGGCAGATCTCGCCACCCGCGTTGATGCCACCTGGCGCCGTCTGGGTACAGCCATCACCTTTGACGGCCAGATCCGCAGCGCAACACCCGACGAACGCGCCGGCTCGCCGTGGGTGCGTTACCGCGGCAGGGTGCATGGCATCAACCAGCCGGTGGGCTGGCTGGGGGCATGCACGTCGCGCCAGATGTTCCTGTTGTCGCTGGACAGCAACGAAACCCGCATCGAGGTGGATCATCGTCCGCTGGGCGTTCTGACACACGAGGGCAAACTGCTCGATCCCTCCGGGACGCTGCTGGGAAACGCGTCACTCGCCCCCGAAAGTCCCCTGGCGCTGCAAATGGAAACCCTGCGCTGGCTGCTTGGGGATGAGCAAATCCCATCGCCGATTGTTTTTGGCAACCGCCTGACGGCTCACCTGAGCTGCGCCAGCCAGTTTTCATCCGGCATGCGCCTGCTGATTCCCGGCCCCTCCACACCGGTACTGCGGCTGGAATGTGAACCCCAAAACCCGCAGCAGCACGACTGGTTGCTGGCAATTGCAGTACTGGCTGTGGCGCGCGTTGTCATGCGCTCAGCCTGGGCGGATTAAGAATAGGAGCATCATGGACCCCTGGAAGACCCTGACATCGGCATACCTGCTCAAAGACGGCTGGGCCTGCGTCCGCACAGACCGCTGCCGGTTGCCCAACGGCGCGGTGATTGACCCCTACATCGTGCTGGAATACCGGCCGTGGGTCAACATCATCCCCATTACCGTGGATGGCATGGTGGTGATGGTGCGCCAGTACCGCCATGCTGTGGGCGAGGTGCACCTGGAACTTCCCGGCGGGACAACGGATGAAGGTGAAACCGACATGGAGGCTGCCGCCCGGCGCGAATTAAAGGAAGAGACCGGTTATTCAGGTGGGCAGTGGGAGCTGTGCGGTGAAGCCTGCCCCAATGCCGCCAGCCATAACAACCGCATCCATTACTTTCTGGCGCGGGGGGTGCAATATTCCGGCGCCCGCCACCTGGACGCCACAGAAGACCTGGACGCGGTTCTGATGCCCCTGCCGGAGGTGATCCGTCAGGCTGCATCGGGCGGCATTCCGGGGGCGCTGCATTTGGCCGGATTGTTCCTGGCGCTGGCGCGCATGGGGAACCCGCCTTTTGGAACCCAGTAAGATCACGGCATTTACAGTCTCCTTACGAATTTTTCACTCTCATCGTACCAGCCGCCGATCCACTTATAATTAAATGATGCACCATCAGGCCACCGGGCCTTCGCTTATCGTCCTTACTGAACGTATGAATAGGGCACATGAACAAAAAAACCTCCACGCTCCAGCCAGCCTCTGCAGCACCCCTGGATCAGGCAAAGCCAAAACCGGCTGCCAGCCCGCTGCTTTACACGGTTGACGTTGATTACCGCCTGCAATTTGTCAATGACGCCGCAATCCACCTGGCGGGCGGCGACCCAACCGGTCGGGTGTGCCACCAGGCGCTGTTTGGGCGGCAGGCAGTTTGCCCGTGGTGTCCAGCTTTCCCATCCTCACCGGGTCATTCCCAACCTATCGAGTTTGAACACCCTGATGGCGGACGTGTGTATGCCGGATTTCACACCGGCATGCCCGGCGTAAACGGCGACCTGCTGCGCTGGGTGTTGCTCAACGAGGTCAGCGAACAGAAGGCAGCCTGGGATGCGTTGAGCAGCAGTAATGCTCACATGCGCTCCATCTTTTTATCAGACCCCAGACCGCTGCTCATCCTTGAGAACTTCACCCTCCGCGAGGCCAATCCATCTGCGGTTCGTATCCTGGGTCTGGGGGGAGACACACCCCCAGACATCACACGCCTGCGCGACCCACAGGGGGAAGACCTGGGACAATTCCTGCGGCGGTCGCTACCTGCTGGTTGCTCCACGCCGCAGTCCGGGTTGGAATGGTCCATGACTCTGCCAGATGGTGGGCTTGTTCTGTATGAAATAACCGTAATCTGTTATCAGGCGGCAGGGGCAATCCGCATGTTGCTTGCCCTGCACGATACCACCAAACACCGGCGCACTGAGCAAGCCCTGCGGCAAAGCGAACAGCGCTTTGCCCAGTTCATGGATTTCGCCCCCGCGGGTGTTTTTATCAAAGACAATGAAAACCGCGTGGTGTATGTCAACGCATACATGAAGGAGCATTTTGGGGCAGAAAGCTGGATCGGCAGGAAGACCCTCGAGGTCTTCCCCAATGAGATCGGCGCAGCCATGACCGCTGATGATGAGAACGCCATGTCAAGCGGCTATCAAAAAACGGTTGAAGCCCTGCCGCATCCAGACGGCATCTTTCATTACTACGAAACGCAAAAGTTCAGGCTGGTGCTGGATGAATCCAGCCCGCCCATGCTGGGCGGCATTGCGCTTGACATCACCGATGATCTTCATTCCAGTTCAGAGCGCATGCAAGCGTTACTTGAGCTTAATCAGATGACCGGCTCCGGCCTGCAGGAGATCGCCAGCTTTGCCATGGAAGCCGCCGTGCGCCTGACCGGCAGCGACATCGGCTACCTGGCATTCACCAGTAACGATGAAAGCCTGCTCACCATGTACGCCTGGTCACAAAATGCCATGCGCCAGTGTCAGATCATTGACAAACCGATAGAATACATGACAAGCGAGACCGGTCTGTGGGGCGAGGCCATCCGCCAGCGCCGCCCGGTGATCACCAACGACTATACCGCTCCCAATCCGCACAAACGCGGTCTGCCCGAAGGCCATGTACCCATCCGCCGCCACATGAACGTGCCCGTTTTCAGCGGTGACAGAATCGTGCTGGTGGCAGGGGTGGGCAACAAGCATAACGATTACGACGAGGTGGATGTTCAGCAACTGACCCTTTTAATGGAGGGCATGTGGTCGCAGGTCGAACGCAACCGCAAACAGGAAGAGCTGGCCAACCGCCTGAAGGAAATTGAGGCCGTCAACCGCATCTCCAGTCAGTTGCGCATGGCAAACTCAGTATCGGAGTTGCTCAATTTACTGTTGGACGAGACCCTGAATGCCATCGGGGCGGAGCAGGGTTCCATCTGGATGTATGAGCCTGCCAGCAATCATTTACGGCAAACCGTGTGGCGCGGCATTTACAGCGGTTTTGCGGGCAGGTCCTTCCCTGCCAGTGACGGTCTGCTCGGGGAGGTTTTTCTCAGCCGGGAGATGCTGCCCGTGGATGATTTCACCAAACACCATCGCTTTAACCCGGCTGCCAGCAATGTCCTGCCGGAGGGGTTGGGCGGCTGCCTGATCCCGTTGATGGCCGGTTCACAGCCGCTGGGCGTTCTGGTGGTGGGGGTTCCCTCCAGTGCACCGATCACACCGGACCAGCTCCGTTTTCTGCACACGCTGGCAGAGATGGCGGGCAACTCGCTGCAGCGCGTGCTGCTTTACGATCAAGCCCAGTTGCAGCTTACCCGCCTGTCAGCACTGCGCACCATTGACATGACCATTTCCTCCAGCCATGATCTCAAGTTCAGCATGACCACGCTGATCAGCCAGGTGATTAAAGAGTTGGGAGTGGATGCAGCCGATGTGCTGGTGCTCAACCCGCACACCATGATGCTGGAAACCTGCATTGGGCAGGGCTTCCAGTTGCGCCATCCGGCTGTTCAATTACGCATGGGCGAGAGCGAAGCCGGTAAGGCCGCCATGGAACGCCGCACGGTGATGATCCAGGACCTGAGCAAAAGCATCAACCATCTCACCCGCGGTGAAATGTTGGACGGCGAGGGCTTCCAAGCTTACATTGCCGTGCCTTTGCTGGCAAAAAGCCAGGTAAAGGGCGTGCTGCGCATTCTGCACCGCGAACGGCTTGAGCCGGAAAGCGAATGGATGGACTTTATGGAGATGCTGGCCGGTCAGGCGGCCATTGCCATTGACAACGCCGAGATGTTCGAGGGACTCAAGCGTTCTCACACCGACCTCTCGATTGCCTATGACACCACCCTCGAAGGCTGGGCGCGCGCACTGGAGCTGCGTGATGTGGAAACGCAGGGACACAGCCAGCGCGTCACCGATATGACCATGCAACTGGCCACCAACATGCGCATCAAGGGTGTTGACCTGGTGAATTTGCGCCGCGGCGCGCTGCTGCACGACATCGGCAAAATGAGCATCCCCGATCACATCCTCTTCAAACCCGGTCCGCTGACCGAGGATGAATGGTTGATCATGCGCCGTCACCCTGAGTTCGCCTGCAACCTGATCCAGAACGTGCCCTACCTGCACCCTGCCATGGATATTCCCATGTACCATCATGAGAAGTGGGACGGCACGGGCTATCCACACGGGCTGCGCGGCCAGCAGATCCCGTTGACGGCGCGCATCTTCTCGGTGGTGGATGTGTGGGACGCACTGCGGTCAGACAGGCCCTATCGCAAGGCGTGGGGCGTTGATCAAACCATCCATTACATTCGTGAACAGTCCGGGAAGCACTTTGACCCCAACGTGGTGACCCACTTCCTCAAGCTGGTGTAAGAACAGGCGTATACCGAGAAGCAATTCGCAGGTTGGTTTGCCAGCCAAGTGTAGGGTGGGTCCGCTTTTGGACCCACCATCTTTTTTTAGATTATGTATAAATCGGTGGGTCGGATAAGCACCGACCCACCCTGTTATATATACTGGAAAAAGGAAACGGAAAGGGGTAGAACAGAGAGGGAGCCCAATCCAAATCTGCCTACCCCGACCGGGACCCGACCTGGGACAGAGGACCGGACCCACCCAGTGCTGAGAGTACCCTCGTAGGATAGTCCCCCAGGTCTGCCAGCTGAGACCGTCAAAAACGTATTGCGCAAAAAGCGCCATAACAGGGAAACGGTAACTGGCATCCGAGTCCAACCTCCCGATATGCTCGAAAGGAGGTCACAATGACAGTATACCTCGGGATTGACTGGAGTGAACAAAAACATGTGGTGTGTATGATGAACCCGGCAGGCCAGGAGGTGGCGCGCCTGAGCATCCCGCATAGTGTGAGTGGGATGCTGAAACTGGAGCAGGCCATCCTGGCAATGGGGGTGAAGAAAGAGGAGGTGTGCATCGGGCTGGAAACGTCCCACAACTTGTTGATCGATTTTTTCCTGGAGCGGGGGTATGACAATCTCTACATTCTGCCGCCCGGACAGGTACATGCCAATCAGAACCGGTATGCGCAATCCAAGGCAAAGGATGACCAGCGTGATGCCTGGGTGCTGGCGGATATGCTGCGCACCGACCGTGGGCGTTACCGGATGTGGCAGCCGGATCTACCCATCACGCGTCGGATACAGGTTCAGGTGGGGTATGTGTTGTATCTGTCCCGCATGATCCGGCGTCAAAGCAATCATCTGCGGGCCATCTTGTTGCGCTACTACCCGGTGGCCATGGAGTTGTTCGGCAAGCTGGACAGCATGATTGCCCTGGCCTTTCTACGCGAGTATCCAGCGCCTCAAGCTGCCCAAAGGCTGTCCATGATGGAATTTCAAGCCTTTTTGCGTGCCCAACACTATCCCCATATCCGGCACTGGGCCAGGTTGTATGCCCGCTTGATGAGCCCTCATCCAGAGGCGTTGCCAGAGACCGTGGCGCTCTATCAACCCCAGGTGCCGCAACTGGCACAGCAGTTGGCCATGTTTGTCTCTCAAAAACGTCAGGCGCTTAAATACCTGCAAGAATTGTTTGCTCAACATCCTGATGCAGCACTTTACCGCTCGCTGCCTGGCACGGGTGACTTCCTGGCTCCTGCTTTGCTGGCCGAACTGGGCGATGACCGACAACGTTTTCCCAGTGCCACCATCCTTCAGGCCACCGCTGGCACCTGTCCCGTTCGCAAAAGCTCGGGTAAACATGGCGTCAATGTCTTTCGCCGCGCCTGTGACCGCCGGTTTCGCTACATCGCCACGCTTTGGGCTGGCATGGCTGCCAAACGTTCCGGCTGGGCGCTGTCTTATCTTGAGCAAGCCCGCAAGAGAGGTTGCACTCAGGTGGACGCCACCCGTCGTCTGGCCAATCGTTTGCTGTCCATTCTGTGGAAACTATGGCAGGACGATTTGCTCTACGACGAAAGTGTCCACCTGCGTAATCTGTTGGAACGCGCCAAACCAAAAGCGCGTGGCTAACTAATCCGTTCTTTTTCATCGAGCATATCGGGCGTGGCGGTTGGGTTGGGCTCCCACTGCTTTGCTCCCTTCTCCCTGGCACATTCTCCCTTTTGTGCTCAGTTCTGCCCTTTTACCTTTTGCTCAGTTTCCCTATTGACATAACGTATCCTACCTTCCTAATGGACGGAGGCGATCAGTTCTTTCTCCTCCTCCATCGACGTTCTTTTCGATGGGGGAGGTGGGCGAATGCGCGGGAAATACGGGCATCCAGCAAATTCTCTCGCACGCGCATTCGCACGGAGGGGGTGCTCTGATATCGGATGTCACGGGTTTGGATTCGAGACTCCTGCAACAATCGGTGGGCTGGAAGAACGCCGCGCCAGCGAAGCTGGCGACCCATCCTACCCACTGATTTTTGTGGCGGCGCACGGCGTGCGCCGAAAACGGTCATTTTGGCGGGACGGGCTATGCCTGCCAGGGTCGATTCACGCGCTTCCTCCCGCCCGTCCCCTACAAATCCCAATGAATATTGGCGTGGGGCACGTCATTCTCCTCCTCCATCGACGTTCTTTTCAATGGGGGAGGTGGGCGAATGCGCGGGGGATTCCGGGCATCCAGCAAATTCTCTCGCGCGCGCATTCGCCCGGAGGGAATGCTCTGAAAACGCATTTCACGGATTTGGACGGTGCACCAATCACCGCACCCACGCTCCTGTTTTTAATGATCATCTAATCGCATGACCATTGTCCACATTTTTATGACCTTTTCCACTGGAAACCCCGGCCAATTTTTATTAAGATACCATCAATGTTAAAACAGTCGTTGGACCACCTCGCGCTCTTTCAGGGCCTCAATCAACAGCAGCTTGACCTCCTCATGCCGCTGCTGAAAGTGGTGATCATCCAGCCCGAGCAGGTCGTTTTTGAACAGAACCGCCCGGCCGACTATCTGTACATTTTGTTGACAGGCGAAGTGGTTGTGAGTTATAAACCATATGATGGTCCGCCACTCACCGTGGCGCGCATCCAACCGGGCGGCGTGTTTGGCTGGTCGGCGGTGATGCAGCGTGAAGTTTACACTTCCCGCGCGGTCGCGTCGGTGGCGAGCGAGGCTTACCGCATCAGCGGGGACAAATTGCGTTGCCTGTGTGAAACCCACCCGGATACCGGAGTGGTGATTCTGGAACGGCTGGCAAGCGTGATCGCTGAACGGTTGCGCAACACCCATCACCACATCCTGGATCTGCTAAATCAGGGTATGGATTCCGGCAACAAGTGCAAAGACGAGGGCTGACCCATGGGCGAAAATTCATTCAATTACTCCACCCAGGAACAGTTGCAGGGTCTGATTGAGCAACTGGACGCATACATCAATCATTATCATGGTGGATCTGTACAACTGGTTTCTTTTGACGGAAAAACGGTGCGTTTGCATCTGGGCGGCGCGTGCGAGGAATGCAGCCTGTCCAGCACCACCCTGCACGGTTGGGTGGAGGGAACCATCCGCCAGTTTTTCCCTGAGATCGAAAGCGTTGAAGAAGGCTGAGTGGAAACTTTCCGATAAAAAAAGACTGCCGCGGCAGTCTTTTTTATTTTCCCTTATTCGATAAAGACCTCGACGTGCTCGCCGTCTTCATCATCATATACATCCACAATCTGGCCGGTTTCGCCAGAATTGACATATTCCATCAGTTGTTCCATGTCCATGCCCTCCACCTCGGTGGAGAAGCGCGCGCCCATTTTCATGCCTGCAGTGATCACCGAGACCGGCAGACGCACATTGACACGCACTTTACCGGTATCTGTATCGGTCACACGCACCCGCAGAAAACGGGCCTGATTGCGGATTGGCGGTGGTGGGGGTGGAACGGGGGGCACAGCCGTCTGATTGCGGCGTGCTCCGGCTTCAAGCGCCTCCAACAGGTTGATGCCGTCCTCGGCGCTGATCTTGCCTTCCTGAATGAGCCTCAGGATCTTTAACCGTTCCTCTGACGTCGCCATTCACGCTCCTTGTATATGCTTCTATTTTACCAGCAAAGAGGAAAACCTAGAGGTTGGAGGTCAGACGCCAGAAGATAAGGTTAAGAGCCATCCGCCTGCAATTGACAACAATGGGGCTGATATCAATCAGCCCCACCGAAAATCACTGATCATGCACCTTTCAGCCTGCCAGAATGTCCTCCACCCCGGACTTCTGACAACTTTTTTATCTACTTTCCTTCCGTCCTTCGTTCCCATTCCTTTACCGCTTTGCGAATAAATTCGCGTATTTCGTCGTCCTTCACGGCATCAATGCCGTCGTAATGCTCAACCCCCACCCAAACGATCACGCCCTTGCGCGGGTCTTCAGACAGGCGAATGGCGCGAGTCTGCAACGACGAGGTTTCCAGCATCTCCTGCAGAACCTCATCGATCTGGGCCACAATGGAAGCCGGCGCTTTGGGTTTTTCGACGGGTTGGTTCGTGGGGGTTCCCAGTCTGCGTTGCGAAGGCGACACCGCCGAGGCAGGCTGTCCTGCAGTGCCCATGCCACCGGGGGTGATCGCGTTCGCAAGGCGGCTTTCCAGCACATCCTGCTCATTAACGGCAACCGCACCCGCTGTTTCCATCTCCGCTGCCGACTGCGCCGCGGTTGGAACAACCCCGGTTGGCACAACCGCCCCGTCCCCTGCGTTGGGGGCCAGCTTTTCCACCTGCAAAAGGGGCGGGGGGGTGGGCATGTCCGTCACACCGCCCAGCCATGCGATCCACTCCCGGCCCAGTGCGATCAACTTGCGCCGCCGGTCGGCAGGCAGACGCGACGGGTCACTCACTTCCTTGCCGCCCACAACGGCCATCAGCCTTCCGCTGGCCAGATCATGCCAGATGCGCACCTCGTCAGTATGCTCCGACTGCGTTACGGGCGCATCAGCCTGACCACGTTTGCGGCGGTCACGGTCAGCCCACAGCGTTGAGATTAACGCTCCGGCGATAAACCCCACCGTTACAAACAGCAGAGCCAGCATCAATATATTGGATAAAGACGGCATGGCGACACCTCCGAACAAATTGGGAACATGTTAATTGTAGAAGGGAACGCCTGTAAATTCAAGCCAGCCCGCAAGAAGCAAGGCAATTGCAAGGGAGCCGTTTTCAGGCCTATTACGGGTGCGGCTGACACACAGGGCAAAAATGTGTACCGCGCTGCCCAACCACAATGCGCTCCAACAGCGCGCCGCACTCCACACAGGGCAACCCCGTGCGCTGATAAGCACGAAAGTGGTTCTGAAACTCGCCGCCCCGGTACACCCAATCAATGCTCGCACCGTGCGACTGGATGCCCCATTCCAGCACCTGCCGGACGGCGTTCAACAAGCGTGCCGACTGCTCACCGCTCAGGCTGCTGGAAAGGCGCAACGGGTGCAACTTTGCCAGATGCAGGGCTTCATCGGTGTAAATATTACCCAACCCCGCCAGAAACGACTGATCCAGCAGCAGCGGTTTAAGCTGGCGCTTGCGCTCCATCAACATGGCGTGAAAGCGCCCGGCAGTGAGCGCCTCATCAAATGGCTCCAGCCCCAGCCCGCCGGTGATGCGCCCCGGGTCATCCGTCAACCAGATGCGGCCAAACTTGCGCGCATCGTTAAAGACCATGCGCCCGCCGTCATCAAACCAAAACACCGCGCGGTCATGCGGGCGCAGTTCCACCTCAACGCCGTCAGGCTGGAAAGCCGGTTCCACACGGATATCGCCGCTCATGCGCAAATGGATCAGCAACTTGTCTTTTGAAAGATCCAGCACCAAAAACTTGCCGCGCCGGCCAACAGCTTCGATGGTCTGACCCACCAACCGCTCCACCGCCTCATCCACCCCGGGCTCAGCCAGGGTACGCGCCCACTGAAAACACGCTGAGCGAATGCGCCGACCCGGCACAGCCTCTCCAACAACACCGCCCGAGCGCAATGCCCGGGCGATGGTCTCAACTTCAGGTAATTCTGGCATGGCTTACTCGTTAAACATCTCGCCCACCGAACGGCCCTCATTGGCGCGCTGGATTACTTCACCCAGCAGCGGCGCAACCGAGAGCACCTTCAGGCGGTCGCCAAACTCCTGCACCTTTTCCGGCGGGATGGGCAGCGTATCAGTGGTGATGAACTGCGTCACGGGCAGGCTGGCAAGCCGGCGGGCGGCGTTGAGCGACAGCAGCGGGTGCACAAACACCATGTACACCGAACGCGCGCCATAATCCTTCACCAGGTTGACGGCCTGCACCATCGAGCCGCCCGTGTCCACTTCGTCGTCCACGATCACCACGTCACGGTCAAACACATCACCCACCAGGCTGAGCGCCTCGGCTTTGGCGTCGTTTGCCACGCGGCGCTTTTCTATAAAAGCCAGCGGGGTGTTCATGTAAGAAGCGAAATTGCGCGCCTTCTTGGCAAAACCCAGGTCTGCGGTGACCACCACCGGTTTGTGCATCTTGTTCTGAATCGACTGGATGTATTCGATCAGAATGTGGAAGGCAGATAGCACATCCCCGGGGATGGAGAAGAAGCCCTGGATCTGCCCTGCGTGAAGGTCCATGGTGATGTAGCGGTCAGCACCGGCGATCTCGATCATGTCCGCCACCAGCCGCGCAGTGATGGGCACACGCGGTTGATCTTTTTTATCAGAACGGGCATAGCACAGGTAGGGAACCACAGCCGTGACGCGCGCAGCCGAATCCAGCCGCAGCGTCTGCAACAGGATCAGCAGCTCCATCAGGTTGCGGTGCACCGGCGGTGATGTGGTCTGAATCACATAGCAATCCTGGCCGCGCACCGATGAATGCAACTTTACAAAAATGTTGTCATTCGGAAACGTCACCACGTCGCGTTCGCACAACTGATTGCCCAGGTATTTGGCGATGCGTTCCGCCAGATCAGGGCAGGCGGTTCCAGCATACAGCTTGACATCGCCGTACATCATGCGTTCGTGACGGGTCATGGAATGTGGCATACCATTCTCCTAATCAATCCCATATCTGGCCATCCACTCATCCTTCAGGATGCTCATCAACAAAACATCAATGAGTTTTCCATCCTGAAAATGAGCCTGCCGCTGGCGGCCTTCGTGAACGAAGCCGCATTTTTCGTACGACCGGACGGCACGGGGGTTGGTTTCAAATACCCTTAAATGAACCCGGTTTAGACCCACATTGAGAAAGGCATGTTGCAGGATCAACTGCATGGCTTGTGTGCCAACGCCCTTGTTCCACTGGCTTTTTTCGCCGATGCAGATGCCCACCTCAGCCTGCCGGCTGCGCCAGTCGAACCCAAACAGCCCAATGTTGCCCACCGGCTCCCATTCGCCCAGGTGCTCAACTTCCACCGTCAGCGGATGTTCCTCAGGTGGGCGTTTGAGCATGTTCTCAAACCAGGTTTGTTCATCAATGGAGGAAATGGGCAGATAGATGGAGATGCCGCGCCGAACTTCATGATCGTTCAGCCAGCGCACAAAGCAGGGCAGGTCTTCCCGCTCCATGCCTCGCAATCGCATCCCATTTCCGATAATCATTGACTGCCTTCTTTCCCGTGGTTTCTGTTACGGGCTTAAGCGCGTGGGGCCGCGGAACAGATACACTGCTTCGCGAATGTTGGGCAGGTTCAGCATCACCATTGCCAGGCGCGACAGGCCCAATCCATAGCCGCCATGCGGCGGGGTCCCATAACGGAAGAAGTCCAGATAATACTGGATCGATTCCAGCCCAACACCCTTCTCCTGCGCCTGGCGCATGAGCACATCGTAGCGGTGCTCGCGCTGCGCGCCGGTGGTGATCTCCAGACCGCTGGCGATCAGGTCGAAGGATTTTGTGGTGGCGGGGTCGTTCTCGTAGCGCATATGATAGAACGGGCGCACGGTGATGGGCCAGTCGGTGAGGAACACAAAGTCGTGACCGTACTTTTCCTTCACGTACTGCCCCAGCAGGCGCTCACCAGCCGGGTCAATATCGCCCTTCTTGTCGGGCGGCAGTTTGTAATCGCGTTCCTTCAGGATGGTCAAAGCCTCAGCCATGGTGATGCGCGGGAACGGTGTGGTGGGGATGACCAGATCCACGCCGAAATGCTCCTGGATCTGCGCATCGTGCTTCTCTTTGACACGCGTGTAAACGTACGCCAGCATGTTCTCAAGCGATTTCATCACGTCGTCGTGTGAGTCAATCCACGACATCTCCATGTCCACCGAGGTGAACTCGGTCATGTGGCGGGATGTGAAGGATGGGTCCGCACGGAAGGCAGGGCCAATCTCGAACACGCGCTCGTAACCGGCAGCCATGGCCATTTGCTTGTAGAACTGCGGCGATTGGGTGAGATAGGCTTTGCGGTCAAAATAGGGCAGCTCAAACAACTCGGCGCCGCCTTCAGACGGGCTGCCGGTCAGCTTGGGTGACTGCATTTCCATGAAATTGTTTTGCACCCAGTATTCGCGCATCGCCATCACAGCCGTGGTTTGCACCTCAAAGATCAGGCGCGCAGCCGGGCGGCGCAGGTCCAGATAGCGCCAGTCCAGGCGGAAATCCAGCGATGGCTGGGTCTCAGCGATGATCTCCAGCGGCAGCGGCGCCTGGGCGGCATTATTGACCACCAGCTCCTCAAGCTGAACTTCAATCCCGCCCAACTTGACGACTTCGTTCTCCACCACCTGACCCACCACGGTCACGGCACTTTCGGTTCCCAGCGCCGAGATCTGCTCAGCCAGTTCGGGGCTGTTGGCTTTCCAGAAAGCCACCTGCACCAGCCCGGTGGGGTCACGCAGGATCAGAAATTGCATTTTCTTCTGATCGCGCAGGGTCTGCAGCCAGCCCTGGATCTTCACCTTCTGCCCGATTGCACTTTTAAGGTTGCCAATGAGAGTGCGTTCCATGTTGTTCAAGCTCCTTGCGGGTTCTGCCCAGAATAATTGCTTGCGTACAACGACCTTGCATATTTAATGATAACAACCAGCCGTAAAGCTGCCTGATAATTGTAATCGCAATTGGGGCGATTCCCGCCACCATTTCAACTTTTTCGCATGAATTCACCTTACGATTTGTTCAGGCGAACCTTTCAACCAGGCGGTAAGGCGAAATTCGCCTGGCCTGTAATTCTTCAAGCGCCGCTTCATACGCCTCTTCGGACAGACGCTGTTTCCAGCGCGCCACCAGGGCTTCGCGCAGCAGCATTTCCAGCTCATTTTGCAACCTTGCCATGTCACGCAGTTTCCACGCGCCGCTGGAATGCAGCCATTGCAGGTGACTGGCGATCCCCCGCTCCACCTCTTCCACGCCTTCACCCGCCGAAGCCACGGTCTTGAGCACTGGCGGCATCCACGGTTCGGCTTCTTCACTGCCGCGCATGGGCATGGCAAGTTCAAGCATACTGCGCAGGGCGCGCTCGGTATTTTCCACGCCGGGCCGGTCAGCTTTGTTGATCACCAGCAGATCGGCGATCTCCAGAATGCCAGCCTTGATCGCCTGAATGTCGTCACCCATGCCGGGGGCCTCCACCACCAGGGTGGTGTGCGCCAGCCGGGCAATATCGATCTCCGATTGCCCCGCCCCCACCGTTTCGATCAAGATCTTGTCAAAACCGGCGGCATCCAGCACCTGCACCACGGCTGCCGTGGCGCGCGCCAGCCCGCCCAGCGCACCGCGGGAGGCCATCGAACGGATGAATACATCCGGATCGCCGCTCAGGTCGCGCATGCGCACGCGGTCACCCAGCAGCGCCCCGCCCGAAAACGGACTGCTGGGGTCCACCGCCACAATGGCGATTTTATACGGCCCGCCCTGCCCTTGTGTGCGGTACAGGCGCGCCAGTTGATTGACCAGTGAGGATTTTCCCGCTCCAGGCGACCCGGTGATGCCGATGAGATGCGCGCGCCCGGTATGCGGAAACAGCTCGTCCAGCGCCGCCATGCCCGCAGGTGATTGGTTCTCCACCTGGGTCAGCAGGCGCGCCAGTGCGAGCCGCTTTCCATTCAATACATCCGTCGCCAGGCTCATGCCACGCCCTGGCGGGTTATGCCTGGGTCTGCAAAACCGCAGCCCGAATTTCCTCGGCAATGCGTCCGGTGGGTGTACCAGGACCATAAACGGCTTTTACACCCATCTCCAGCAACCCGGGAACGTCGCTCTCAGGAATGATGCCGCCCACAAAGACGTGCACATCCGTCTGGCCATTGGCGCGCAACAGATCCATCACGCGCGGAACCAGCGCCATGTGCGCGCCAGACAGGATCGACATGCCCACTGCGTCAACATCTTCCTGCAATGCAGCTTCCGCGATCATCTCGGGGGTCTGCCGCAGCCCGGTATAGATGACCTCCATGCCGGCGTCGCGCAGCGCGCGCGCCACAACCTTCGCGCCGCGATCATGCCCATCCAGACCCGGCTTGGCAACCAGCACCCGTATTTTGCGTTCTTCCACCATGGTTTTCTCCGCAAGTGATATTTGCTTCCATAGTGAATTATAAGCCATCGTCAGTGTGCTTGCACTTGACAGATGTCAGCAGTCGGTTGACGGTTGTCAGAAGTAAGTGGAAAGTAGGGAGTTGGCAGACGTCGGACGTCGGACGTCAGAGGTCAGATGGACGGCGCTCACCGGCTCACAATCACCCGAAGGGGGTTTGGTTTACAACGACATCAGCAACAAAAATCGGGCTGGAAAAACCAGCCCGACTCACAGCATATCTGCCTGCTTTGTACTATCTGCTTCACGCCACCCACCACCTGCTTCCTACCACCTGCTTGATCACTTCTCCGGTTTCAGCAGCACGATCAACCCGATCATGCCCATGTTGGCGAACAGCAACGGAGCCATGAGGGGTGCGCCGCGGATGTAACGCTCAAACACCACCACGTTGTCACCCACCAGGTTGCTCAGCGCGTGCAGCACAAAGCCAATCACCCCCACCAGGATCATGACCAGCATGACGCCGGTATAGACCCCCAGGTCGCCGCGATGATGGTCATCCAAAAACCCGATCGCCACCGCAACCACCGTCGCCGCCACCCCGATCACTGTCGGCAGCCACAGCCAGGGGTTCTCAAATCCAGTTCTGGCGTGATCCAGCACGCTGCTGACCAGCGTAAACACCGTACCAATTCCCACCGCCAGGAAATACGCTTGCATCTTGCTGTAAGGCAGCGCCAGTCGCCCCCCGTTTGGCAGCACCAGCCGCCCCGAACCAGTCACATCTTCCTGCCAGGCAGCGCTCATCCCCAGAATACCCACCAGCGCAAACATGATCGGCCCCAGCAGCGGCGGGGCCCACACCAGCAGCGGCAGGCTTACCTGCTGCCCGATGGCGGCATCCGGCAAAATGGCGCGAATCCAGTGAAAATAACTGCCCAGCACGCCCACAAAGATGCTGCCCAAAAACACCACCGTGGCAATGATATTGGCCAGCATGCGCCGTTTGACTGCCAGCAAGCCTGCCGCCAGCAGCAGAACCCCCGCCACCGGCCCAAACAGGATCGGCCACCATTCCCGCGGCACAATCGTCCCGCTGATGCGGTGCGCCAGGTAGGTATCCACCCCCAAAAACAATTCATTCGTGGCAAGCATCAACAACATCACCTGATCACGGGTCACCGGCAGTTTGAACCGCCGCACCCACGGGAACACCACCGCAAGGGGATACTCGTTTACGGCTTCCGTCATGGAAGCGTCGCTCACGGCTTCGGCGTTCATTGCCCGCCCTCTCCGGCCCCCAGCATCTCGTCCGAGTATTCGCGCAGCTCAACCAGGTCGCTCAGCAGTTCATACGCGCCGTGCCACTGGGTGTAATCGGGACCCTGCATCCATGCGCCAAACTTGGCGGTGCGTCCCCAGTGATGCCACAACTCGTAATATGTGAAGTCAATTGACTGATCAAATGGCTCATCGGTCAGCAAACCACCATCCTTCAACGGCTGCATGATCTCGTTGGATTCAGCAACCCAGTCGTTCACCTGCATGGTGGCGTCATCGGCTTTGGCGTAAAAGTCTTCAATGAAATTACTGTTGTGACATTCCAGACATACACCCTGCATGCGCGCCGTGTTTTCCTGGTAATTGGGTCTGCGCTCGCTGATCGGCGCAAACAGATACCAGCTCAACCGGTCACCCACATCGTGACTGGTGGAAACCGTGCCAAAACCGCTCATGTGACACACCGCGCAGGTGGCAGCCGGAAAATCGGTCACATCCAGCGTGCCGGGTTCGGCTTCCCAGTTCCACCTGTGCCCGCCGGTCATGTAAGCAATGCCGTGCGGCGATTCCTGATAGATCTCCCACTGGGGATGATCAGGCCCAATGTGGCAGGCGTTGCATGTCTCGGGCTTGCGTGCCTGTTCCAGGCTGAACTCATGGCGCAGGTGGCACTTCTGGCACTGCCCCACCGCCTCGTCCTGGGCTGGCTTGCCAATATCATGGCAGGTTTCACAGGCAAACTCGGTAATACGCTCACCTTCAATGTCGTACAACACTGAACGCTGCTGAATGGGCCCCATTTCGGCTTCTGGGATGGCTTGATAGGTTGCCAGCAGGTCTTCAGAAAGTCCTTCCTGTCCGGCATAAGCCACGTAAGCGGGCAGCCCGTGCCGGCTGAGGTTGAACTGCGCCACTTCAGCCTGATGGCAGGTTTCACACATGGCTGTTGTGGGCTGATTGAGCACATAAACTCCCTCATGCGCCACAGCGCCCGGATAACCAGCCTGCACCACATGACACGCCTGGCAGGCAACCTCGGCTGCTGCCATGGTGCTGTGCCCGTATTGCTCCACAATACCCGGTGATACCTGCCGGTGGCAGGCCACACATTCGTCTGTACTGCCAGCCAACGCGTCAGGGCGTTCTCCCACAGCGGTGGTTACATTGGCCTGTACCACCGTGGCAATCACCACGGCCAGCCCCACCAGCACAATCACACTCACCCCCGCGATGATCAACAAACGCCACGAACGGGTCCCTTTGGGTTGAGTCATCGTTTCACCTCCACAAATTGGTCACTGTACCGATTATTAAGAGTTCATTAATATTATTATACAGAGTTGGCGGGAAGAATCGTGAAATTTGTCACTAATTTTGCAACCAATTGACATTAACCCACCACCCAGAGAAAACAAGCGCCGAGCATGTGCATCCATTTAACCCTGGCATCACCCGTGAATCACCCATAATTCACCATGTACCTGGCTTTGCATCCCTTTAATGATAGTGGTAAACTTCCATTGGGTCTTCAAACATACAGAACCGCATTGATAAGGAAATACTTCTTTTATGCATGTAATTTATCCATTCACAGCCATCGTCGGACAGGAACGCATGAAGCGGGCCCTGGTGCTGAACGCCGTCAATCCGCGCATCGGCGGTGTATTGATCCGCGGCGAGCGCGGCACGGCAAAATCCACCGCCGCCCGCGCCCTGGCAGCCCTGCTGCCATCCGTGCAGGTGGTCTCTGACTGCCGCTTTGGGTGCGATCCTGATGCCCCCAACACATGGTGCACCGAATGTCGTGAGCGCTCCGCCAGGGGCGAAGTGCTGCCGGTGACCTCCCGCCTCACTCCTTTCATTAACCTCCCTGTGTCCGCCACCGAGGACCGCGTGGTGGGTACGCTGGACATCGAGCGTGCCATTCAAAAGGGCGAACGCGCCTTTGAACCCGGCATTCTGGCAGCGGCAAACCGCGGCCTGCTCTACATTGACGAGGTCAACCTGCTGGATGACCACGTGGTGGATGTGCTGCTCGATTCCGCCGCCATGGGCATGAACATCGTCGAACGCGAAGGGATTTCCTTCTCGCATCCGGCGCGTTTCATTCTCGTCGGCACCATGAACCCCGAGGAAGGCGACCTGCGTCCGCAGTTGCTGGACCGCTTTGCACTCTCGGTGGAGATCCACGGCATCCGCTCAGCCCGTGAGCGTGTGACCATCATGGAGCGCAACCTGGCTTTTGAGGGCACCGCCGAGGCGTTCCGCACCGAGTGGCTGCCCAGCGAAGCGCAACTGTCTGAACAGATCGAAGCCGCCCGCAAACTGGTGGATAAAGTCACCCATACCAGCCGCGACCTGCTGGCAATCGCTTCACTGACCTCGTCGCTCAACGTCGAAGGCCACCGCGCCGATCTGGTGATCCTCAAGGCTGCCCGCGCCCAGGCTGCATTTGAAGGCCGCCACTCGATCAACGAGCGCGACATCGCCCTGGCCGCTGAACTGGCCCTGCCCCACCGCCTCAAACGTGGTCCCTTCAATCAGGAGGAGATGGGCATGGAAGAACTGCAGGAGCGCATTGAGCAACTGCAGGGCAAAGCCAGCCGCAATGAGCCGCAGGAAAGCGAACAAACCGAAACCCAGGCACAGGCGCAAAAAAAAACTTAATCATCGAAACGCCTGAACCCGAGAGCGATACCGCTCCGCAGGCAAATTTTGAGCCCTCTCCCCCCCAGTTATTCGACAATCGCGAGGCTTTCTGGTGGGGGGAGGGCGAACGCGTTAAGACCGGCGAGGTCTTTGACCCGCGCCGTCTTGACACCCCGCTGGACAAGATCATGCGCCGCCAGGCAGGCCGCCGCTCGCGCACCAAGACCGAACGCAAACGCGGCCGCTACATTCAGTCCCGCCCCACTCCGGGCAAGGCGGATGACCTGGCATTCGACGCCACCCTGCGCGCCGCCGCTCCGTTTCAAAATGAACGCGGTGAGCAGCGCAAGCGCGTGGCTTTTGCCGTATCGCCCAACGATTATCACCGCAAGGTGCGCGTCAAACGCACTGCCAACCTGGTGATCTTCCTGGTGGACGCATCCTGGTCAATGGCCGTGGCTGAGCGCATGGCGGCCACCAAGGGCGCCATCCTTTCACTGCTCACCGACGCCTACCAGCGCCGTGACCGCGTTGGCTTGATTGTGTTTCAAAAGGACCGCGCCACGCTGGTGCTGCCCCCCACCAACTCGGTGCAGCTCGCCCAGCGCGCCCTGGCTGATATTCCCGTGGGCGGCAAGACCCCGCTTTCAGCCGGTTTGAAGATGGCGTACGAGGTGCTCAAACGCGAGATGATGCTGCACCCCGACGTGATGCCCCTGCTGCTGGTGCTCACCGACGGCGCAGGCAACGTCTCCATGGGACATCAGACGCCCCAGCAGGAAGCCCACACCATGGCGGAAATGCTGGCAAAAGAGAACATCCACTCGGTGGTGGTTAATATGGAACACGTGGCGTTTGATCAGGGCCTGGCGCAAACCCTGGCGGATCATCTGGAAGCCCCATGCTACTCCCTGGGCGACCTGAAAGCCGAGAACCTGTACAACACCGTGCGGCAGGAAATGCGTTCCGCCCGCCCGGACGACAAGAGATAGAAAACAGGGTTCTGGAAAATCCAGAACCCTGTTTTTATGCTCGTTGAGCTACTCGCAGCCGCGGATGTCCAACAGGCGCCGGTACTCGGGCGTACGCTTGGCGGTCACTTCATCCACCACCACCACACAGGCGTCCTGCAGGGTCTCCTGCTGTGCCGGTGTCAGTTCATCCATGAATGAATCGCTGATGTAAGCGTAATCAAAACCGTAAGCGCGCAGCGCCTGCGGTGAGAAATTTTCCTGCAGCGCCTCCCACTCCGGCTTGTTCTCGTACCATGTGATCCCCGCATCGGTGGGGCGGGCAAACAGGGTCGGCGCACGGTATGGCACATTATCGAAGATCAACACATTTTCTTCCAACTGGTTCCAGTGACGATCCATCATGCGCGCATCCAGATCGGTGATGAATGTTGAACGCACCGGTTTTTGCGCTGCAATTAATTCAATGCCAAACAGCACAAACCCGCCCATCACCGCCACCAGCGCCAGGGAGGAAAGCACACCCTTGATTGCCGCGCTGCGTTTTTCTGCCCACATCCAGAACAACACGAAGCACCAGGTTCGGGCGAGACCGGCAAAGCCGCCGAACAACCGCGCCGAAGCACTGATGCCGGCATTGCCGGTGTATTGCACAAAGATGGTCAGCAGACTGATGACTGCCGCCAGAACCAGCGACACCTCGTACCAGCGCCGATTGCGGTAAGCCTTGATGCCCCACACAATAATCAACGGGTAGACCAGCAGGAAGGGCCCCATCTCTGCCAGCAGCGCCACCAGTTGTGAGAAATTACCAATGGACAGCACCCCCAGATGGCTGGAAACCGTGGCAGGTGGAAAGATCAGGGCAAAATCCAGCGAGAAATACGCCTCGCCCGCTTGCGTACCAAACAGGCGCGCCAGCATGCCGGTCAACGTGGCGGTGAACAACCCACCCTGGAACATAATCACCACATAAGATACCCCCAGCGCCAGCAACCAACCCCACAGGCTTCCGGGCAGCCAATCGCGCAGGGGGGTGCGCAGCAAATTACGCTCCCTGCGATGCTGCCACAGGTAAATCCCCGTCAGAGCGCCCCAGCTCAACGCGCCGATCACCACGCCCACCTCGCCAACCAGCGCCGTCGAAGCCAGCAAAATGGTTGTCACCAGCCAGCCGCGCCAGCCTCGCCAGCGGTTGTGGGTCAGCAAAATGGGCATGGTCATCAGCGCGCCAATATGCCCTGTGCCGTTATGGATCATGACGCTGGGATAGGCAATGCCGTTCAGATAAGCCCACGGGAACAGGATCGGCCCGGTGCCTTCAATGCTCCACGGGTTGACCAGCCCGTTCGCCAGTGTGCCCACCGATTGCGCGGATGAGCCAATCAACGTGACCTGACCGGAAATGCGCTCCACCCATGCCGGAGGCAGCAACAACAGCAGCCAGCGTGTGCCAGAGGAAAACATGCCAAACATGCCGCCCAGCACCCCTGCAATGGCGCTGCGGATCAGGCGCTGGACCCAGATACCGGTGAGCACCACCGAAACACCAAACACCAGCCCGCGGGACACATCCAGCGCGGTCCACGGGAACATGTCAGCCAGGCGCATGACCTGTGCGGCAAACAGCAGCAGGAAGTGGTGATAGCCAAAATTGACGTCGGGGTCAAGCACAAAACGCGGCGGGTTCTCGCCGGCGGCCAGTTGTGAAACCATGGGCAGGTTCTGATAATCGTCAAAGATCGCCAGGCCAAACCCGATGATGGTGAACACATAAGCCAGCAAGCCAACCGCCAGCCAGTGCCAGATCACAATGCGAATACGGAACAACTCGCGCGGATTGCGTAACTGGGCGGCGTTCATCCCCAGCCCGATCAGCAGCACCAGCACCGGCGCAGCCCAAAACGCTGCGTCGGGCGGGAGGAATTGCTCCAGCAGGTTCGCCAGCCAGATCTGGATCGCCAGCCCGACCGCGAAACCCACCACGCCTTCCTCATTGTCGCGCAGCTTGAATGCCGCACGCACCATCCACTGCCCGCCGAGGAAGATCAGGCCAAACCACACCACCATCTTGATCAACAAAATCAAATTCGCCAAGGCATTAACCCATGAAATGAAATTATGGAGATTGGTGATTATTATAACGGAATCAGAGAACAGAAGTCAGAGATCGCGTGTCAGCAGACAGGGGTCAATAGACACGGGTCAGTAGACACGGGTCAGTAGACAGGTGTCAGTAGACAGAGGTCAGTAGACAGAGGTCAGTAGACACGGGTCAGTAGACAGAGGTCGGTTGACGGTGGGCGTAGAACAGTTCAATGGCCGGAAATCGGTAATAATTTGCTTGCCGCCTACCTCCTACCACCTTCCACCTACTGACTACTGACCTCTGACTTCTGTCTACTGACCTCTGACTTCTGTCTACTGTTATAATGGATGTGCATTTTTCCGGTGGAAAATTATCTTTTGGAGAAGGAGCCGCTTATGCCGCTCGATATCGTGGTGGGAACCCAGTGGGGAGACGAAGGCAAGGGCCGCGTGGTGGATCTGCTCTCAGCGCAGGCCGCCCTGGTGGCGCGTTACAACGGCGGAGACAACGCCGGTCACACCGTGCAGGTGGGCGACCGTACCTTTAAGTTACACATCATCCCATCCGGCATCATCCACGCCCACACCCGCGCGGTGATTGGCCCCGGCTGCGTAATCAACCCCGCCACGCTGCAGGCAGAGATGAAAATGCTGGCCGAGAACGGCGTCGAGGTTCCCCCGACGCGGCTCAGGCTGGCTTATTCAGCCCACCTGATCACCCCCGCCCACCGTGCCATGGACGCCGCCCGTGAGGCTTACCTGGCTGACGGTCAGATCGGCACAACCGGACGCGGCATCGGCCCGGCATACACCGACAAGGCCTCCCGGCGCGGTCTGCGCATGGCAGACATGCTCAACCCGCTCACCTTCTCCAAAAAACTGCGCGAACATGTGCAGGAAACCAACCGCATGATCCGCGTGCTGTACATGGGCAAACCTGTTGATGTTGATTCAGTGGTGGAGGAATACACCACCTTCGCACGTACCTTCAAAGATTACATCGGCGATGCCGCCCTGTGGGTGGAGGAAGCCCTGAAAAATAAAGAGCGCGTGCTGGCAGAAGGTGCGCAGGGCACGCTGCTGGATATTGACGCCGGAACCTATCCGTTCGTCACCAGCTCGCATCCCATCGCCCCCGCCGCCATGCTGGGTCTGGGCATCGGCATCGTGCCGGTGGGCCGCGTCACAGGCGTGAGCAAATCCTTCCAGACCCGCGTTGGCTCAGGTCCCTTCCCCACCGAGTTGGAAGGTCCCCTGGCTGAGCGCCTGCGCGGCACCGGCTCCAACCCGTGGGACGAATTTGGCACCACCACTGGCCGCCCACGCCGGGTTGGCTGGCTGGACGGCGTGCTGCTGCGTTATTCCTGCCGGGTCAACGGCTTTACCGACCTGGTGGTCACAAAAATGGATGTGCTGTCCGGCTTTGAGAAGCTCAAAATCTGCACCGCCTACACCACCGCAGAAGCCATCGCCCCGTTCACCGACCTGCCCACCGGGCCAGCAGAGTTGGAACCCTACCAGCCGGTTTACGAAGAATTGCCCGGCTGGGAACGCGATCTGCGCAAAACACGGCGCTGGAGGGACCTGCCTGCTGAAGCGCAGGCTTACATCAAGCGCATGGAGGAGATCGCCGGTGCGCCGGTTGCCATGATTTCCGTAGGGCCTGAGCGTGACCAGATCATCGAACGCAAGGTGTAGTCTTCACCAACCCCGGTTTCAAATCAATCTGCCCGGCGCATTATACACCGGGCAGATTTTTATTATTAATTCATGACCAGCCCTTTCAACCCCGTTATAATATTAATAATGAAGCAGCGATTCCTCCATCGTGTGGTTACGTTCATGCTGGCTGCCCTGATCCTGATCACGGCGGTGGCTGCCTGCATGCCAGTGCCGCCCGAGATCCAGACCCGCATGACTGAAGCCGCATGGACCCTCACCCCCAGCGTGACGGTTGAGCCGAGCGTCACCATCCAGTGGTTTCCACCCACCCCCACCCGCACGCCTGTACCGGTTAACCGGGTGGAACCCACCCCTGACCAGCGCCCCGGTATAGGAACACCTGTCTTTTTTGACGATTTTGCCATGGAAGAAGGCTGGCAGACCGTCAGCAACAACCTGGGCACGGTCGGTTATGACTCGGGCCGCCTGACCATCGCCATCCGGCAGTCAAAAGCCTCGCTGCTCTCACTGCTTTCGGAGCCCAGTCTGGTGGAGAACGCCTACGTTGAGATTACAGCCAGCCCCAGCCTGTGCCGCGGCAATGACGCTTACGGCTTGCTGCTGCGCGCCGCCGGCCCGTTGGATTTCTACCGTTTTGCGATCAACTGCTCCGGCAACATCCGCCTGGAACGCGTGAAGAATGGCGAGATCAGCCTGGTGCAGGACTGGCAGCCCTCCGGGCAGGTGCCGCCCGGCTCGCCGCTGGTGCTGCGCATTGGCGTGTGGACACGCGGCAGGGAGATGCGCTTCTTCCTCAACGATATCTACCAGTTCTCTGCCACCGACCCGGTTTTTGACGCCGGCATGTTGGGCGTGTACGCCAAATCAGCGGGTGATACCGCCCTTACCGTCAGCTTCTCAGACCTGGTGGTCTACAACCTGGACGAGTAAGCAATTTTTCATCCCCATTGATGGGTGCAGGTCGCTCCCAACACTTTTCGGATGGTGGATTGG
>DAOUGC010000005.1:0-5756 GCA_034429695.1 Levilinea sp.
TCACTCAATTTCAGATCCCAACACACGATTTGCCCCTATGATCGTATCAAAGCCGGGGAGAACGTTCACACTCATCCTGGCAGGATCCCTGTCACTCTTTGCTATCCTGCTCGCCGGTGACCAGCCCATGATGAAGCATCCTGCACTGGCGGTCAGCGCATGGCTGGGGTCCATTGTCCTTGTGGTATGGGCCGCCCTGGCTTCGATGGCGCATGCCGGAAAGCCAGGAATCAAGCTTCAAAACCTGTTTCCGGTGCTTTTTGTGATCTTAATCGGCATCATGATCCGCTTTTACCAGATCAACCGGTGGCCGGTGCAGGTCACCGGAGACGAAGCCCGTTTTGCGTTGATTGGTATGGATGCACTGGCGGGCAGGGTGAACAATATCTTCATTCTATCCGCAAACAAATATCCCTTGTCGTTTTCGCTTCTTCAGGCGCTCTCTGTTTCCATTTTTGGTCAAACCGATCTTGCCATTCGCTTCTTTCCTGCCCTGCTCGGCGGGTTGACGGTTGGGGTTGTCCATATGCTGGCATCAAAACTGTTTGACCGCTGGACTGCCTTCATTGCCGCATTGCTCATGGCCGGACAGCACGTTCACCTGCATTTCTCCCGCATGGGGTTGAATAACATCGTGGACGCGTTAATGTTCCCACTGGTTGTCAATGTACTCCTGACTGCCTGCAAGAACAATCGCCGTTCTGCCTGGGTAATGACCGGCTTGCTGCTGGGCGCCTCCCAGTATTTCTACTTAAGCGCCAAATTCCTCGTGGTCCTGGTGGTGGGCTGGTCAATCCTTTGGATCGTGCTAAATCCAAGTGATAAGAAACAAAAATGGTTTAACCTGCTGTGGATGCTGCTTGCCGCATTCACGGTATATGCCCCTTTACTGGTGTACACCGTTTCACATGCCGGAGACTTTCTGGTCCTGTTATCGCGGGTACGCCCCTCACCCGAGGTCTACCAGTACCAGATCCAGCTCGAGGGGGGTAATGTCATGATGTTCTGGTTGAAGAAACTCTGGACGGCAGCCATGGGATTCACCTCCACCCCGTTGTTGAACTGGTACTGGCCTGATGTCCCATTGATGCGTTTCCCTTCCGCCATTTTCTTCATGATCGGTGTCACCAGTCTCATCTCCCCTCGCTTTTCCAGACAAGCTGGGTTTCTCTTCATATGGCTGGCAGGTTTCATTATTATCGGGGCGTTGAGTGACAATACCCCTGCCGCACAGCGTTACCTGGCAGCCACACCGGCAGCGGCCATCCTGATTGCCAAAGGCATTCTTCACATGCGTGATCTCTTTCTAAGGGTTTCGTTCATGCATATGCCTGCCAGGTCCACCCGGATGACGATTGTTGTGCTTATTCTGTCCGGTGTGCTGATGCTGGATGATGCCCTTTTTTACTTTAAAGACTATTCCCCCAAAAGTATTTATATTGACAGCCACAATGCCGCGCTCAATCAACTGGGAATCGAATTACAGGCTGCTCCAGCGGAATGCAGCATATACTTTATGGGGGATGAGACTCACCAGATAAAAACCATCCCGCAGATCGAGTACTATCTGCGGGACAGGGAAAATGTATACGATATACCCCACCAACCTGTGAATTCGATTTTTATATCGTCAAATAGAGGTTGCGTCTGGTGGGCAGTACTGGAAAACGCAGGTTTAAACCCAGCAACTCAGGCTGCACTGGAGATTCATTGTGGTGAAATTCAATCCGTACGGATGTTCTCCGGTGAGGTGGTGGCAAACATCTACCGTTTTAACTCGCCATGAATCAAGCGGGGATCAGGCTGCGGCGTAAAATTTCACGCATGGCGAGCGCCCGGGTGGCTCCAAGGGCTGTACAGGTGGTGGGATCATCCACCAGGTAAGCCGGAATACCAAGTGCGCGGGTAAGATATTTGTCAATGCCGCGCAATAACGACCCACCTCCGCACAGAGCCACGCCACGGTCAATAATATCGGAAATCAATTCCGGCGGCGTCTTTTCCAACACCCTGCGGGTGGTGTTGACAATCTCGGTCAAAGGGTCCTGCAGGGCTTCAACAATATCATCCGTGGTCAGGTTGACCGGACGTGGAAGGCCGGAAACCTGATCCTGCCCCTGCACTTCCATCATCTGCTGTTGATCCTGTGGCACAGCCGCACCAATACGCAGTTTTAGCTGTTCAGCAGTGGGTTGCCCAATGATCACGCCGTACTTCTTGCGCACATAGCCAATGATGGCTTCGTCCATCTTCAAACCGCCTGTCCGGCTGGATTCCGCCGAAACAATGCCGTTCATTGCCAGCACTGCCGCCTGCGAAGTCCCACCCCCAATGCACAGGATCATGTTGCCGCTTGGGGTCGAAATGGGTAAATCCACGCCAATTGCCGCAGCCAGTGGTTGCTGGATCAGGTAGACCTCACGGCTTCCGGCGCCCAGGCCGGCTTCGTGCACGGCGCGGCTTTCCACGCTCGTTACGCCATAAGGCACAGTGATCATTATCCTCGGGCGAAAAACCAGCATGGGTCCCGAAATACGCTTGATCAACACCCCCAAAAATTTTTCGGTGATTTCATATTCAGCGATGACGCCGTTCTGTAAAGGACGCAGAACCTCAATGCTATCCGGTACACGCCCGTACATATCCCTGGCAGCCTGCCCCCATTCAACCATTTTTTGTTCCTGCACCAAAATGGCAACAACCGTGGGTTCCTGCAGCAGGATTTGGTTTCCTTCTGCGACCACCGTGTTCATGGTGCCCAAATCGATTCCAAGTTCACGTGAAAAGACAGGCATTGCTCGGTCCTTCCTGTGTCGTTTTTTGTGATGATATGGTCTGATTCACATTACAGAGTACGCACTCATGAAGCCAATTCCTTCACAGCCGCGTACTCTGCGTTGCCTTGATGCAGACAAGTATAACCGATAATCCTGCTACGGTGTTTTCTTTTCTGTAGGGTCTCCCGCCACTTCACCCACTATCCGCGCCTTCCCTGACGATATCGCCTGACGGCATCAATGCGCATGTTGGAACGCCGCAAAGCCGCCTGGATTGAGAGGTATTCATCGGTATCCTGTGGTACACCTTTTGCCAGAATCTCTTCCGCCCGGTTGCGGGCTGCCTGGGCACGTTGCTCATCGATCTCAGCCACGTTCTCAGCAGAATCGGCAAGCACAGTCACCTGATCTGGCTGTACTTCGGCGACACCCCCCGATACTGTGAAATACTCCTCACCGTGTTTGGTGCGAACAGTGATGATACCGTACTGCAACACGGTTAATACAGGAGAATGGTTTGGTAGAATACCCATCACGCCGTTGGCGCCGGGCAGCACCACAATATCCACATCACCCTGATAAACCATTCGGTCTTGTGAAACAATCTCACAACGGATCGGCATGTCCGCTCCTTAAGCCAGTTCGCGGGCTTTTTCAACCGCCTCTTCTATGGAACCGACCATCATGAAAGCCTGCTCAGGGATGGCATCGTGACGGCCTTCCAAAATCTCGCGGAAACCGCGGATCGTATCGCGCAGTGACACATACCGACCCGGGATGCCGGTGAATTGTTCAGCCACGGCAAATGGTTGGGAGAAGAAGCGTTCCACCTTGCGTGCGCGGGAGACAATTAGTTTGTCATCTTCCGACAGTTCATCAATTCCAAGAATGGCGATGATATCCTGCAGATCTTTGTAACGCTGCAGCACCCGTTGAACCTCGCGCGCGGTGTTGTAATGCTCGGGCCCCACAATTTCAGGATCCAGAATGCGCGATGTGGACGCCAGCGGATCAACGGCAGGATAAATGCCTTTTTCCACAATCGAGCGTTCCAGCGCAATGGTGGCATCCAGGTGGGCAAAAGTCGCAACAGGCGCAGGGTCTGAATAATCATCAGCCGGAACGTACACCGCCTGCAGCGAGGTAATGGACCCATTACGGGTGGAAGTAATGCGTTCCTGCATTTCACCCATCTCGCTTGCCAGGGTGGGTTGATACCCCACAGCGCTGGGCATGCGTCCCAGAATGGCTGACACCTCGGAGCCGGACATCACAAAGCGGAAGATGTTGTCAATGAACAACAACACATCCCGCCCTTCATCGCGGAAATATTCAGCCATGGTCAGGCCGGTCAATGCCACCCGCAGGCGAACACCGGGCGGCTCATTCATTTGCCCAAATACCATGGCCACTTTGTCAATAACTCCGGATTCTTTCATATCATTCCACAGGTCATTGCCTTCGCGTGAACGCTCACCAACACCGGCAAAGACCGAGAACCCTTTATGCACAGTGGCAAAGGTACGGATCAGCTCCTGAATGATCACGGTCTTGCCGGTACCAGCACCGCCAAAAATACCGGTCTTTCCGCCGCGCGTGAATGGCGCGATCAGGTCAATCACCTTGATTCCCGTTTCAATTAATTCTGGCCGGGTAATTTGATCCTCGAAAGAAGGCGCTTCGGCATGGATGGGGTAGAAATCCGCAGCCTGTACAGGTCCACGTTCATCAATCGGCTCACCCAGCACGTTAAATACACGCCCCAGTGTGGAGGGCCCCACCGGAACCATAATAGGATTGCCCGTGGCGACTGCTTTCATACCCCGTTGCAGGCCATCGGTGCTGGCCATGGCAAGGCAACGTACCTGGTCGTGGCCCAAATGCTGCTGCACTTCCAAAACCATGCGTTCACCATTACTGGATAATTCAACCGCTTCAAACAAGGAGGGCAGATCCCCTGCTGGGAATTGCACATCCAATACCGGACCCAAAATTTGAACAACTTTTCCTTCGATTTGTCTGGCCATGAGGTTCTCCAAAATGGCTGATTATTCAGATCTCTGGGCGTTTGCCCCACCGACGATATCCAGCATTTCATTCGTGATCAACTGCTGGCGTGCCTTGTTGTACTGAATTTGCAATCCCGAAAGCAATTCCAGCGCATTGTCCGTGGCATTCCGCATGGCAACCATGCGGGCGGCATGTTCACTGGCCTGCGATGACAGAATGGCTTGATATACCTGAATGGCAGTGAAACGCGATATGATTTCGCCCAACAACTCGGTGGCATCCGGTTCATAAGTGAAGACGCCGTGGGTTTCGTGATGCGGCACCGTGGAACCATCCAGATCAACCTGGAAAGGCAGCAATTTGCGCACCACTGTGGATTGATGCGCCATGCTTTCGAAGCGGGTGTACGCCATGTACACTTCGTCAAACTCGCCGGAAAGAAAATCATCAACCAACAACCGTCCGATGGGAGACACATCCAAAAATGACGGTGGGGATGGTAGATTTGAAAATTCGGCGATTACCTTCAACCTGCGGCGCAGCAGAAGATCACGTCCTTTGCGCCCCACCGTGATATAGGCAACCGGTTTCTCCAAACTGCCGAAGCTTTCCAGCGTTGCGCGAAGCACATTCATGTTATAAGCGCCGGCCAGGCCGCGATCGCCGCTGATCATCAGGACCAGGATGTTCTTAACCTCATCCCGATCCCGCAACAAGGGATGAAGGTTCTCATGCCCGGGTTGACGCGCAAGATGCAACAACACCTTCCATGCCTTCTCGGCATACGGTGTGGTTGCAGCGGTGGCCTGCGTGGCTCGGCGCACTTTGGAAGCACTGCCCGTCTCCAGGGCTTTGGTCACCTGGGTGATATTCTTGACACTCCGGATACGGAGCCGCATTTCTCTGGTGGATGCCATGATACCCCGCTACCGATCAGCCGGCCTGGGCAGGTTTCCAGGTATTGTTAAA
>DAOUGC010000006.1:0-36898 GCA_034429695.1 Levilinea sp.
TTTCGGGCAGGTGGGTAACGACCGCATCATCCTGAACAAGGGCTACAACCTCACGCTATCACCCGAGCCAATACAGGCGTTCACCGCGCCGTTCATGCAGGTGCCGTGGTGGTGGTTTGAAGGCGCAGGCAGCGTTGCCAGTGTGGTGCTGGAACGCACTGCGTGGACGGTGACGCCGCTGGATTGATCTTACAATCAACACCATCATGCTCCACGGATGAATGGCATGACCCCATGGTGGGTTGTGCCATTTTTGCTGTGAAGGTTATGCTTGCTCTTTTCTTTTATATACTAATGTGGTTATAATTTACCTAATTTATAATGGTTGGAGAAGGGGCCAGTCAGGGCCAACTCATATGGAAAGGCCGACTGGAATATTAGGGAAAGTCCCCCTGCAAAGGCGATGGGACGATATTTATACTGTTTACAACTGCAGGAATCCAACCATGGATGCAGTATTGGGATTGAAGGGTTTCAATCCGGGGATGGAACAGGCGGCTTCGGGTTTACACCGGATGGCCGCCTGTAAATAAAAAGGGAACAATCATGGCCGACTTTTTCTTTGAATCCGCCGCTGAAGTCAAGCGGTGTTTGGGTGAACAAAGTTATATTTCATCAGATGAAATTGCCACCATTGTGTTTTTAAGCCAGCAACTGGGCAAACCGGTGCTGGCTGAAGGACCGGCTGGGGTGGGCAAGACCGAGCTTGCCAAAGCCATTGCGGGCGCCACCGGGCGCGAACTGATCCGCCTGCAATGTTATGAAGGGTTGGATGAGAGCAAGGCGCTTTATGAATGGGAATACGCCAAACAATTGCTCTACACCCAGTTGTTGCGCGAGAAGATCCAGGACACATTGAGTAATGCCAACGACCTGCGCAGCGCAGCCGACCGGCTGGCAAGCGAGGAGGATGTCTTCTTCTCGCATCGTTTCCTGTTGCAGCGACCCTTGCTGCGCGCGATCCTGTCGGAACAACCAACGGTGCTGCTGATTGACGAGATCGACCGCGCAGACGCCGAGTTTGAAGCCTTCCTGCTGGAAGTGCTGAGTGACTTTCAGATCTCGGTGCCTGAGCTGGGAACCATGCACGCCGTGCACAAACCCATTGTTTTGCTGACCAGCAATAATACCCGCGAACTAAGCGAGGCGCTCAAACGGCGCTGCCTGTATCTCTTTATTGACTATCCCACGGTGGAGCAGGAGCTGGCGGTGGTGCGTTTGAAGGTTCCAGAACTTTCTCCCCGACTGGCGCGCCAGGCGGTGGAGCTGGTGCATCAATTGCGCGGCATGGAGCTGCGAAAATCGCCTTCGATCAGCGAGACACTGGACTGGGCGCGGGCATTGCTGGTGCTTAATGCCAGTGCATTGGACCGTCCCACGCTGGAAAGCACACTGAGTGTGCTGCTCAAACACGAGGGCGACCTGCAACGTGCGCGCAATACCCTGCTCTCACAGGCCGGTATGGACTACAGTTCGCCTTCGCGGCGTAATTAAGCCGCGAATGGAAAGGTTTTAGCGTTATGGATCAACGCATCACTGAATTTGTGGCTGCGCTGCGGGCCAGCGGCGTGCGGGTTTCACTGGCAGAAACCGCCGATGCTTTTCGCGCCATTGAACAACTGGGTGTACGGGATAAGGAGACCTTCCGCATCAGCCTGCGCTCAACGCTGGTGAAAAACCATGAGGATGAGCCGCGCTTCGATGAGCTGTTCCGCGCATTCTTTGCGGCTTCCAGCCCGCCCACCATGCAAAACCCATCCGAAGGGCTGACACCCGAGGAGGCCGAAAAGATCGCCCAGGCCATGCGCCAGTTTACTGACCAGTTACGACAGATGCTGGAGAAAATGCTCAACGGGCAGCCGTTGTCACAGGAAGAGCTGGATCAACTGGCGCAACGCATGAACATGGACCAGATGACCGACATGCGCTACCAGGAATGGCTGGCGCGCCGCATGGAACAGGCCATGCAGTTCCGGGCTGTGCAGGAGGCGCTTGAGGAATTAATGGAGATGCTGCGCCAGATGGGCATGGATGGCGAGCGGCTGGAGGAGTTGCGCCAGATGATGCAGGGCAACCAGCAGGCGCTGCAGGACCAGATCCGGCGTTACGTTGGGCAGCGCATTGCCGAGAATCTCAGCCATCAGGACCCGCACGACCGGCAGGACAACCTGTACAACAAGCCGTTTGACTCGATCACCGATGAAGAGATGCAGCACATGCGCCGCGAGGTTCGGCGGTTGGCGGCTGCCTTGCGGACGCGGCTGGCGTTGCGCCTCAAACGCGCCCGCACCGGACAGATGGACTTCAAAGCCACCCTGCGCGCCAACATGAAGTACGGCACGGTTCCCTTTGACATTCGCCACCGCGACCATGTATTGCGTCCGCGCATTGTGGTGTTGTGCGACCTCTCCACCTCCATGCGCCATGTTTCTGAGTTGATGCTGAGCCTGCTGCACGCCATTCAGGATCAAATCAGCAAGACACATGCGTTCGCCTTTATTGACCATCTGGAATTTATTTCCGGCTATTTCCAGGGTGGGCACCAGCCGGCTGAAGCCATTGACCGCATTTTGAAGAGAATGCCATCGGGACACTACAACACTGACCTTGGGTTTAGTCTGGATAATTTCGCCAGCGACTACATGGACAAGGTGGACTCTCACACCACGTTTATTGTGGTGGGTGATGGCCGCAATAACTACAATGACCCTGGCTTGCGCGTGTTCCGCGAAATCGCCAGGCGCAGCCGCAGCACCATCTGGTTGACGCCGGAAAGCAAGACCCTGTGGGGCAGCGGCGACAGTGACATGCTTAAATATGCGCCATTGTGCAAACGCGTTTTTCAGGTAAACAATCTCGGGCAGCTCGCCGCAGCCATTGATACGCTGCTGTTGACGCCTTAGCCCGTTTTGTTGACATAATCTCCCCGGAGAGGCTTGCGCTTCGGGGAGATTTGACTTTAAGCGATGGGCAGGGAGGGCATTGGCAAACTGCATGGAACTGCTTTTATTACCTGGAAAAGTGATTGGTTTCCGGGGATGGGCAGTGTATAATTATCAGAACATTTGTTTTTATTATGAGAGGAAACATGCCGCCGACCATCACCCCTGATCACGTCCGCCTGATACAACTGCACACCCTGGGGATGCTGACCCCGCCTGAACATGCTGCCGGAAAAGCGGACGTGCTTGCAGCCGTCCGACGCATGGGCGCGTTGCAGATCGACACCATCAATGTGATCGCACGCAGCCCCTACATGGTATTGTGGAGCCGCCTTGGGCAGTATGACCCTCGTTGGCTGGATGAGTTGCTGGCTGAGGGGGCGTTGTTTGAATACTGGTCACACGCCGCGTGTTTCCTGCCCATTGAGGATTACCCGCTTTACCGGCGTTTCATGCTGGATCGCCGGTTGGTGCGCCGCTGGGAGGAATGGTACGCCGAACGCCAGGCGGAGATCAACGCCGTGTTGGAGCATGTACGCGCCAACGGGGCGGTACGCTCGGCTGATTTTGAACGCAAGGACGGCAAGAAAGGCACCTGGTGGGATTGGAAGGTGGAGAAGGAGGCGCTGGAATACTGGCACACCATGGGTGAGTTGATGATCCGTGAGCGCAAAAATTTTCAACGCATCTATGATCTGCGCGAGCGGGTGCTGCCGGGCGCTGGTGATCTGGCGGCGCCGGAGCGGGATGAAGTGTACCTGGAACAGACCTTGCGTACGGTGAAAATACTGGGCGTCGCCACCGCCCGCTGGGTCCCGGATTACTTCCGGCTGCCCAAAATAGACAATCAGCAGCGGCTGGACGCCCTGGTAAAAAGCGGCGAGATCTTGCCGGTGGAGATTGAAGGCTGGAATGAGCCGGGATATGTGCACACCGACAACCTGCTCCTGCTGGAGGCTGCCCTGCGTGGTGAACTAATCGCCAGCGCCACCAGCCTGCTCAGCCCGTTTGACCCGCTTATCTGGGATCGTGCACGCATGAAAGCCCTGTACAATTTTGATTACACCATCGAGGTTTATCTGCCGCAAGCCAAACGCAAGTACGGTTATTACGTGCTGCCCGTGTTGCATCGCGGCAGGATGTCTGCACGGGTGGACCTGAAAGCTCACCGGGCCGAAGGCAAATTTGAGGTGCGCTCGCTGTATCTTGAAGCGGGTGTTGAGTTTGATGAGCAATTTCAGGCAGACCTGCTGCCGGTATTGCAAGCCTGTGCAGACTGGCACGGCACGCCGGAACTGGTGCTGGGTCCGGTAAAGACTGCGGTGGAATAGTATTTGAGGGTTGTGATATGATCGTGATGAATTGACCATTCATCAACCCAACCACATAAGAAGCCGCCCATGAAACCCATTCAAGCCGTTTTGATTGGCGCCGGCAACCGCGGCGCTGAAGCCTACGCTCCGTACGCCTTGCGCCACCCTGAGCAGATCTGTTTTGTGGCTGTTGCCGAGCCGGACCCTGACCGCCGCGCGCGTTTCGCTGCTACGCATTCCATTCCTGCCGAAGATCAATATGAGAGCTGGGAGCCGTTGCTTGCCCATCCGCAGTACGGGCAGGCGGCGATAATCGCCACCCAGGACTGGCAGCACACTGCCCCGGCGCTGGCTGCCATGGCAGCCGGATATGATGTGCTGCTGGAAAAACCCATGGCGACCACCCGTGAAGAGTGCCTGCAACTGGTGCAGGCGGCTGAAACCACCGGCCGCCGCTTGAATATTTGCCATGTGCTGCGCTACACCAACCATTTTGTCAAAATGCGCGAGATCATCCAGTCGGGCGTGCTGGGCGATGTGGTGGATGTGGTGCACCGCGAGAACGTGGGTTACTGGCACATGGCGCACAGTTACGTGCGCGGCAACTGGCGCAACCGCGAGCAATCCAGCCCAATGATCCTGGCCAAGTGCTGCCACGATCTGGATATTCTCTACTGGCTGCTGGGCAGCCCGGTGACCAACCTGAACAGTTACGGATCCTTGATGCACTATCGTGCTGAAAATGCCCCACCGGGTGCACCCCTGCGCTGCACGGATGGTTGCCCCGTGGCTGACGCCTGCCCTTACTTTGCCCCGCGCCTGTATGTTGACATGCTGCCCTTCTGGCAGACGTATGCCGAAACGGCCGAAGGGTTCAACCGCCTGGCAGTGGAGACCTATTTGAAACAACCAGGGTTGTTCCGGGCGGCTGCCAGCGTGGCGCCTTATCTGCGCCAGGTGAGCGAATACTCCGGTTGGCCGCGAACGGTGGTGCAGGCCAACCCAACCAATGAGAACCTGCTTGAGGCATTACGCACCGGCCCATACGGGCGTTGTGTGTATCACTGCGATAATGATGTGGTGGATCACCAGGTGGTGAGCATGCGGTTGGAGAACAACCTCACAGTGACACTGGGCATGCATGGCCATTCGCATGTGGAATACCGTACCACGCGCATCGAAGGCACGCGCGGGCGTTTGCTGGCTGAGTTTGGTGCGGGTGGTTCGTGGATTGAGGTGGCGGAGCATCACCCTGATCGGCATACACGCTACAACACCAGCCCCAGTGAAAACGCGGGCCACGGTGGAGGGGATTACTTCCTGATGCAGGCATTCGTGCGCTCACTGAATGGAGATGCCCAGGCGGCCCGCACCACCGCGCGCGAAGCGCTGGAGAGCCATTTGCTGGCGTTTGCCGCCGAGCAGTCGCGCGTTGAAGGTCGCAACCTGCAGCGCGCCGAGTTTTGACCCGTAAGTTAAAGAGAAAATGCCCGTCCATTCGGACGGGCATTTTTTGTTTGCGGTTCAGTTATTACAGAACAGTAACGCGGGCAGCCTGCTGACCCTTGGGGCCGTTCTCGACGGTGAATTCCACCTTCTGGCCTTCTTCGAGTGAGCGGTAGCCTTCAGCTTCGATGGCTGAGAAGTGAACGAACACATCAGCGCCGCCTTCGCGGGCGATGAAGCCGTAACCTTTGGTGGCGTTGAACCATTTCACCGTTCCGATGATCCGATCTGACATTGTTTTGTGCCTCCTTGTGGCATAAAAAAAATAATCATTTAGGCGTGCTGCGTTCCATCGGAGCGGCAATAAAACACGGCTCAAAGGTCTGCCCTTCGAGCCGTTCCCTTCATCCAACGAACTTCAAAGCATCCTACAGAGCATTATTATAGTAGCCCTCTTGATTTCCGTCAATGGTTGCCAGCTTGCAAAATGCAAACCAATTGGCGGGTTTGGGATATACTAGTTTTACCTTTTCATTGGAGCCGGGCAATGCAGAACGAATTTGACCAACCACTGGCGTTTGGTAGAACCGCCGAAATCCATGCGTGGCAGGAAGGGCGCGTGTTGAAGTTGTTTTTCCCTTTTATGTCAGCGGATGCGATTGATCACGAGGCGCATGCCGCCCAACTGGTTTCTGACCTGGGATTGCCCGCCCCCCGTTTTTATGGACGGCTGCAGGTGAACGGGCGCGAAGGCATGATCCTGGATCGCGTGGAAGGGTACAGCATGTTGAAGCACTTTCTAAAATCGCCCTTTGCCATGCAGTCCCTGATCCCGCACTTTGCCGCCGTGCAGGCTCAATTTCATGCCCGCCCCGGGCAGGGATTGCCGCCCATGCACCCCCGATTACGCCGGCGGATTGAAAATGCACCCGGCCTGCCGGATCATTTGCGCGACTGGGCGCTTCGCCGCCTGGCAGAACTGCCGCAAGGCGACCGCGTTTGCCACGGAGATTACCACCCTGACAATGTGCTGGTCACCGAACAGGGTTTCATGGTAATTGATTGGATGGATGCCAGTTGCGGCAACCCACTGGCGGACGCCGCGCGCACCTTGCTCACCTTTCAGACCCGCGCGCCGTACTCGTTTGGGCTGCTGGATTATGCCATGACTTTTCTCGGCTGGCTGGGTGGAAGATTGTATCTGTCGGCTTACCTGAAAAACGCCCAGGGAAACCGGGCTGAAAACCGCCGCCAGTTGCTGGCGTGGTTTCCGGTAATCGCCGCGGCGCGCCTGGATGATAACATTCCGGGGGAACAGGAACAAATGGTGGGTATTGTGCAACGCGCTTACGAGCAGGAGGAAAGATGATCAAATCACAGCCGTTAAAACCAGGGGATTGTATTGGCATTGCCAGCCCTTCCTATGGCGCAGCGGGTCAGTTTCCGCACCGTCTGCAACAGGGCATTGACATGGCAGAGCGCTTGGGCTTCAATGTGCGCATTGCCCGCCATGCATTGGGCGTGCAGGGTCATGTATCCGGAACTCCGCAACAACGCGCTGATGACCTGCACGAGCTGTTTGCTGACCCTGATGTTCGCGCCATTGTGGCTGCCATCGGAGGGGATCATTCCTGCCAGTTGCTGCCGCTGCTGGAATTTGACCTGATCCGGCGCAACCCCAAGATCTTCATGGGCTATTCCGATATCACCGTGCTCAACGTTGCCATTGCAACGGCAACCGGCCTGGTTACCTTTAACGGCCCAGCCTTCATTACTGATTTTGCCGAGTACCCATCCATGCTGCCGTACACACAGCACTGGATGACCAAAATTTTGTGCGATCCTGCGCCTGCCGGGGTGATTGAACCCGCCGGAGAATGGACCGAGGAGTTCATGGACTGGAGCCGGCAGCTCGACCGCACCCGTCCGCGGCAAATGTTGCCTTCGGCTGGTTGGACCTGGCTGAAACCGGGTGCGGCTGAAGGACGACTGGTGGGTGGGTGTATTGAATCGTTACAGCATTTGCGCGGCACACGCTGGTTCCCTGATTTTCAAGGCGCAATCTTCTTCTTTGAAACCTCTGAGGAGAAACCCACCCCTGAAACCCTGGATGGTCTGTTGATGGACTATGAGAACATGGGCGTTTTTGACCGCATCAATGGTTTGCTGGTGGGACGCCCGATGAGCTATACTCATGAGGAGAAAGAACAACTGCGCCAGGTGATCCTGGAACGCACCCGCAGGTGGAATTTTCCAATCATCACCGACATGGATTTTGGTCACACAGTGCCGCAATTCCCGCTGCCCATCGGATGCATGGCACGCATTGACAGCGCAAAACGGCAGTTTTCAATCATTGAGGGTGCTGTACAGGCATAAGGCATCATCAGGAAATCAGGTTGTTGGGAACGGGAGGGAAACATGAATATCACCAACAAAGGCAGTGTCATACTTGCAGGCGGGTTGATCGGCATTGGCGTTTTGTTCCTGGCGATCAATCTTTTGCCCGGCGTGCAGGCCACCTGGCCGATTTTGTTCTTCATCATTGCGGCCATGTTCTTTTTGCCGCCCTTCATCTGGACGGATGCGCGCAGGGGACTCTCAGGGTTGATGATCCCCGGCGCAATCTTCACCGTGCTCGGACTGATCTTTACCTACAATACGCAGACGGGAGATTGGGTATCCTGGGCGTATGCCTGGACGCTGATCCCGGGTGGGGTTGGGCTGGGACTGGCGCTGGCAGCGCAGTACGGCGGTTGGGGTAAAGGGACCACGTGGGTGGGCGTCTGGCTGGGGCTGGGCAGTGTGGCGGTGTTCAGCATTTTTGCCGCGCTGTTTGGCGGGCCTGTGCTGCGCGCGGTTGGTCCGGCATTGTTGATTGTGCTGGGGCTGGTGTTCCTGCTGCGTTCAAGAAAATCATAGGACGGCAATCCATGGAAACCATCTATCATCTCACGCCGCGGGCCAACTGGCAGCGTGCGTTGGAAGAGGGTCGCTACACCGCTGAAAGCCTGGAGAGCGAGGGATTTATTCATTGCTCAACCGATCTGCAGGTGGTGCGGTCGGCCAACCGCTACTATCATGGTGTTGAGGATCTGTTGATATTGTGCATCCAGCCAGACAGGGTGGCGGCTGAGATTCGCCATGAGAATACCAGCGGCGGGCAGGAGAATTTTCCGCACATTTACGGGCCGCTCAACCTGGATGCAGTGGTGAACGTGGTGGCGTTTGAACCGGACAACCACGGCAACTTTGACCATCACACTGGCGCAGATGGGCGGGTGCAACTGTAAATATCCGCCAGTCATTCCTGATGCGCTGGCAGCAAGGATTCCACAGAAAATTCACAATACTTGGGTGGCGGGGAGAGTTGCAGCATCGGTTGTGAAGTGCTGCAGGTGCAAAGAAAAACCATCCAAATCTCATAAATGAGAAATAATTGTAAGAAAGAGTGTAACGTTTATCCAGTTTTGCGCTACAATCATCTTATCATCAGAACACCGTCCGGTTGGGGGGACCAACCAAAGCAGGGAAAATGAGGGAGAGAATGAACCACGTATACAAGAAGATTGAGCTCACCGGAAGCTCGACGATCGGCGTTGATGACGCCATTCAGAGTGCGATCAAAAAAGCAGGGGAAACCATTCGCGAAATGCGCTGGTTTGAGGTCACCGAGATCCGTGGCATGGTCGAAGGCGCAAAGGTGGGGTACTGGCAGGTGACGATCAAGATCGGTTTCACCGTCGACGATTAATCAAAGCCATTTTTGAAAGGAAAATGACACGACCCAGCGGCGTGTCATTTATTTTAATATGGACGGATTTTCCATTTTTCTCAGTGGACTGGCGCTTGGCTTTTCCATTGCCGCGCCGGTGGGCCCCATTGGCGTGTTGTGCATCCGGCGCACCCTGGCTGAGGGCAGGCTGGCGGGGGTGGTTTCAGGCCTGGGGGCAGCCACAGCCGATGCCTTTTACGGAACCCTGGCTGCGTTTGGCCTGAGCCTGATCACGGATGTGCTGGTCAAACAGCAGATCTGGCTGCGCGTCATTGGTGGGGTTTTTCTGGTTTATCTGGGGGTGCATACGCTGCTCACCCGCGCCTCCATGGAACCGGCAAATGCAAAAGGCGGCGGATTGTGGATGAACTTTCTTTCAACCCTGGGGCTGACCCTCACCAACCCCATGACCATCCTGTCCTTTGTCGCTATTTTTGCCGGTCTGGGGTTAAGCAGCTCAGGTGGGGCGGGGCGGGCGGCGCTCTTGATCGGCGGCGTTTTCAGTGGTTCCGCTGCGTGGTGGTTGTTTCTGGCGCTGGGGGTTGGCATTTTTCGCAACCGGTTGCAACCCGTGCATATGACATGGATCAACCGCATTTCGGGGGCGTTTATTGCCGGGTTCGGCGTCTGGCTGATGATTGGTTTGCTGATTAACTAAAATCAGCCGTCCTCGGGGAGACGCGCAGGCAGCACTGACACGCAGTTGCGTCCACTGGCTTTTGCCTGGTACATGGCTGCATCTGCGGCTGCCAGCAGGCTTTCGCTGCTGTTGCCGTGTTCCGGGCACAGCGCCACCCCCACTGATGCGGTCACCTGCAATATTTCGCCCTGATAATCCACACGCATATTGCCAATGGCTTGATGGATGGATACCGCCCGTTGTTTGGCAATGGCCGGGTTGAGATTGAACAGCACGATTACAAATTCCTCGCCGCCGTAACGGCAGGCAATGTCATCACTGCGTACGCTGTGCGTCAGAATATTGCCGATGGACTGCAGTACCAGATCGCCTGCTTTGTGCCCGTGGCGGTCGTTGATCTCTTTGAAATGATCCAGATCCAGCATGATCACCGCCAGTGGCACCATGGTGGCGAGATCTTTCTCCAACCGCATTTCCAGATAGCGCCGATTGTACAGACCGGTCAGTTCATCACGGATTGCCTGTTCCTGCAGGCGATCCTGCAGGCGTTTGTTCTCTTCCAACTGAACTTTCAGGTCCTTGTTGATTTGCTGAAGCCGGGTTTCGGCATTTTTTTGCTCGGTGATGTCGCGCAGCAACACCAGATAGCCGAAAGGCGGTTCCTGATCTTCCCCTGGATGAATGGCGGTCAGGGTCACATTCAATATACGCCCATTAATCGGCAACAGGTTTTGATCCATCCCGGGGACATGTTTTGCTTCGCTGATCATCACCGATAGGGGTTGATAGACCTGTTGAATGGGTTTGCCAATCGGGTTGTTCAGGTTTAGCATGCGCACGGCGTTTGTGTTTGCATCGAGCAGAACATTGTGGGTGTCCAGCACCAGCACGCCTTCCTGCATTACGTCGATCAGCAATTCACGCGCAATGGGCAATAATTTTAGAAATTTTTGCCGGGTGAAAGCCAGACTGAGTGTAATCATCATCACCAGAAAACCGGCGATCGTCAGATCCAGCCCGGGCAGAGGATTAATGTTCATCACATACAGAATGGTGATCATCCAGGAAATGAATGAACCGATCAGGATCACCCGTAGTTGCTTGCGTGTGATCTGCGGGGCGGCGCGCATGTAAACCAGAAGCAACGCCAGCCCCAGAAAATAACACAGGTAACTGAAGATCACGCCCACCCAGAACCCGGCGCCATGCAGATAGATCAGGCTGTTGGTTCCTGCCGGTCCGGGCTTGAAACCGGTCCAGATCAATCCATGCCATTCGTTGGTGGCTGCCAGTAGATTGATGATGACCGGGATCAGGAACAGCAGCACCCGACGAAACCCGTTTGGCGCTATCTTGCGGGTGGTGTTAAAAACAAACAGCAGGAAGAAGGGGGCGGAAAAATGCACCCCCCAGTACTCAAGCTTTGCAAACAGGATCTTGGCTTCCTGTTCAACCGCTGCGGCTTCCAGCGTGGCGCATATCGCCCAGTAGGTGATGGAAGCCATCATGCCCAGCATGTATGCAGCGCCGGGAGCCTTGCGCCGGTTAATGGTAAAAATCAGCACCAGAAAAGCAAGCGCCGCATTGACCAGTTGAATGTAGAAGTAGGGATTGGCTTGAAACGTCATAGGCTTCTGTATCATTATAGCCATTGCTGCCGTTTTGTTGCAATCAAGTTGCGCAGCAAGAAAACAGGTGATGATCGCGGCTGGAGTATAATAGAGGGAACAACCCATCCGATAGAAAACAACCGGAGGACAGCTTGGTTAAACGCTATGACGTGATCATCATTGGCGGTGGAGTGGTGGGTGCAATGACTGCCCGTTTCCTCTCCCGCTACCAACTGGATATCCTGTTAATTGAGAAAGAGGCTGATATTGGCATAGGAGCAAGCAGCGCCAATTCAGCCATTGTGCATGCCGGTTACGACCCCACCCCGGGGACTTTAAAGGCAAAGATGAATGTGGCCGCCAACCCCATGTGGGATACACTGGCGGGCGAGCTTAACTTTGGTTTTGAACGCCGCGGTGATTACGTGGTTGCGGTTGGTCCGCACGAACACGCCCGTCTGGAACGGCTGCTGGAACAGGGTCGCCAAAACGGCGTGCCGGGCATGCACCTGATCAGTGCGGATGAGATGCGGCGGCGCGAGCCCAACATCACCCCCAACACCAGCGGCGCCATCTGGGCGCCCACCGGCGGCATTTGCGATGTGTTTGGCGTGACCGTGGCGGCGGCTGAGAATGCTGTCCAAAATGGTGTTGAGGTGTTGCTGGATACTGCCTTTGAATACTTCCTGATGGACGGGCGCACCATCACCGGTGTGCATACCAACCGAGGTGACTTTGCCTGCCGCTGGGTGGTCAATGCCGCCGGGTTGTATTCAGACGAAGTGATGCACAAAGCCGGTGTCCGGCCTGATTTCGCCATCACCCCGCGCAGGGGCGAGTACTGTATTCTGGATCGCGCTGAAATTGTGGTCAACAATGTGCTCTTCCCCGTGCCTTCAGACGTTTCCAAGGGTATTCTGGTGACAGCCACACTGCACGGCAACACCATCGTTGGCCCCAATGCCATGAATGTGCATGACAAAGAGGACCGCTCCGTGAGCGGGGATGGTTTGACCGAGATCTGGGACGGAGCGCACAAACTGGTTCCCGGGCTTAACCCGCGTTCAACCATTGCCGTGTTTGCCGGGTTGCGCGCCAATGGCAACGCCAGTACCCCCGGTGTGGATTACCACAATGACTTCATCATTGAAGTGGCCGACGGTGTGCGCGGGCTGATCAACCTGGGCGGGATCGAATCGCCGGGGCTGACCGCCGCACCTGCGATTGCTCTGCGCGTGGTGGAACTGCTCAAGGACGAGGGAGAAAAGCTGCAGGAGAAACCCGGGTGGCAACCCATCCGTCCCCCGCGTCCGCGTTTCCGGCATCTGGATCACGCCGAACAGGCCCGCCTGGTGGAGGAGGACCCGCGTTACGGGCGCGTCATCTGCCGCTGCGAGATGGTGACCGAGGGCGAGATCGTGGCTGAGATCCACGCGCCCATCCCTGCCCTGACCTACGACGCCATCAAGCGCCGCACCTGGCTGGGTACGGGGCGCTGCCTGGGCTCGTTTGACATGCCGCGCGTGGTGCAAATTCTGGCGGACGAGCTGGGGGTGTCGCCTTTTGAGATCACCAAACGGGGAGCCGGTTCTGAGTTCCTTACCCGCAGCACCAAGGAGGCCGCCAATGAAGCCGCGTAAGGAAAAATACGACGTCGTGATCATCGGCAGCGGCCCCGGTGGGCTGGCTGCCGCGATTGCAGCCCGTCAGAACGGCGCGGATGATGTATTGATCATCGAGCGCGACGTTGAACTGGGTGGCATCCTGCTGCAATGCATCCACAATGGTTTCGGGCTGGAGACCTTCAAGGAGGACCTGCCGGGACCCAGTTACGCCCAGCGTTTCATTAACGACGCGCTCGGCGTTGGCGTGGAGACCATTCTGGATACCATGGTGCTGGATATCACCCCCCAGCGGCGCATTTATGCCAGTGGGAAGACATCGGGTTTCTTTGAAATTCAGGCGCGTTCGATTGTGCTTGCCATGGGCTGCCGCGAACGCACCCGCGCCCAGGTGCGCCTGCCCGGTTTGCGCCCGGCTGGGGTGTACACCGCCGGTACCGCGCAGCGCTGGGTAAACGTTGAAGGCTACATGCCCGGCAAGAATTTCGTCATCCTCGGTTCCGGCGATATTGGCATGATCATGGCGCGCCGCCTGACGCTGGAAGGTGCGCATGTGGAACGCGTGCTTGAAGTGATGCCCTACCTCACCGGCCTGACGCGCAATTATGTACAGTGCCTGATGGATTTTGACATTCCCCTGCAGTTGCAGCATACCGTCAAGCACATCCACGGCGTCAACCGTGTTGAAGCCATCGAAGCCGTACAGGTGGACGAGAAGTGGAACCCCATCCCCGGAACTGAGGAAGTCATTCCGTGTGATACCCTGCTGCTCTCGGTGGGTCTGATCCCTGAGAATGAACTCTCGCGCCAGGCGGGGGTGCGCATTGACCCGTTAACGGGCGGTCCCTACGTGGATGACACCTTCCAGACCAACGTGCCCGGCATCTTTGCGGCAGGTAATGTTGTGCACGTCTATGACCTGGTGGACTGGGTGACCGAGGCCGGTTTCGCCGCCGGAAAGGGCGCCGCCCGTTTTGCATCGCAGGTACGCAAGAGCGAGGAGCGCCACATTCCGCTGCTGGCTGGCGAGGGTGTGCGTTATGTGGTTCCGCACGAGCTGTACAAGGACAGCCTGACCGAAGGCGATGTGCGCCTGCAGTTGCGCGTAAAACAGCCCATCGAAGCGCCGGTGTGGGTGGAAGTGCGCTGCGGCAACAAACTGGTGACGCGCAAAGCCGAACCGTACGCCCGCCCGGGGGAGATGGTGACCGTGACGCTCAAGCCCACCCATTACAGCGACGTGGAAACGGCAGAGAACCTGACCGTTGCCGTGGTGAAGAGATAGGAGGCGCTGCATGACCGAGATGACCAAAGTGATCTGCATCACCTGCCCCAAGGGCTGCACCCTGGAAGTGACCCGCGATGGGGACACCATCGTCAAGGTGCAGGCGGGCTGCAAGCGCGGCGAACAGTACGCCCAGCGCGAACTGACCGACCCGCGCCGCATGATCGCCACCACGGTGCGCATCACCGGCGCAACACATCCACTGCTGCCGGTGTACACCGGCGCGCCCTTCCCCAAGCCGCGCATCCCCGAACTGGTGAACGAACTGCGCCAGCTTGAGGTTCAGGCTCCGGTGCGCATGGGGCAGGTGGTGCTTGAGGATGCGCTCGGGACGGGCATTGATATCATTGCCAGCCGCGATATGGAATAAAGTCGCCATTTGTTTGTTTCACTCCGGATCTTTTCAGGGTCCGGAGTGTTTTTATCAATAACCAATTCTCAAGGATCATGTACAATCTATTCATCCCCCTGCCTGGAGATTAACAATGGAACAATTCTTTGGCAAAGAATGGAACGGCGCGCCGTTTCAACTGTTCGGGACTTATCATTTGATTGCTCTGGCGATTATTGTGCTGGTCAACGTGTGGCTGGTGTATTTCAAACGGCACAGCAGTGAGACCGCCCGCCGCAATTTTCGCTACGGGCTGGCTGCTTTGCTGGTGATTGACGAACTGGCCTGGCACGGCTGGAATATGTATATCGGCGAGTGGAGCGTGCAGAATACGCTGCCCCTGCATCTGTGCAGTGTGCTGGTATGGTTGAGCGCCTTCATGCTGATCAAAAAGAATTACCGCATTTATGAGTTTGCCTATCTACTGGGAATTGCCGGTGCGCTGCAGGCGCTGCTCACCCCCGATGCCGGCATGTACGGCTTTCCGCATTTCCGCGCCATCCAGGTGATGGTATCGCACGGCGCGATTGTGACGGCTGCCATGTACATGACAATTGTGGAAGGTTTCCGGCCCGTGCCGCGTTCCATGCTGCGTGTGCTGGTGGGCGCCAACCTGTATGCGGTTGCCGTGTTTGTACTCAATCTGTTAATCGGCAGCAATTACCTGTTTATTGCCCACAAACCGGAGACCGCCAGCCTGATGGATGTGCTGCCCCCGTGGCCCATCTACCTGATTTTCATCGAACTGCTGGGCGTGGTTTTTGTGCTGCTGTTTTACCTCCCGTTTGCCATTTCCGACTGGCGCAAGAAAGCCGTTCTGCAGCCCACCGGTTCCTGATGCCAGCATCGGTCAGGGTGTGAGCATGAAATGATCCACCCTGATCCTCTGCCTGACACACGGCTCCTTCGAAGCGGGCGCCACCCTGACGCTTGAGCCATGGCAACGCTGGAAGAAGGCCGGAATGGATCAAAGTTCCAATTACCCATCCGCGGGGTGGGTAATTTATTATGGATTTTTACGGGGAGACGCCCATGACCGCCAATATTAACCTCACTGAAACCAGCATCACCTACCGCCGTGGTCACGAGCTGCTGATCATTGAAGCCTGCGGGCCGTCCGGTTTGCGCGTGCGCTCAGCCCAGGCGGTGGAATTACCGCAACGCCCCGGCGCGCTGCTGGATGTGTTGCCCGCTGCCATGCCGCATGTTGAACGCACTACAAGCGGGGCGGCCATCACCAACGGTGAATTGCGCGCGGAGATCAGTGACGCAGGACATGTCATTTTCATCCGCGCCGGACAGGTGTTGCTGGATGAGGAGGATGCCACCTTCCGCTTCCCGCCTTCGCGCTGGTGGCGGGCAAAATCGGGCGATCTATACTCCCTGGAGGTGCGATTCAAACCGCGCCCCGGCGAAAAAATGTACGGTCTGGGACAGCAGCAGCACGGTCTGTTGGATCAAAAAGGTGCAGTGGTGGACCTGTTCCAGATGAACACGCGCGTTTCCATCCCTTTCCTGGTTTCAATCATCCCGGGGCAGCCGGGCAGCCTGTATGGTTTTCTGTGGAACAACCCATCGGTGGGGCGCGCCGAGCTGGGGCATAACGGCACGCGCTGGACAAGCGAGGAGACGCGGCTGATGGATTATGTGGTCATCGCCGCGGATACCATGCCGGAGTTGCTCTCACGCTATGCCGATCTCACCGGGCACGCGCCAGCCATGCCCGAATGGGCGCTGGGCTTCTGGCAATCCAAGATGCGTTACACCAACCAGCAGGAGATACTGGATGTGGCGCGTGAATACAAACGGCGCGGGCTGCCCCTGGCCGTGATGGTGGCCGATTTCTTCCACTGGTCCATGCTGGGGAATTTCGAGTTTGACCAGGGCGATTACCCCGATGCACCTGGCATGGTGCGGGAACTCAGTGAGATGGGTGTGCGCCTGCTGGTATCGATCTGGCCGCAGGTCAACCGCGAGAGCCGCAACTTTGAAGTCATGAACGATTCCGGTATGCTGGTGCGGAGCCGGCGCGGCTTCCCGCTGATCCACGAGTTTGTGGATCGCTTCCCACCCGGAAATGTTTACGCCTATCTTTACGACGCCACCCTGCCAGAAGCACGCCGGTTTGTCTGGCAGCAGGTGCGCGATCATTACTACCGCATGGGGATCAAACTGTGGTGGCTGGATGCTGATGAACCGGAATTGCTGCCGCACGATCTCGATCACCTGTTGTTTCATCAGGGAACCGGGCTGGAGGTGGGCAACATCTACCCCCTGATGCACCAGCAGGCATTCTGGGAAGGCATGCAGGCCGAAGGTGACAATGAAGTGTTGCTGCTCTCCCGCTCGGCATGGGCTGGCAGTCAGCGTTACGGCACAGCCGTATGGTCAGGTGACATTAATTCGACCTTTGACGACCTGCGCCGGCAGGTGCCGGCTGGTCTGAATGTCGGTATGAGCGGCATCCCGTGGTGGACCACTGACATCGGCGGGTTCCTCAACGGCGACCCGGCTGACCCGGCGTTCCGCGAACTGGTGGTGCGCTGGTTCCAGTACGGGGTGTTCTGCCCGCTGTTCCGGCTGCACGGCGCACGCCTGCCGGCAGGGGAAATGTACACCGGTGGACCCAACGAGGTGTGGTCTTTCGGTGAGGAAGCCTACCCGATCCTGACCGGGTTGCTGTTCCTGCGCGAGCAGTTAAAACCCTATTTGATGGAATTGATGGAAGTCGCTTCGCAAACCGGTCTGCCGCCGCTGCGCGCGCTGTTCATGGAATTCCCCCACGATCCAGCCTGCTGGCAGGTGGAAGATCAGTTCCTGCTTGGGCCGGATTTGCTGGTGGCACCGGTGCTGGAGCACGGTCAGTGTATGCGCAGGGTGTACCTGCCTGCCGGTGCTGACTGGCAGGATGCCTGGAGTGGTGAAACGTTGCCGGGCAGCGGCTGGGTCGAAGCCCAGGCTCCACTGGACCGGATTCCGGTATACTGGCGGGCGGGCAGCCGCAGGGCTTTCCCGTTCACGGCTGCCCGGGGATAAGCAGGGTCAGGCGGGAACCTGCAGGGCGGCTGCGGAGAGTGTGCCGCTGAACACGGTGACGGCTCTGCCGCCCAGCACCACACGTTCGCCTTCCAGGCGCAGTTGCAGCTCGCCGCCGCGCGCAGAAGCCTGCCATGCGTGCAGATTGGTTTTTCCCAGCTTTGCCGCCCAGTAAGGGGTCAACGCGCAGTGCGCCGAACCAGTAACCGGGTCTTCATTTACGCCGACCGCAGGGGCAAAGAAGCGCGAGATAAAGTCAAAATCGGGCGTGCTGGAGCGCGCGGTGAGGATCACGCCGCGTACGGGCAGGGTCTTGAGCAGGGTGAAATCCGGCGAGCAGTCACGTACAATTTGCTCGTCTTCCACTTCCACCAGATAGTCAAACACATTTTTGGTCACTCGGCACGGGGCGCTCACGCCCAGTGCTTCCAGCAGACCTGCGGGCGGTGCGATGTCTTCCACGGCTTTGACCGGGAAGTTGAGTTCGATCCATTCGCCGTTGCGGCTGGCGGTCAGCAACCCCGAAAGGGTCTGAAAGTGAGCCGTTTGATCGGGCTGCAACCGGCCCGTCTCCCACAGCGTGTGGGCTGAGCCGAGCGTGGCGTGCCCGCACAGGGCAACCTCGGCTGCAGGTGTGAACCAGCGCAGACGGTAGCCATCGTCCTCGGGCAGCAAAAATGCAGTTTCAGACAGGTTCATCTCCCGCGCCAGTGCGGCCATCCAGACATCGGGCATGGGTTTTTCCAGAAAGCACACCCCGGCCGGGTTGCCGGCGTAAGCGCTTCCGGTAAAGGCATCCACCTGATAAATCGGCAGGCTCATGGTTTTCACTCCGTTTTGGTGAGATGTGTGCATTATAAGCCGAAAGCCCGTCTGAGGGCAGACGGGCTTGTTTTTGGTGAAATGATTTCTCAGGCTTCCTGTTTGCGGCTGAAAACAAACACCGCTGCGGCGAAAAACACGACGGCGTACCCCACCTGAACCAGCGCAGGGGTGACTGCGCCTGAAACATCCATGCCGCGTGAGAGGATGTTGTGGAACCCGTCCATTGCCCATGCGGACGGTGTGAAATGCCCGATGGTGGCGAAGGTGCTGCCCGAGCCTTCCAGCGGGAACCAGGCCCCACCCAGCGCAGAGAACAGGAACATGGCCAGCAGCGAGAACAGGATCACCTGCTCCTCGCCTTTTGCGCTCACGCTGATCAGCAGGCCCAGGCAGGTGGTCCACAGCGCCAGGGCAACGATGAGGATCAGGGTGGCCACCGGCTGGCGCAGATAGTCAACACCCAGCGCGAACTGCCCGAACAGCACCAGAATGATCTGCTGTACCATCACCACGCTGAACATGGCCAGCATGTGTCCAGCGATCACCCCGGAGCGGCTGAAGGACGTGGTCAGCAGACGCTGCAGGGTGCGCGAGCGGCGCTCAAAGACCAGGATGTTGGCCGAGTTGACCAGCCCGAACAGGGTGAACTGCACGATCATGCCAGGCGAGGTGTGCGTGAAGGGGTTGCTGGCGCCTTCCTCCTGCGTGCTTCCACCGCTCATCTCGGTTTCAAAAACATAGGCAGGTTCCTGCCATGCCACTGCCGCGGCTTCCAGCGCACGGGCGGTTTCCGCCTCAGTGTCCACGGTCTCGCCTGAAGCAATCAGCCAGTCCACCGTCAGGCGGGCCATGGCTGCCGAACTCAGGCTGCGCACCACGGCGGGGCGCACCATGCCCACCAGCGCCTGCCCGGCCTGGGTGGCTTCATCGGTCACCAGGGTGAGCTGCACGGCGGTTTCTGTACGGGCTGCTTCGTCAAAACCCGCCGGGATGACCATGGCGCCGTCCAGTTTGCCCGCGCGAACCTGTTCTTCCAGATACGCAGGGGCGCTTTCGGCCAGTTCCACCATCTTGATGGCGGGTTGGGAGGCCAGGTCTGCGGTGAGTTGCTGGCTTACAGGCCCGTTGGATCCATCCAGCCAGCCCAGACGGAAGGTGGGCGTCTGCTCGGCAGATTCGCCGGAGCGAAAGGCAAAGCCCATGAAGAAGGTGAAGGCAGCCGGCATGACCAGCAGAAATATCAGGGACTTCTTATCCCGCCAGATTTGCAGCAGGTCTTTTAGTGCCAGTTGAAGGATGCGCATTGAACACTCTCCGTAATGATTTCGAACTTATGCGAACCGGCGGCGGAAGATGCGCGCGCCAAGGATGAAGAAGGCTGCACCCATCGCCAGCATGATCAATACCGGGATGAGCACCTCTTCGGGAGTGCCGCCCGATACAGTGCGCTTCCAGGCTTCCAGCGCCCAACCCTGCGGGGTGAACTTGCCCATCAGTTGGAAAGACTGCGGCATGTTGGGAACCGCCACGGTAAACAACCCGCCCAGCATGCCCAGCACGGTCAGCCCGCCGCCCAGTACAGAGCCGCTCTGTTGACTGTTTTTGACCAGCGAGATCAGGAAGACGCCCAGCCCGCCAGCCACAGCCACCTGACCCACCAGGGCGATGGCCATGCTGCCGGGGTTGCCCCACTGGATGCCAAACAACAGGCGCGACAGGCCGATCAACACCAGCGCCTGGATCAGGCAGGTGGCGAACACGGCCACGAAGGTGCCGCCCAGGATGGCGGTACGCGGCACAGGGGTGCTGAACAACCGCGCCAGCGTGCCTTCCTCCTGTTCGCGCAGCAGGGAGGTGGTCATGTAGGCGCCGGTGTAGAAGGAGAAGAAGATCATCTGTCCGGCCATGATCAAACCCAGGATGACTGCCATGGGGCTGCGCGTGGCTGTGGTGTTGCTTTCATCACCTGCGGGGGCATGCACCGTGAAGGGTGCTTTCTCGCCGTGGTTGAGTGCTTGCTGGAACCCGATGAACCATTGGCTGTACTGCCCAGCGGCTGTGCCGAAATCCTCGGGCTGCAGTTCAACGCCGTTCGCGCTTGCGCGCTGCTGCAGCACATTGACTGCCATGCGCGCGCTGGACACGCCGTCCAGAAACTGCGCGAGCAGGTTGCGAACCACATCCGGACCGATGGTGAGGGTGGGGTCCTGCACGATGGTCAGCACCGCCTGCCCGCCGTGGAGCAAGTTAGCGCTGAAATCGGGCGGGATGATCACCGCCACGCCAGCCTGCTGGTTCTGCACGGCTTCCCTGGCAGCGGCTTCGTCGTCCATCTCTGACGGCATCAGCCAGTCTGGCATGGCTTCATCGTGCAAAAAATCCACCATCATCTGTCCCAGGGCGTTGCCATCAACCGGGTCGTCCTGATTGACCACGATCACGCTGACGGGAGCCATGTCGGTGGGGGCGTCCGCGCTGTTGATCAAGCCAGAGAAAGCCAGGTAGATCAGGCCGGTCAACAGCAGGGGTGTGCCGATCATCATGCCCACCCCGAACAGGCTGCGCATGGAGCGTGAGATGTCTTTCAATGCGATATGCAAAAGTGAGTACATGCTGTTCTCCAATCAGTCGCGCAGGGCTTTGCCGGTCAGGTGCAGGAAGACGGTTTCCAGATTGGGGTCCTGAATGTCCACCGAGAGGATGCGCGATCCGCAACGCAGCGCGCTTTCAAACAGGTGCGGCAGCACCACGTTGCTGTCATCCACCAGTGCGGTCACGGAACCTTCATTATTGGAAACCTGATCCACGCCGGCGATGCCCTTCCATTCGGTCAACGTCTCTTCCACGTGGCCTGTCAGGGTCAGTTCCAGGCGGGATTTCTCGCCCACCATGCGCACCAGCTCGGCGTGGCTGCCCAAGGCGATGGCGCGACCCTGGTCCATGATGGCAATGTGATCTGAAAGCTCCTGGGCTTCCTCCATCAGATGGGTGGTGTACAGCACGGTCATGCCCTGGCGGTTCATTTCGATCACACTGTCGAGGATGTGGCGGCGCGACTGGGGATCAATGCCGACGGTGGGTTCATCCATGATGATGATGCGTGGTTTGTGCAGCAGGGCAGCAGCGATGTTGACGCGGCGCTTCATGCCGCCTGAGAATGTGCCAACCCGGTGGCGGGCGCGGTCCGCCAGATTGATCAACTCCAATACTTCGTCAACACGCCTGCCCAGCGCAGTTCCGCGCAGCCCGTACATGCGGCCCCAGAAGACCAGGTTTTCACGGGCAGACAGGTCGGGGTAGAGGGCAATATCCTGCGGCACAACACCCAGGCTGGCGCGCATGGCGTCGCGATTGCCGTTGATGGTTTCACCGAAGATCAAGGCTTCACCGCTGGTGGGTTGCAGCAGACCGGAAAGGATCGAAATGGTGGTGGATTTGCCCGCTCCGTTGGGGCCCAGCAGGCTGAAGATCTCGCCTTCAGTAATGGAGAAGTTCAGTCCGTTGACAGCCTGAAAACTGCCGAATTGTTTGCACAGGTCTTTGACTTCAATTGCGTACTTGCTCATGCTTCCTCCAGATGAATGAACAGAATGGATGACAGTTGCAGTATAGGGCACACCTGAGCGGAGCGCATTGTACCTGCGGGTGAAGTCTTCACCCTTTCGATCATTGTCCTTTCGTACACTGTCCGCCCGGACAATTTGCGCCCACGTGCGCGGTTGTATAATGAACCTGGAGCCCTTGATGAAAACCGAAGACAACGCCTCTTTTTCGATCTGGACTGAATTCCGCACCCGCCTGAAAGACCCTGTCATGCGCAGGGTGCTGCCTTTTTACTGGCTGCTCACCCTGGCATTGATTGTGGTTTACGGCTTTGCGTTTGAAACCAACCCCAGTCTGCTGTTGTGGCACAAACTAATCCCTTTTACGCTGATGATGGTTTTGCATCTTGCCCTGCACTGGTTCAGCATTGCCGCTGTGGGTGATGTACGCTGGGTGGCCATCTACGCTGTGGTTCAAAATGTGCTTGCCATGGCCATTGTTCAGTACGCTGGCATCTATACGATGGTGTTTGGGTTGTACATGCCCCTGTTTGGTGAGACGATTGGACTGATGCACAAATGGTCGCATCGTGCCCTGGTGGGGCTTGGCGCGCTGGTATTCGCGGCTGGCAACATTTTGATCCTGCAGGGTGGGGAGATGATGTGGAGCTGGCTGATGGTGGCATTGCCGCTTACCGCGTTTGTCATTTTTTATGTGATGATGTATTCGCGTGAGGCAGAGGGGCGCATACGCAGCCAGGAACTGGCGGAGGAACTGCAGGAAGCCAACCGGCAGTTGATCGAATCTGCGCGGCAGATTGAGGTGTTGACCCTGAATGCTGAACGCCAGCGCATGGCGCGCGAACTGCACGACACCCTGGCACAAGGACTGGCGGGGTTGATCCTGCAACTGGAGGCGGCTGATTCACACCTGGGCAGCAGCCGCCCTGAGCGCGCCCAGGCGATCATTCAACAGGCCATGGAACGTGCGCGCAGTACTCTGGCGGATGCCCGCAAGGTGATCTCCGACCTGCGCTCTGGTCCAGCCACCGGTGCTGACCTGTTGCGTGATACCAGAGCCGAGGTGGAGCGTTTTCAACATGCCACCGGCATCACCTGTGAAATCCACCTGTGCCCTGCCGCCGACCTGAACGCCCGAACCGATGTGATCGAAAATGCCTATCGCATGGTGTGCGAAGGACTCGCCAATGTCGCCCGCCACGCGCGTGCGTCCAAAGTGAGCGTGGAGATAAAATGCAGCCAGGACTGGCTGGAGATAATCGTTGCTGATGACGGGCAGGGGTTTGACCCGGCGCGTGAGGTGGGGCGCAGCGGGCATTACGGGCTGGTGGGCATGCGTGAACGTGCCCGCATGGCTGGGGGCGAATTGAACATTGAAAGTGGTACGGATGGAACCCGCCTGCATGTGCACCTGCCGATCAAACCAGCCGGCAATGAGGGTTGACATGATTAAAGTGATGATTGCCGATGACCATCTGATCGTGCGCGAGGGGTTGCGCCTGATCTTTGAGACTGCAGACGGTTTTGAACTGGTGGGGGAAGCCAGCGACGGGGCAGAGGCGCTGCGCATGGCTGCCGAACTGCAGCCGCAGGTGATCCTGATGGATCTGCGCATGCCCGGCATGGACGGGTTGACCGCGATCGAGCGCCTGCAGGTCGAGCAGCCGCACATTGCCGTGGTGATCCTGACCACCTATAACGAGGATGACTGGATGGTGCGCGGGCTGAAGGCAGGGGCGAAGGGCTTTTTGCTCAAGGATACTGACCGCAATACCCTGTTTGAGACGGTCAGGGCGGCGGCTGCCGGACAGACGTTGATGAAACCGGATGTGCTTGCCCGCTTGCTTGCCCAGACGGGGGAGGGTGGCGCCCCCCAGCGCCGCCCGGTAGATGCAGAAATGGGATTGACCGACCGCGAGCGCGAGGTGTTGCAGGGTGTGGCCGCTGGCGAACGCAGCAAGGAGATCGCCCACCGGCTGGGGATCTCTGAGCGCACGGTCAAGGCGCATTTGGCCAGTATTTATAACAAGCTGGGTGTGGATTCGCGTGCGGCGGCCATAGCGTCGGCGGCGCAGAGAGGGTGGCTTGAGAATTGATGGGGCTGTGCGCCGCCTTTCCAATAAGCTATACCCACCCTATTCGGGACAACGTGGCTTGAAAATTATTGTAGGGCGGCTTGGTGTACTTCCAAGCCGCCGAAATGCATGTGCAGGAAAAGGACATTTGTGGTGGGAGGAACCTGTCTCGGGGCGATGGTGAGGGTGATTTTGTGATTGAAACAAACGGCGGGTTGGAAAAGCGCCAACCCGCCCTACAAAAAGCCGAAATCGGATGGCTCTTCCTCCTGTGTTTCGCGTTTCGTGCGAAACACAGGAGGCTGCAGCGGACCTTGCGACCCTGACAACAATTACGGTGGTTTGAATGTTCTTGTAGGGCGGCTTGGTGTACTTCCAAGCCGCCGAAATGCATGTGCAGGCTGTGGGCGTTGCAGGGGGAATAGCTTTTCTCATGGTGGAAGTGATTTTGCTGTTGAACAATAAACGGCGGGTTGGAAAAGCGCCAACCCGCCCTACGAAAAACTGGTAGCGGATTTCGTGGATCATCAAGAAATGCATGTGCAGGCTGTGGACGTGCTGATGGGAGAGCTTCTTTTATGGTGGATGTGATTTTGCTGTTGAACAACAAATGGCGGCTTGAAAAAGCACCATGCCGCCCCCACGAAGAATTTGATTCACGTGGGAGTGTGTGCGGCAGGGACGCAGATGAAGAAAATCAATTTACCCCGGTACAGCGCCGCCCAGCAGGGCGAGCAAAAACACCGCCAGCAGGATCACGATCACCCAGAACGCCAGAAAGCCCAATGCAAGCACAAACAAAATCAGCAGAATCAACAGGATCCATTCCATTATCTTTTTCCCTCCTGCGATAATTTATCACCAATTTCATCAAGGATAACACAGATTATCCGCGTTTGTTCCACCCACCCGTGTGATATGCTTGATGAGTGGGCGCGTTGTGGATTAAGTAACTTTTTTTCAGCCCGCTTCATCCAATAATTGATGAGGACTTTGCAGGTTTGTAATATTAATATTTCATAGGAAAGCTCTTATGTCACTTGAAATTCGTGATTCAGGTGCTATAATCCTTGGTTGGAACAACAGGTAAGATTTATTGGAGGTGGCCCTATGCCCATTTACACCTACCAGTGCGAAAATTGCGGCGTTCGTTTTGAGCGCAATCAAAAATTCAGTGATACCCCGTTGACGTGGTGCCCAGAGTGTGGCCGCAAGGCTTTGCGCAAGGTTTACACTCCGGTTGGCATTGTTTTTAAAGGCTCTGGTTTTTACGCCACGGATCATCGCTCGCCGTCCGGCAGCACCTCGCGCTCATCCACCAGTGAAGAGAAATCTTCCTCGAGCAGCTCAAGCGAGAAGAGCGAAAGCTCCACCACCAGCAGCCCTGCTCCTGCACCCTCTGGCACGCCTTCCGGCAAACCTTCCGGCGAATAACATTTGCGTTACCTTTTCAAAGCCCGGCGACTCCGGGCTTTTTATTTTTAACCGTTGGGAATGGGTTTACAATTGTGACATTCCAGGCAGATCTCCGGAGGAAACCCCGATGAAAGCCATTCGTATTGACCAACCGAACTCAATGAGTTTAGTGGACCTGCCCATGCCTGACCCCGGCGAGGGTGAAATTTGCATCCAGGTGGCTGCCAGTGGTATTTGCGGCACGGATGTCCATATTTATCGCGGTGAGTACATGGGGGCGTATCCGGTCATTCCGGGGCATGAGTTTTCTGGTGTGGTCACCAGGGTGGGGGATGGGGTGGCGCGCTGGAAGACTGGCGACCGTGTGGCGGTGGAGCCCAACATTTCCTGCGGCAACTGCTGGCACTGCCTGAACAACCGCCAGAACTTCTGTGAGAACTGGCAGGCGGTGGGCGTCACCCGCCCGGGCGGCATGGCGCAGTATGTGCTTGCGCCGGAAAGCGCCGCTTTTGGCATTGGCGAGCTGGAATTTGCCTGCGGTGCATTTGTTGAACCGCTGTCCTGTGTGTTGCATGGGGTGGAGCGCGCCGGGGTGCGCATGGGCGACAGTGTGCTGGTGCTCGGTGCTGGACCCATCGGCTGCCTGCTGGTGCAAGTGGCGCGGCTGCAGGGAGCCAGCCGCATAATGGTTGCCGAGCGCAACCCGGCCCGGCTGCAAAATGCCATTCAGGTGGGCGCTGACCAGGGTTTTGGCTCCCTTGATGAGGTCCCCCAGGGTGCATTTGATGTGGTCATGGACGCCACCGGCGTGCCTGTGGTCATGGCGCGCAGTCTGAACTTTGCCCGCAAAGGCGGAACCGTGCTGCTGTTCGGCGTGCCCCCTTCTGGCAGCAGACTGGATCTGGACGCCTTCCTGATCTTCCAGCATGGTTTGAAAATTGTGTCCTCTTTTACCTCGGTGCGCAACTCCTACCAGGCGGTGGCGTTGCTGCAAAGCGGCCAGGTGGATGTGCAAAGCCTGATCTCCCACCGTCTGCCGCTGTCAGAATTTGAAAATGGCATACATTTGATAGAAAATGGCAGTGACAACGTGCGCAAGGTGCTGATCCTGCCCAATCTCTGATGGTTTTTGGCAGGCGGATGAAACGTATAATTGCCCAAAGTTGCCATTCCGGTGGGCCATCGGTCCGTCTGAGTAAATGGCAGCGCATTGAACACGCGAAACCTCTCATAAAATAATCTGCAAAAAACGAGGAAATGATCATGCCCAAACATCCGTGGCAAATCTGGCTCGCCGCCCTGGCACTGGCCTGGGGGTTCGACCTGTTGTTCTGGCAGAAACCCGTCGGAATTTCTTTCATCATCTGGATCGCCCTGTGTGTGATCGCGTTGATTTACCTTGGTGTGGTGGAAGGCGCCCGCAAAGCCACCCGCACCTATCTCATCCTTGCGGTTGGCATGGCGCTGGCAGCCGTGACCCTGGTAAGGACCGAGCCTTTCACGCGCTTCATGGGCGGCTGGATGGCGCTGCTGGCTTTAAGCATGGGTGTAATGACATTCTCCAATGGTTTCTGGACGCGCTTTCGCCTGGTGGATTATGTGGTGCAGAGCTTTTGGATGTTGTGGGCTGCCCTCTCCCGTCCGGTGGAGTTGGCGGGAAACACACTTGAAATCGAAAAGGAAAAGGCTGGCGGTTCGGGCTTGAAGGCAGTGCTGCGCAAAGCCATGCCGGTGCTGGTGGGTATTGGGCTGGCTCTGCCGGTGATCCTGATCTTTGGCTCATTGCTGGCTTCTGCTGATATCGTTTTTGGCGACCTGATGGAGCAGGTGGTGGATCTGTTCCGCATTGAACGCTGGTTCGAATACCTGTTCCGCATCTTCTACGTGCTGGTTTTCACTTATCTGTTCGCGGGTGTATTGATGCACGCCCTGCACCCGAAAAAAGAAATGGAAGCTCCCCAGACCCAACAAGGCTGGATCAAACCCTTCCTGGGTGCTGCTTCGGCTTTGATCGTGCTGATTAGTGTGGATGTGCTGTTCATCGTGTTCGTCTCCATTCAGTTCCAGTACCTGTTTGGTGGAGAAGCCAACATCCGTTCAATTGGATACACCTATTCGGAGTATGCCCGCAAGGGGTTTGGCGAACTGGTGACCGTGGCAATCCTCAGCCTGTTGATCTATCTGTGCCTGGCCACCATCACACGCATGGAAAAGAAAGGCTCAAAAATTGCCTTCTCAGCAGCATCGGTGACGCTGCTGGGGCTGGTGATGGTCATGTTGTGGTCGGCGCTCAGCCGCATGTTGCTGTATGAAAGTGCATATGGCTTTACCCGCTTGCGCGCTTATACGCACGTATTTATTTACTGCATGGGGGTGCTTTTGCTGGGTACAATCGTGCTGGAGATCATCCGGCGGCGCGGGCATTTTGCGTTGCTATTGTTGATTGCATCCTTTGGTTTTGTGTTCGCGCTGGCCGGGTTGAACGTGGATGCCTACATCGCGCGCCACAATATCGAGCGTGCCCACACCGTCAAAGATCTGGATACCCATACCCTCGACATGCTATCGGCTGACGCCGTACCCGTGCTGGTGAATGCCCTGGATGACGAGCAGATGAACCAGGATGATCGTGACAACCTGGCTGCCGGGCTGGTCTGCCGCGCCCTGGACTACGGCCTGCTGGAAGCGCCTGAGAGTATTTATGCCGATGAAGAAAGCGAAAATGAGGATACAGATGTCGCCCTCGAAAGCGGCCGGGAGGAAGTGGCGCGCCAATCGGCCTGGCCCTCATGGCATCCGGCAGAAGCGCGGGCGCGACGCATGATCGGTGGGGTACTGGCGGATTTGCAGCAATACCCGATGGTGCGGGGAGATTACGATCAGATTTTGGTGGATTTGCCGGCTGATGATTATCATTGCGGCTACCAACCCTGGATGGATTAATCCAGCCGGTATACGGACGAACAGTGGGCGGGTCAGATAGACCCGCCCATTATTAATTAAGGCTTGACATAAACCCTCAAATTGGATATAAATAATGCAAATTAACCCAGCCCCCCTGGGGGGGGTGGAAGGCGACATGCACGATCATACTGAGAACATCCGAAGATTGAAAACCACCGAGGGTCACCTGCGCGGCATTCAACGCATGCTGGAAGAGGACGCCTACTGCATTGACATCATCCGGCAGATCCAGGCTGTACAGGCAGCTCTTGATAAGGTAAGCGCCAGCATACTGGATCAGCACCTCAATACCTGCCTGATCACCGCCATTCGCGGGGAGGACCAGGCGGAGCGTGAACGCATGCTGGGTGAAATTGGCGAGGTGTTTAAGAATCGGGCGTGAGCCTGGGGCAACCATTTCCCAACCGTACAAGGAGTATTTCATGAAAACTGTTACGTTTAACATCCCCGGTATCAACTGCAATCACTGTGTCCACACCATTCAGAGTGAAGTGGCTGAATTGCCCGGCGTGCAGTCGGTGAAAGCCGATCACCAGACAAAACAGGCGGTGATCAGCTTTGATGACCCCGCCACCGAGGAATCGATCAAAAAGCTGCTGGCTGAGATTAACTATCCAGTAGCTGGATAAGTGCGCTTGTCAGTTGTCCGTTGCCGGGTCACCACATTTGATTTCCCGGCAGCATGAAAATCATTCGGAGAACCAGAGCTTATGACTCAAAAACAGGTCACGCTGCCCATCACCGGAATGACGTGTGCAAATTGTGTCGCATCGGTGGAACGCAACCTGAAAAAAGAGCAGGGCGTCGAATCGGCTGCGGTTAATTTATCTTCTGAGCGCGCCACGGTGGCTTTCAACCCCGACCTGACCGGTTTGAGCGAGTTGATCGGGAGGGTGGAACGCGCCGGTTATGGCGTGGCAACCGGCGAGGCGGTGATTGCCATTCGGCGCATGAGCGATGACAATGACGCCCGCCGCCTGGAGAAATCTCTGGGCGCCATTGAAGGTGTGCTTGAAGCACAAGTGAGCTTTGCCACCGAACAGGCCAGGGTGAATTACGTTCCCACCCTGGTCAGCCAGGCCGATTTGCGCCGCGCAGTACGGGCTGCCGGTTTTGAGGCGGTGGAGAGCAGTGGTTCAGGTGAGGACGCCGAAGCTGCCGCACGCCAGGCTGAGATTGACCAGCAGCGCCGTCTGCTGATTGTCGGCATCCTCTTCACAGTGCCTCTGTTCGTGATCTCCATGGCGCGCGATTTTGGTTTGCTGGGTATGGCGTTGCAACATGCCGCCTGGTTGAACTGGCTCATGCTGGCGCTTGCCACACCGGTGCAATTTTACGTCGGCTGGCAGTACTACGTGGGTGCATACAAATCGCTGAAAAACGGCCCAGCCAATATGGACGTGCTGGTGGCAATGGGTTCATCGGTGGCTTACCTGTATTCCATTCCCATTACGCTGGGGCTGCTCTCGGGCCATGTCTATTTTGAGACGGCAGCAGTGATCATTACGCTGATCCGGTTGGGAAAATTCCTTGAAGTGCGCGCCAAGGGCCGCACCAGCGAGGCGATCAAAAAACTGATGGGTTTGCAGGCGCGCACTGCCCGTATTGTGCGTGATGGTGTGGAGCAGGAGGTTCCGGTGGAAGACGTGCGCGCCGGTGACCTGGTGCTGGTGCGCCCTGGCGAGAAGATTCCTGTGGACGGTGTGGTGGTGGAAGGCCGTACCGCGCTGGATGAATCGATGCTTACGGGCGAATCGCTGCCTGTGGAAAAAGGACCCGGTGACGCCGTAATGGGTGGAACGATCAACCGCCTTGGATTGATCCGCTTTGAAGCCACCAAAGTGGGCCGCGAAACCGCCCTGGCGCAGATTATCCGTCTGGTGGAAGAGGCGCAGGGCAGCAAGGCGCCCATTCAAAAGCTGGCAGACAGCATCTCGGCAATTTTTGTGCCTGCCGTTATCGCCATTGCATTGCTGACTTTTGTGGCATGGCTGGTGTTTGGCCCGCCCCTGCCGGTCAACGCCGAAATGAGCGCGGTGACGCGCGCATTGATCGCAACCGTGGCGGTGCTGGTGATCGCCTGCCCGTGCGCCATGGGGCTTGCCACCCCCACCGCAGTGATGGTGGGAACCGGTCGCGGGGCTGAGCTGGGTGTCTTGTTGAAATCCGGTGAGGCGCTGGAACGCGCCGGACGGCTGACGGTGGTGGTGATGGACAAGACCGGCACGATCACGCGCGGGCAACCGGCGGTGACTGATATCCTCAGCCTGGAACCCGGGGGTGAAAATGATCTGCTGCGATTGGCGGCATCCGTCGAACAGGGCAGCGAGCATCCACTGGGACAGGCCATGGTGGCGCTGGCGCACGACCGGGGTCTGGCGTTAACCCAGCCGGCTGGTTTCAAAGCAGAGGCGGGTCACGGTGTGGAAGCCGAAGTGGATGGCCGCCGCGTTGCGGTGGGCAGCCTGCGCATGGCTGCCGCCCGTGGCTGGGATCTGACCGCCCTGACTCCAATGGTTGAAACATTGCAGGCGCAGGCAAAGACCGCCATGCTGGTGGCGGTGAATGACACCCCGTGCGGCGTGATTGCCGTGGCGGATACGGTCAAGGAGACCTCGGCAGAGGCCATTGCCACGCTGCGTAAAATGGGCTTGCGGGTGGTGATGATCACCGGCGACAATGCCCACACCGCGCGAGCCATTGCCCAACAGGTGGGCGTGACGGATGTGCTGGCGGAGGTGCTGCCGGGTGATAAGGCCGCCGAGGTGAAGAAGCTGCAAGCCGCCGGTGAGGTGGTGGCAATGGTGGGCGATGGCATCAACGATGCGCCCGCGCTGGCACAGGCTGATGTGGGCATCGCCATTGGAACCGGCACCGATGTTGCCATGGCTTCCGCTCCGGTGGTGCTGATCTCGGGCGACCTGCGCGGGGCTTCACGCGCGATTGCCCTGTCACGGCGCACGCTGCGCACCATCCGGCAAAACCTGTTCTGGGCGTTCTTTTATAATGTGATCTTGATCCCTGCTGCCGCGCTGGGTTATCTCAACCCCATGCTGGCAGCCGGTGCGATGGCGTTTAGTAGCGTGTTTGTGGTCAGCAACAGCCTGCGCTTGCGCAATGCGCGTATTGAGTAAGAATAATAAGTTTGTTAAACCAAGACAACAGGCGCCATCTATCCGGCACCTGTTGTTTTTGGTCTGCAGGAGTCCCCGCTGTTTTCTGGTTGTGGGCTAAAGTTGTTCCCTGGTGGTAATGCGCCGTTCACGCACTTCCCAGATTTCACTGGCATAGCGTTCAATAAAATAGCGGTCGTGCAAAATTGCCAGTACGGTCCCCTCAAACTGGCGCAAGGCTTCCTCAAAGCGGGCACGGGCGGGGATGTCCAGATGGTTGATGGGTTCGTCGAGGATCAGGAAGTTGACCCCGCGCGCCACCTGACATGCCAGCGACAGGCGTGCACGCTCACCGTAAGACAGCGCGCCCACCGGGGTGAACACATCGTCGCCCTTGAACAGGTATTTAGACAGCAAACTGCGGGTCTCGGTCTCATTCATCGAAACCAACGCCTGCATGGTCTCCAGCACCGTTGGGTTGGCTTCCAGGTTTTCCTGTTCCTGTGCCATGTAGCCGGGGATCACGTTTGAGCCGAGCCGCACCGTGCCTGCCAGTGGCGGGATCTGTCCTGTGATGGTGCGCACCAGCGTGGTCTTGCCGCTGCCGTTTGACCCGATCAGCGCGACACGTGCGCCATAGCGCAGGGTCAGGGTGATTTCTTCAACCAGCACATTATCACCGTAACCCACCGCTGCGTCGGTCAGCACCAGTACATCGCGTCCGCTGGAAGGCGCATCCGAAAATTCAATGCGCATCTCCCAGAAACGAGCCGGACGGTCAATGCGGTCAACCGTGGTCAGGCGTTCAATGCGCCGTTCGATGTTTTTGGCTTTTTGCACACTCTCCTTGCCGCGGTCGGCGAAGAACCCTGCACTGAAACCGTCGGTGTTGGCCGGGTCTGCCTTGCCGCCCTTATGAAAACGGGCGCGGCGGCGCATTTCACCGGCGGCGCGTGTCAGGCGGGCGATCTGCTGTTGTTGATCCACATACGCCTGCATCTGGCGCTCGCGTTCGTTTTCAACGCTGTCCACGTAATCGGAATAGTTGCCATCGAATACACGCGCGGTGTGAGTGTACAGATCGATCTCGACGATGCTGGTTGCCACGCGGTCCAAAAAGGCGCGGTCGTGCGAGACCACCAGCACAGCCCCGCGGAAACCCGCCAGCCAATCCTCCAACCAGGTAAGCATTTCCAGGTCGAGGTGGTTGGTGGGTTCATCCAACAGCAGCACCTGCGGCGAGCTGATCAACATCCCGGCCAGCGCCAGGCGCGTTTTTTGCCCGCCTGAGAGGGCCGCCACGGGCAGGTCAGCGGGTAGATGATCCAGCCCAAGTGCTGCCAGCACCTGCGGTCCGCGTCCGGCGACTTCTGCCGCAGCTTCGATCTCGCCCAGCACGCGATCATACTCCTCTTGCAGCGCCGGAGCGTGGTCCTTCATCATGGCGAAAGCCAGTTCTTCCAGGCGCGCGCTGAGCGCAGGCAGATCGCCATCCAGCCGTGCCAGGTAGGCGCCCAGCGTATCCTGCGGGTCAAGTATAAAACCCTGCGGCAGATAGCCGCTGCGCAGGGTTGCGGGTGTGCGCCGCACCGTGCCGGAATCAGGGCTTTCCTCGCCGGCCAGGATGCGCATGAGCGTGGTTTTACCGCAGCCGTTTGGGCCAACCAGTCCAATGCGTTCGCCTGCGTTAAGGTTGAAGGAGATTTTCGATAAAACCGGGGTGACCCCGTAGGATTTTGAAATTTGATTGATACTGAGCATAAATACCTGCCTGTTCCCGGCGCGACTCGCGCTTGATCAGCGAAAGGGCGCCGTTTAAAAACGAAAACCGGGGGCGGCATGCCTCCGGCAGAAAATACGCAAACTTAACGCGCGACCTGGACGCTGCTTCCCTATGGGCTTGTTTTTAGTGGCGGGTTCCGGACATTTATACTCCTTGGTAATAGACCAAGGTCATTATAGCAGATTTTGGTTATTTTGCACGGGGTTTTCCCCGGGATGCTCGCTATAAAGGATGGGCCGGTAAAGCCCGACCCATCCCATTCGTCACACCATCAACCGCCTGAAGCTGTTTTTGCAACCTGCGGCGCGTACTGTTCGTAGTCATTCACCAGCAGGTGCAGCGGAGGCTCGTCCTCCTCCACCTGTGGGAAGCGCCCGATGGGTTCGGCAAAGCGGTTGTCGTTGTAATCGTCGTTGACCAGCGAGACCTCGCCCAGCAGGGTCATGCGGTCGCTCCAGAACTCGTGATACACGCGTGGGGTGAGGGTGATGCTCTCACCCGGTGAAAGCTCCACCACGCCGCCCGCCGGAACGGTGCGCAACACGCCGTCGGTCGCCACCACCACTTCCGTCTCGCGGTCCAGTTCTTCATCTGCTGCGGCATTGTACAGGCGCAGGAACAATTGCCCGCCCCCGCGGTTGATGATGTCTTCCATCTTGTGCCAGTGGAAGTGCATCGGCGTCATCTGTTCAGGCTGGGTGATCAGGATTTTCTCGCAATACAGCTTGCCGCGCCCGCTGGTGATATTGGCCGGGTTGCCGTTGCGGATGGTGAACAGGAACAGCCCGAAGCGGTCAAAATCGCCGCGTCCGAAATCGGTGATGTCCCAGCCCAGCCGGTTTTCGACAATTTCACGGGCTTCCATCCCGCGCTGCGCCCACTGATCAGGTGACCAGTATGCGAACGGCGGCAGGATGAACCTGCGTTCAGCCAGGAAGTCTTCTGCCTGGCGCATGATTTTGTTGATGATGGAACGTTTCATAAACCCTCCTGTTGCCCCCAATTGTAACAAATCGCTGATCAGGGGGATACCCAGTTGATATGCTTGTGCTATAATCTTATTTAGTTCACGTTCTGAATAATCTACGCGAGGGATAACCGTGTTCTCCAGCGACATGACACCGTCCAACGACTTTGTCGATCACGCCAAGATGCGCGAAATGAATCTGGCGCTGATTTTAAGCTGCCTGCGGGAGAACCATATGTTATCACGCAGCCGGTTGGCAGAAATGACCGGTCTCACCAAAGCCACGGTATCCAGCCTGGTGAAGGTATTAATTGACCGGCGCTATGTGCGCGAGGTGGGGCTGGTGAGCGCCACGGTGGGGCGGCCATCCATCAGCCTGGAGCTAAACCCTGAAGCTGGTTGCATCATCGGGGTGGAGATAGGGGTGGATTTCCTTTCGGTCATCCTCACCAATTTCTCAGCCAACACACTGTGGGATGAGTGGAAAAGCACCCGCGACATGCACGATCAGGACAGGATCCTGCAACTGGCGGTGGAGATGGTGCGCCGCGCGGTGAAACAGGCCGAAATGCGCCAGAAGACCCTGCTTGGTATTGGCATCGGCACGCCCGGCCTGGTGGATGAGGAAAGCGGCACGCTGCTGTTTGCCCCCAACCTTGGCTGGCGCAATGTGCCCATCCGCAAGATATTCGAGGATGCCGTGGATACACCCGTGCCGGTGGTGGCGAGCAACGAGGCCGACATGGCGGCGCTGGGTGAGAGTTACTTCGGGGCGGCGCGCAATGCCAGCTCGGTGCTGTACGTCAGTTCAGGGGTGGGCATTGGCGGCGGCATTGTGCTGGACAAACGCGTCATCCTTGGTTTTAACGGTTTTGCCGGTGAAATTGGCCACATGACCATTGACCCTGACGGTCTGCCGTGCAATTGCGGCAATGTGGGTTGCTGGGAGACCACCGGCAGCCAGGGTGCGCTTTTCAGACGCATCCGTGCCGGTCTGGCGGCTGGCAAGCACAGCCTGCTTGCCGCTGAGGCGGATGCTGAACCCGACCTGACCATGGCAAAGATCACCGAAGCCGCGCGGCAGGGCGACGTGGTGGCGTTGACCGCGCTGGCAGAGACCGGGCGCGCGCTTGGGCTGGGCATTGCCAACCTGATCAACGTGCTCAACCCTGAGGTGGTGGTGTTTGGCGGCATCCTCTCACTGGCGCAGGAGTTTCTGCTGCCTGAGATCCAGGCCGAGGTGGAACGGCGCGCGCTGTACTGGTCGCGCAACAACACCCGTCTGGTGATCTCACAGTACGGGCCAAACGCATGTGTAATTGGGGGGGTGGCTTCCATTTACCAACAGGTGCTTTCTGCGCCAACCCACGCCAATGGCGGCTAGCCCTGCGAACAAGTTTCCTTCACCCATTCGACTCCGGCCCTCAAGCCGGGGTCTTTTTTTGGCTTTACACAAAGTTGAGCATTGCAGGGTGGGGCGGTATAATCCTGTCAGAAGGCTGACCGGGGATGAAAAAAACCGTCGAAAAACGCGCCGTAAGTAAGCAAAAACCGCCCAGGGATGCGCCCATGAACCCGCGCAAGGACATGGGGATTCTTGAGCATATCGAGGATCTGCGCAAGCACCTGCTGGTGGTGGTGATTGCCCTGGTGGTGGCAACCGGGGTATGCATTGCCTTTGCTGAAGAGATCATTCATTTCCTGGCTGTGCCGGTGGGCGGCGTGGGCGAGCTGATTTCGCTTGAAGTCACCGAGAATATCGCGGTTTTCATGCGCGTCTCACTGCTGGGTGGGTTTATTCTGGCATTTCCTTTCATCTATTATGTGCTGATGTTCTTCATCTGGCCAGGGTTGGAAAGACCCGGCGAACGCGTCAGCGTGGTGTTGATCTCACTGGGGGCAACTGGTTTATTTGTGGGTGGGGTAGCGTTTGCCTATTACGTGATGCTGCCGCCAGCGCTGGATTTTCTGCTTGACTTTATTGACATCAATACCACCCCGCGCCTGATGACCTATTATGAATTTGTCACCAATTTACTGTTCTGGATCGGCATGGCTTTTGAGACCCCGTTGTTGATCTATATTCTGGCCCGTTTTGGCCTGGTCACACCGCGGTTGCTGGTGCGTGGCTG
>DAOUGC010000007.1:0-9173 GCA_034429695.1 Levilinea sp.
CCACCCCCGCCCACCCGCGATGCTCCACCCGAAGTGAATCAGGTACAGATCTTTCTGATCGCACTGGAAGACAACGGCGCTTCCGGCGAAATGATCGGTTGTGGCGACAGCCTGATCGCTGTGGATGTCTCCATCCAGCCGACCACGCACCCGCTGCGCAGTGCGCTGGAAGCCCTGTTGCAGGCTGGCGGGCCCACCTACGGCGAATCGGGACTGTACAATGCCCTGCACGCTTCCAATCTGACTCTTGACAGTATCGAAGTGGTGAACGGTGAAGCCAGTGTGCATCTGAGCGGCGAGTTCAGCCTGGGTGGGGTGTGTGACAACCCGCGCATACAGGCGCAACTGGAGCAAACCGCGCTGCAATTTGATGAAGTGGATACGGTAACTTTCTTTATAAACGATGTAACTTTAAATGAAGTCCTGTCAGGGCGTGGGGAATGACCGCCCGCCCTGACAACGGAGGTTTGTCATGCCATCATTGATTGACCCTGAAACCCTGCACGTTGATGAGTTGCCCGGCGTCTGGTCGCCGGTGCAGTGGGTGCAAACCCGCGAGGAACATGCCGCCGAGGTGGAGAATCAGGCCACTGCCAGCCTGCTCACCACGGTGGACATCCCCGAAGCCATTCTGCGCCTGCTGCTTGCAGAGACCGAGATTTACCATTGCCCCGAGCCGCCCAAGGGTTACAACCCCGAAGTGCAGGGCGAGTGGGACGAGAGTTTGATCACGTTTGCCTACAACCGCACCATCCGCCTGGAGAGCGTGGAGCGCCAGCCTGACCGCCTGGTCGCCATCTATCGCGTGGCCGACCTGGGCTTGTGGCAGTTCACCATTCAACCTGAAAAAGTCGTCATCGAACGCATTTAATCATTTATGGAGGAGCGCATGGCAAGCACTGTCAACATCCCGTGGGGAAAAGAAGTCCACTCGATCAACCTGCCCGAAAACTGGACGTTGGGCGGTGTACTGGAGCCATCGGCATTGCCCGCCGTACCCGATGCCTGTGCTGAAACACAACGCAGCCTGGCACAACCGGTGGGCAGTCCAAAATTGCACGAACTGGCGCGCGCCGGCATGAAGGTCGCCATTGTGATTGACGACGGCAGCCGCCCCACGCCGGTGGCATCGATCCTGCCGGCTGTGCTGGACGAACTGACCCGCGCCGGCGTGCATGTTAATGACATATGCATCGTGCCCGCCCTGGGGGTGCACCGCGCCATGCCGCTTGAAGAAATGCAACAGCGTGCGGGTACCCAGGCAATTGAGTTTGTCGTGCATGATACCGACGACCCGGCTGTACTGGCGGATCTGGGAAGCACGTCGCGCGGTACGCCGGTGCTGATCAACAAACGCGTGGCTGAGGCCGACCTGGTGGTCTCCATCGGCTGCATTGAGCCGCACATCATCGCCAGTTTTGGCGGTGGGTTGAAGAACCTGGTTCCCGGCGTGGCAGGCCGCGCCACCATTGCGCACAACCACGCGCTCAACTGCCAGCCGGATACCTTTAACATGGTGGGGCAGCCCATTGAGCGCAACCCCATGCGCCAGGACCTGGAAGAGGCGGCGCTCAAGATCAATAAACCGATCTTCATCATCAACGCCGTGCTCAACAGCTCGCTGCAGGTGGTGCGGGTGGTATGCGGCGACGGCATTGCTGCCCACCGCGCCGGTGTACAGGTGTCGGCCTCCATTTACGGCGTGCCGGTCAAACGCGCGGCGGATGTGGTGATTGCCGGTTCGCACCCCATGGATCAGGACCTGCGCCAGGGGGTGAAGGCGCTGGCAAACAACATCCGCGCAGTCAAACGCGGCGGCGTGATGCTGACCCTGATCCGCGCCGATGAGGGCGTGGGCGTGTTTGGGCTGGCAAACAAAAAGCTGCCGGTTGGCCGGGCGGCTTTAAAGGTGCTTGCCCCTGTGCTGCTGCCGCTGGTTCCAAAGCTCAAGCTGAAGGGCATGGGTGAAGAGGACCGCTTCTTCCTGTACTTTGCGCTGCAAGCCATGCTGCACGCCGACCTGTTCATGTACGGGCCCACCATCCCGGTTGAGATCCACGAGCGCCTGCCGTTTGTGCGTTTTGTGGAGAAACCCGGGGACGCGCTGGAATATGCCCGGCGCAAGTTCAATGACCGCCCGCTGGAGGTGCTGGCTCTGCCGCACGGCGGCAGCACCTATCCCATCCTGGGATGATTCCTTGCTGACCGATCCGGGCATTGCACGCATCGCATATTCCCTGCTGCTCGGCGCGGGCGCCAGCCTGGCAGTATGGCAGGCAGCCCGTTCGTCTGACCCGTTGCTGGCGCGCGGACATTGGGCAAATGCGGCGTTGGGGATACTGCTGGCGGCTTTGATCGGCGCGCGCCTGGGTTACACCTGGTTGAACTGGGAGTACTACCGCCTGCACCCGCTGGATATGTTGAACCTGCGTCAGGGTGGGCTGTGGGCGCCAGGAGCCGTGCTGCTGGCATGCCTGACCCTGCCGCTGCTGGCGCGGCTGATCGACCACCCCATGGACAAAACCGCCGACCGCTTGTCGGCCATGCTGATGCCGCTTGCCGTGGCAGGCTGGCTGGGCTGCTGGGTGAGCGGCTGCGCGGTGGACGTTTTCTCGACAGCCGCCCACTTTCCGGCGGCGCTGGCTGCCGCGTTGATCCATCTGATCGGGTCAGCCGGGTTACGCTGGTTTGACCGCCCATCCGCGGGGCGGCGCTTGAGCCGGGGGGTTCCTGGCGCGGCTGCCGCGCTGGAACTTGCCCTGTTCTCACTGGTGATGCTGGGCTTTTCATTTATACGCACCGACCCGGCTCCGTTGTGGGCTGGTTGGCGCCCGGATGCCTGGGCGTGGTTGTTTTTCTGCCTGTTTGCGGTTGCCCTGTGGTTTCAGCGGTTTGTTTCTGCGGGGGTTAAACCCGCCGCCGCTGACCGCGGTGAACAAAAGAGGTTACAATAAGCCAGCGCCGCAGACCGGCAAATTTTCCGACAGGGGTTTATCTATGAAAGCCAAACTGGCGCTTGCCCAGATCAACACAAAGCTCGGAGTGGTACAGGCAAATCTCGAGAAGCACCTGACGATCATCGATCAGGCTGAGGCTGCGGGAGCCGATCTGCTGATCTTTCCGGAATTATCCTTAACCGGCTATGTTCTGCAGGACCTGGCGCCCACCGTGGCGCACCGGCCCAGCGCCGATGACCCTGTCTTCCGCCCGCTGCTGGATGCCAGTCACCGTCTGGACCTGATCGTCAGCTTTGTGGAAGAGGACGTGCGCAACCGCTTTTACATCTCCGCCGCCTATCTGTCACAGGGCAGCGTGCTGCACGTGCACCGCAAGGTGTACCTGCCCACCTACGGGTTGTTCGATGAAAGCCGCTTCTTTGCCAGAGGCGATTCGGTGATGGCGTTCGATACGCGCTTTGGGCGGGCGGGCATCCTGATCTGCGAGGACTTCTGGCATGCCTCGCCGCCCTACCTGCTGTGGCTGGACGGCGCCGACCTGTTCTTCTTTGTGTCAGCATCTCCCGGACGCGGGTTGAGCCAGGATGACCAGATCAGCACTGCCCACTGGGTGGATCACATTAACCAGGCGTATGCCAGTCTGTTCACTTCTTTTGTGGCGCACACCAACCGGGTTGGTTATGAAGACGGGTTGAACTTCTGGGGCGGGGCCGCCGTTTACGACCCCAACGGCGCGGTGCTGGCGCGCGGACCCTATCACGACGAGGCTCTCACTCTGGCGGAGATCGACCTCAACCAGTTGCACCGCACCCGCGCGCGCCTGCCGCTGCTGCGCGATGAACGCACCTCGCTGACCCTGCGCGAGATGCAGCGCATCCTTACGGAACGCAATTGCTCCGGGGATGAGGTATAGTCCATCATGCATAAATATCACCATCTGAATGGGGTGCAAGCATGGAAGTTGACCTGAGCATCAATACCGACCTGGCGCGCAAGATCCTCACCGGGTTTATCAAGACCGAGATTCACCGCGCAGGTTTTTCCAAAGCCGTGATTAACCTGTCGGGCGGGCTGGATTCCGCTCTGGCTTGCTATCTGGCAGCCGCTGCGCTGGGAGCGGAGAATCTGCTTGCCATTCGCCTGCCGTACCGCTCCTCGTCACCGGAATCGCTTGAACACGCCGGCCTGGTGATTGATGCGCTGGGGGTGCAATCTTTAACCCTGGACATCACCCCCATGGTTGAGCCGCTCTTCGAGCACTTCCCGGACATGGATAACATGCGCAAGGGTAACATCATGGCGCGGCAGCGCATGATCGTCGCCTTTGACCAGTCGGCGGCGTTCAATGGGCTGGTGGTTGGCACCGGCAACAAGACCGAGATCCTGCTGGGGTACACCACGCTGTATGGCGATTCAGCCAATGCGCTCAACCCGATTGGTGATCTGTACAAGACCCAGGTGAGGCAGTTATCGCGCGCGCTGGGTGTGCCGCAGGTGATCATTGACAAGGCGCCATCCGCCGACCTGTGGCTGGGTCAGACCGACGAGGGTGAGCTGGGTTACACCTACGCCATGGTGGATCAGTTGTTGTATTTGCTGGTGGACGAGCGCTACACCCCGGCTGAGTGTGTTGAGGCAGGGTTTGAGGAAAGCTTTGTGCGCAGCGTGGTTGACCGCGTGCGCCGCAATCAGTTCAAGCGCATCCTGCCGCCCATCGCCAAGGTGTCGCACCGCACCATCGGATATGATTTTCTCTATCTGCGCGATTGGGGCACGTAATTCCCCATCCACCAACACGGCGGGTTGGATTTTCTACAGGAAATGGCAGCATACGGTGGGTCCGCTTTTGGACCCACCGTTTTTTTTGATGATGGATAAATCGGCGCGTCGGGAAAGCACCGACATCTGTTCCAACTAAATGGAGAAAACTGGATAGAATCCAGGTATGGAAACAAAAGTGGTAGGGTGGGCTGATGCTTTCTCAGCCCACCATTTGATAATTGCACCGCAAAAAACACCCCCTCCGCTCCCGAACGCCGTTCAATATCCATCGCGGTCAAACGTCAACCCCGACGTTCGGGACCACCTCCCCCATCGAAAAGTACGTCGATGGGGGAGTAGAAAGATCTGATCGCCTTCGTCCATTTGTTGATGGATGCTATTAGGAAGCCCACCGAATGTGTGCGGTAAATATCATTATCCACATTGATTGGTGAAAAGCGGTGGGCTGGAAGAACACCGCGCCATCTCCGCTGGCGATCCACCCCAGCAGACACCCTACTCCTGCGGCACGTCCGGCTGAACCTCACCACCGGCGGTGCGCGCCTGCATTTCCGCCTCGCGCAGGCGCAACGCCCACACCGCCTTGTCCAGCGTGGGCGGCTGATACTGCTCAAAACGCTGCAGCAGCCGTTCAGGGTCTTCCTCCACAATCGCAATCGCCCGGTGCTCCGTCTGGATGAACCCCTCACCCACGGCATGATCCAGCAACTGCGTCAGCAGCGTGTAATACCCCTCCACATTCAACAACCCGCACGGCTTTTTGTGCAGCCCGAGCTGTCCCCAGGTGAGCACCTCGAGGATCTCCTCCAGCGTGCCAAACCCGCCCGGCAGGGCTATGAACGCATCCGAAAGTTCCACCATCAGCGCCTTGCGTTCGTGCATACTGCCCACCACGCGCATGTCGTCCAGATCAGGGTTGCCAACCCCCTTGTCTGCCAGGTCTTTCGGGATCACCCCGATCACCTCACCGCCAGCGGCCCGCACAGCGCGCGCCGCCGCTCCCATCAACCCCAACCCGCCCCCACCGTACACCATGCCCAGCCCACGGCTGCCCATGGAACGCGCCAAAGCTTCAACCGCTTTTACATAAGCCGGCCTTGCGCCTGAACTGGAACCACAAAAGACACAGATACGCTTCATTTTCATCTCAATACTCCATCTTCAGGGTGAAGGACCCTCCAGGATCGTACAGGTTTCACCAGGCTATTCACAATCCACGCCCGGCCCTCCCAAGGCTCAACCCGCCAGGTCATTCATGACACGCAGCACCTGACTGTCTGGATATTTTGCCCTGAACTCGTCTTCCAGCATGTCCATCAGGATCACGTCGTGGGCTTTACCCGCCAGCATGCGCCCTTCGCGCCGCCGCCCTATCTCGTTGAAACCCAGTTTGCGATAGGTCTGCACGGCTCGTTCATTGAACGCAAACACACCCAGCATCACATTGTGCAAATTGAGCAGATTAAAGGCGTAATCCAGCATCAACACCAGCGCCTCGCTGCCGTAGCCCCGCCCGCGGAATTCCTTCTCGCCGATCAGGATGCCCACCATGGCAGTGCGGTTGACCGGGTCAAAGCTAAACAGCAGCACCCGCCCGATCACCTGTTCGTTTTCCAGATCAATGATCGAAAAGAAATGCGCCTGATTTTGAATGGCACCGTTGATGTGTTCGGCAAGCTTCTCTCGCGCGGTGGTGGTGTAAGCCTCGTCGCCCAGCGGAATGGCAACCGCAAGGTCATTTTCCCAGCGCGTCTGAGCGTCGGCGTCGTCGGGGCTGTACGGGGACAGATAACACAGCTTTCCGACCAGTTTTCGATAATGAGTCATCTTTGCCTTTCCTTCTATTTTGAAAATTCATCCCTGACGATTGGATGCGTTCTCATCCTCCAGCCATGCCGCCCACCCCTGCAGACTCTGCAGACGGCTGGCCGCCAGCACCAGGCTGGCCCGTGTCCACGGGGGCAGGTCGTCCCTCGCAACCGCTTCCTTCAAAGGCAGCCATACGGCGCCTGCCACTTCATCGGCATCGACAGCGCACAGTTCACCAGACAGCCAGCGGCAGGCGAACACCACGTCCACCACCGGTTTGCCGTCGTCGGTGACAAAGGCGCGGCTCTCCAGGTAAACCATCTCCGCCGCCACCTGCACACCGATCTCCTCAAGCACCTCGCGCCGCAGGGTTTCCTCCAGCACGTTTTGTGTCCCGCGCTCACCCTCCACCTTGCCGCCTGGCAGAGACAATTGTCCCGCAGCATGGCGCTCCTTCAACGAGCGCCGGATCAGCGCCACCTGGCCGCCCGCGCGCAGCACCACGCCCTCCACATTCACAATATACAGGCAGCCCTCCAGGTGGGGCTGTTCATCCAACAGGGTACGGATGCTCTTCATGCAGCAAACAGGCGGGCAAAACCATCATACGGTTCAAGCGGGATCAGGTCAAAGCGGATCAGCCCCTGCCTGACCAGCGGCAGGGTGTTCAGCATGGCTTGCGCCTCCTCTGGGCCTTCACATTCCATCAGGATCACGGCCGTATGCTGATCAGCCCTGAAAAAGATCTCGCGCACAAACCCAAACTGGTACAGCTCCCATACCCGCCTGGCTTCGGCTTTGAGATGCTCACCGGCGGCGTTCCAGTCAGCGCCGGGGATTTCCACTTCCAGGGCAAGTATGCGCATATTTGGTTTTCCTCCGGTGGTTGGAATGATGTATGCTGTAATTGTACTTGTTTCTTTGATGATTCCACGCGCGATGTCTCTTTTCAGCCATCCTGCAACCTGTGGATGATTTAATCGTATAGTAAATGAACTTGTTGCGTTTATTTTTTTGTCTCAAGTTAAGGAGAAACAGGAATGAACAAGAAAGTTGTACTTCCTATCACGCTGCTGCTGGCGCTGGCAATTGCCTTCAGCGCCGCCTTCACCACCGCGCGGCCGGTGCATGCCACCAGCTTTGACGATGACGGTGTTGTGGAGGCCGATGAGGTCATTGATGACGATCTGATCCTGGGTGGCGACCAGGTGGAGATGGCTGGCACGGTCAACGGCTTGCTGCTGGTTGCAGGGCAGAACGTGGTGATCACCGGCGTGGTCAACGGCGACGTAATCGCCACCGGGCGTACCATCATCATTGCCGAAGGCGCAGTGGTCACCGGAAACCTGTTTGCCGGCGCTCAAAACGTTGAAGTTGAGGGCATGGTGCAGGGTTCTGCCGCGACAGGGGCGGCCTCCATGATCCTCGGTGAGGCGGCCCAGGTGATGCGCAATGTGTACGCCGGCGGGTACAGCATCGAGGCAGAGAGCGGCAGCCAGATCGGGCAGGACATTTATGCCAGCGGCTACCAGACCCTGTTGAGCGGCGTTGTGGGCCGCGATGCCAGCCTGAGCGCCGCCGCTGTGGAGCTAAATGGTTCCATTGGCCGCAACGTTCAGATTGACGTTGAAGCCACCACCGCCACACCCCCCACAATGTATTTTAACGGAATGGATTTGCCCGACCCCGTTCCCAGCGGCCTGCGCGTCTCCCCTGATGCCACCGTGGGCGGTCAACTGACCTATACCAGCCCTGTTGATCAGGCGGATGCCATCCAGAGCGAGCCGCAGGGCGGCCTGGTGTACCAGACCCCCGTCCCGGGCGAGGGTGACACCCCGCCAACGGTCAGCCAGGACAATGAGGATGTGAACCCTGCGCCCGTGGTGATCGTGGCGCCGGTCTTCAAGTGGCTGGTGGATTTTGTCCGCCGCCTGGGGACCCTGCTGGTGCTCGGTCTGCTGGCAGTGTGGCTTGCACCGCGCCTGCTGGCGTTGCTGACCGGTGTCGCCCGCGAACGCCCGGCTCAATCGGCAGGGTGGGGTTTGTTGAGCATCGTGGTGGTCTACGCGGTTGCCGCGCTGGCGGTGATCCTGCTGCTCTCGTTTGGCGTGTTCCTGGCAATCATCACCCTGGGCGGTCTGGCGCGCCTGATCTTTGGTGTCGGCTTCACTGCGCTGGCTTTCGGCGTGGCGGTCTTCTCTGCCCTGCTGGGGTACGGCTCCAAGCTGGTGATTGCCTATCTGATCGGCGATATGATCCTGGTCAACGTGCCGGCTGACCGCAAGGGACGCGCGGTGTGGGCAATGCTGATCGGCGTGGTGCTGTATACGCTGGTACGTTCCATTCCCATCCTCGGCTGGGCAATTGGCATTGTGGTCACGCTGGTGGGCCTCGGCGCAATGTACCTGCTGTATCGCGGGTGGCGCAGACCCGCCGCTGTGATTGTGGCTGGCTAAGCAAGTTGAAAATCATGACCACCGGCGTGAGCGAACCCACGCCGGTGTTTTTTTATCCGCACATTCGGGAACATGGGTGATACCTGGTGGTTGCCATCCACCCGCCGCCCCTCACCCCGCGAATGTTCCACATTCGCCTCCCTCTCCCCGGCGGGGCGAGGGAAAAACG
>DAOUGC010000008.1:0-24747 GCA_034429695.1 Levilinea sp.
TCCGTGGATTGCGATTGCGACAGCAGCCCGGCTGCGCCCACCATGGACGATATCGGCATTCTCGCCTCGCTCGACCCGGTTGCGCTGGATCAGGCCTGCATCGACCTGGTTTATGGTGCTCCCGATGGAGCCGATCTGATCGAGCGCATCGAGTCCCGCAACGGCATCCACACCATCGAACACGGCGCAGCCATCGGACTGGGCAGCCGCGAGTATGAGTTGGTGAGCATTGACTAAAGGGTTGATCATACTTCCGGTCAATCAAGGGGTGGCGAGGGTTTTTGCGAAACACATGTCCACCCCATACCATGCCACATTCATTAACGGAGGAAATCATGCTGCAAGGGCTTTTCGGAAACGCATCAGAGGTGGATACCAAGGCATTACAGAAAGATCTTGACGCTCTGCTGATCAACGGCGAGCAGGTGGTTAGAGCTTTTCGCATCCTCCGCGACCTGTTCATATTCACAGACAAACGGCTGATCCTGATCGATAAACAGGGTCTGACCGGAAAAAAGGCCGAGTATCACTCCATCCCATATAAATCGATCAGCCATTTCTCGGTCGAGACTGCCGGCACTTTTGATATGGATGCGGAAATGAAAATCTACATTTCGGGGAATATGACCCCCATCGAACGTGAGTTCAAGCGCGGAACAGATATTCAGGGTGTGCAAAAAACGCTGGCGCAGTTCATATTGGGTTAGCCGAAAACAATCGGCAGGTACGAAAGATGATGATGATGCAGGACATTGATGCTCTCGCGAAGGTAATGTTCGCATATGTCGAATCAGATGGGTCCGGCTTCCGACGGGCAGCCCGCACACTCCAATCCATTTGGCGTGAGCGGGCATCCTTGCCGATGGGGGAACATAGAGGGCAACCATTTGGCTCACGGCTTCCTGCCGACATTGCTGAGCGGGATTTATGCAATTACCTGACTCCTGGCATTCGTAATGTGGTACGGCAGGTGCTGGCCAGCGCTGACGACAGCCAGTTGTACTCAAAACCACGCATCTATTATGATCTGCTATCCAGCCAGCCTCTTTGTTTTAATTTGTTTGGCGAACTAAAGCTGGATCTCGATCTTGCCTCATCGGCGTTTGGAATGTTACTCCCTGGTGCAATCAGGCGAGTCACCAATATATGTTTTGAATACTCCCCGGGCAGATCCTCTGAACGGTTTACCGGTGACCGATCTGCTTTTGATGTTTTTGTTGAGTATGAAGCAATACAGGGCGGTCGAGGATTTCTGGGTATCGAAGTGAAATACCACGAGAGTCTTCAGGAACCGGCTGCGTCTCACCGCCCACGCTATGATGAAGTCTCGGCGTTGATGGATTGCTTCCGCCCTGATGAATTATCAAAATTACGACAAGCGCCGCTTCAGCAGTTTTGGAGAGATCACTTGCTGGCAGGCAGCATGATGGGCGATTCTCAACTAGGCTACTCCGAGGGCAGGTTTGTTGTGCTGTATCCTGCAGCCAATCTGGCCTGTCGGTCCGCGGTTCAACGGTATCGGGAATGTCTGAGCAATCCCTCAACCTTCGACGCGTGGACACTGGAAGAGTTTGTGGGAATACTGAGCCTCGCCACCTCCGCTTCGTGGGTGCATGAGTTTGACCGGCGCTATCTAGACTTCAGCCAGCTATCAATGTAAGAGGGGTAACCCGCTTGAGGGGATGATGCGATAAGAGAGAAAGAAACAGATTGCTTAATCAACAAACCGACCAACCATCAGTAAGTAGCGACCATCGAAAGCAATTCAGCGAAAAGAATAAAAATTCCAGCAGTCTTAGATCATATATTGACCAGAAGTAATCAAAAATCAAAGGGGAAAAACACATGGTGCAGAAATCCGGTAAAGCAGGAAAATCTACATATCAGATGGCAGAGAAACGGGGTAAGCAGGCGATTTGGATCATAGTACTTGGGATTGGTGGGCTTCTTGTTATCTATATGTTGTTAAGCAATTCGCAAGTACTTGGATTGGGAGGTGGGGCAATCCTCATCTTGTTGATCTTACTGAAAATTCTCCCAGACTTCGTCGTACGGAAAGCCAATCGCAAAAAAAAGGAGGAACGGCGAGCCATTCGCGGTGCACGCGCAGAAGAGAAAGTCGAAAGTCTTGTAGATGATCTGGGTGATGGCTATCTGGTTCTACATGATGTGGAGAGTCGGTATGGGAATATTGATCATCTTGTTATAAGCCAACAGGGTGGCGTCTTTTTGATCGAAACGAAAGCTCACGGCGGGAAAGTAACCGCAGAGAGTGGCAAACTGCTGGTTAATGGTCATGACCCTGAAAAGGACTTTATCAATCAGTGTTTGCGAAATACATACTGGGTCCGCGACCAGATTGAATTTATTACTGGGATCAAACCCTGGGTTACCCCTCTACTTGTCTTCACCAATGCTTTTGTGCGTGGCAAGATAACAATCAAGGGTGTTCGTGTGCTTAATAAGAAGTATCTCCTCTCAACTATCCAGGAGGTTCAATCAAGAGACAATTTGGCTAAGTCAGTTTGGAGCCAACGAGAAGAAATCGAGCGTCGTTTAATGTCGCCGCTTAATAATTTATAGTGAACCGTTTTGAAAATCTCACGGTTCTGATTATTTCTGTATACATCGGATCTCTTTGTCGAACACTCAAGTCCCTTGGAAACCGCACATTAGGAAAGTGCTATTTTTCCCGCTTTTTGGGTAACGGGCCCACTAGGAATATTATTTGCAGCACCTCTTTCAGTCACGAAATTGATCACTACAAACAATAAGATTGGCTCACTTCCCTCTCATAAATGCGGCTCAACAGTTTTAACAAAGTAACGTGTGATGATCAGGAAATAACCTTTTTGAATTTATCCGTCGGGTGGAGACTGCATTGCCAAATGGAGTAACTTCAATCCCGCAATAACGTGGGGCTGACTCGGTCAGCCCCTACGAAAAATCTCTACAACAACCGTGGTTATATTATATCCATCGGAAGATCTGTCCCCTCCTCTGAATGCGGCCCGACAATCGTCATGGCGTGACAATCGTCACGGCGCGACAATCGTCACGGCGCGACATTCGTCGGGGCGGGCGGATTTGAACCGCCCAAGCTGCCTGCAGCGGCCCTCCCGGATCCCGAACCGTCACCTGACCAGAAACAAAAAAGACCGGAGAATCCTCTCCAGTCTCTTGTCGGGGCGGGCGGATTTGAACCGCCGACCTCACGGACCCGAACCGTGCACTCTATCCGGACTGAGCCACGCCCCGTAAACCAACGTCCAGCATTATAAATCACCTCGTCTGGTTGGTCAAGCCATCCCTTCCGTCGAAATGTCCGCCAATCCGCTTTTCCTTTTCCCCCGTCCGGGATTATAATTCTTCCGATCACTACATCAGACCCGTTCAAGGAGCTCCCTTTATGGAAAATGGCAAAGTGAGAGTCGCGATTATCGGAGTGGGAAACTGCGCCTCCTCGCTGGTTCAGGGCGTACATTACTATCGCAATGCATCAGAGACTGACCGCATCCCCGGCCTCATGCACACCCGCCTGGGCGGTTACCACGTCCGTGACATCGAGTTCACCGCTGCTTTTGACGTTGTGGACACCAAGGTGGGCAAGGATCTCTCCGAGGCCATCTACGCTTTCCCCAACAACACCTTCCGCTTCTGCGACGTTCCCCCGCTGAATGTCACCGTCTCACGCGGCATGACCCACGACGGTCTGGGCAAGTACCTCTCGCAGATCGTGACCAAAGCCCCTGGCCCCACATCAGATATTGTCGGCATTCTGCGTGACACAAAGACCGATGTGGTCGTCTCTTACCTGCCGGTCGGCTCAGAAATGGCCACCAAGTGGTACGTTGAGCAGGTTCTCGAAGCCGGTTGTGGTTTTGTCAATGCCATTCCGGTCTTCATTTCCTCATCCGAATACTGGGCTGACCGCTTCCGCCAGCGCGGGCTGCCCATTTTGGGCGACGACATCAAGAGCCAGGTGGGCGCCACCATCCTGCACCGCATGCTCACCACCCTGTTTGTCGAGCGCGGCGTGCGTGTTGACCGCACCTACCAGATCAACTTCGGCGGCAACACTGATTTCCTCAATATGCTCGAGCGCGAACGCCTGGAATCCAAGAAGATCTCCAAAACCGGCGCGGTTACCAGCATGTTGCCCTACACCCTCGACCCCACCAATGTCCACGTCGGACCATCAGACTACATCCCCTGGCTGACCGACCGCAAGTGGTGCCACATCCGCATGGAAGGCACGACGTTTGGCGACGTCCCCCTCAACCTGGAGACCAAGCTGGAAGTCTGGGACTCACCCAACTCAGCCGGTGTGATCATTGACGCCATCCGCTGCGTCAAACTGGCGCTGGATCGCGGCATCTCAGGCCCGTTGTACGGTCCCTCCGCTTACCTGATGAAGACCCCGCCGCGGCAGTTCAAGGACGACATCGCCCGCGCCATGATCGAAGCCTTCATTGCCGGCGAAACCGCCGAGTAGTTCACGATTTCAGTCAAAGATCACCGCAGAGCCTCTTCTGCGGTGATTTTATTTGGACAAAGATCATCTATTATTTGCCGCTTCTTTTCGATTAGAATATACTCATGCGCCCAAAATCCACACCATCCACGATGATCAAAATCGCCAACCTGCTGATATTGTTTGCGCTGGCCGCCTGCAAGCCAGCCGCTCTGGCAGAGCCAACCGTTGACGCCACCCGGCTGTTCGAGTCAGCACTGCTCACCGCCACCTACGCCATTCCGGCGCCCACCGATACACCTGCCCCCACCGAGACGCCCGGCCCAACAGATACCCCCACTCCTGACCCCAACATCACCCCACCTGCACTGCCGGCGGTGTTCACCTCTACACTGCTGAACCCTGTGGATGCCCCACACACCTACATCAACGATACATGCCAGTATCTCAAAGCGCGTTGGGATCCCAATAACGCTGCTCCCGGAACCGTGGTGATTCCGGTGATGTTCCACTCCATCACCGGCGGCGAGGTCACCAATGCCGACCAGATCTCGCACGAGGAATTCACCCATTTGATGCGCGACCTGTACGACCAGGGTTTCCAGACCATCACCGCCGAGCAACTCGCCAATTTCATGGAGAACAATGCCAAAATTCCGAAACGCTCGATGATCCTGATCGTTGACGACCGCAAATGGGCAGAAAATTACCGCATCAACTTCCAACCGTACTTTCAAGACTTCGGCTGGACAGTCACCAACGCATGGATCAGCAAGGATGAGCGCCCCGACCTGTGGGCAGATAATCAGGCACTGGCGGCTGAAGGCTGGGTGGATTATCAAGCCCACGGGGTAATCCATAACGAGAACATCACCGAACTTTCCACTGAGGAGTACATGCGCTCTGAGCTGTTCGGTGCTGTGGATGGAGTTTTGAGATTATCTGGCCGCAAACCGGTGGCTTATATCTGGCCCGGCGGCAGTTTCACGCGGCGGGCGGTCGAGATTGCCCGCGAAGCCGGTTATCGCATCGGCTTTACCATCAACCCCCGCGGACCAGTCATGTACAACTGGGTTCCCCTGGCAGACGCCGCCGACCCCAACCGCCCATCCTATATCCCTGAAGGCGGTGTCAACGACCCATTGATGGTGCTGCCCCGCTACTGGGATACCGACATGCGTTACCACATTGACACGGCACGCCAGGTCGGCAACGAAGCCACCATCTATGCCGAAACCAACAAGGCGGTGGAACTGCAATATTACGACATCGTGTGCAAACCGATCACCGGCGAAATACCCGCCCAGGTTGCGCCGTAAAACTGGATTGATCTGATCATAATAAGAACTTTTGTTCTATAATAGAATGTATGAAACCAGGTAATCGCATGGAAGACAACTGCGTTTTCTGCAAAATCGTCACAAAGCAAGCCCCGGCACAGATCGTGTACCAGGATGATGAGGTGACTGCCTTCAAGGATGCGCATCCCATCGCGCCAGTGCATATCCTGATCGTGCCAAACCGGCACATCACGTCAGTAAATGATCTGCATCCGGATGACAATGCACTCATGGGCAAAATAATCCTCCTTGCCCGGTCGCTGGCTGCCGAAAATGGCGTGAGCGAAAGTGGCTATCGGTTGATGATCAATACCGGCAAAAATGGCGGGCAGAGTGTTTTTCACCTTCACCTGCATTTGATCGGCGGAAGGCGGTTGTTTCTCGGAGGATTATAGAAAGCAGCAGTTTGTTAAGTGGAAACAGGTATGCAAAGGTCAATGGGTTCGGTATTAATCGCGTGGGTGGGTCTGATCGTCATCATTCTGGTGGTGGGCGGATGTGTGTTTGATTCCAACGCTGCTCCGCTATTTAAAGCCCCATCCGGTTCCAATTCCGACCAAGCCGTGGCGCTGCAAGCGCCTGCGGTGCAGCAATTCAACGCCCGTCCGTTCGGCTCAGAGGTAGCCCTGCCCACCCCTGACAGCCCTCATTCCATCCCAACCCGTCAGAGCGAAACCCAGGAATACATCGTTCAACCAGGCGATACCCTCAATGTCATTGCAGGGCGTTACGGTGTGAGCAGTAACGCCATTGCATCAGCCTCCAATCTGACGGATATCAACCTGCTTGAAGTTGGACAGGTGCTTGTCATCCCTCCACCAGAACCGGTCAGTGAAGTCTCGGCATTCAAAATTATTCCTGATTCCGAGCTGGTCATGGGACCTGCGTTCCAGGACTTTGATGTCGCCGGGTTTGTGGATGCCATGGGCGGATATCTGGCGACCCACGAAGAAGACGTTTATGGCGAATGGCTGACCGGCGCACAGGTGGTGCAGCGCGTTGCCCGCGAATATTCTGTGGGACCGCGCATCCTGCTGGCTTTGTTGGAATACCGCTCCGGCTGGGTCAGCCAGAAAAACCCTGCTCCAGAATTTGCCGATTATCCACTGGGTATCATTGACAATAACCGCAGGGGTTTGTATCTGCAATTATCTTATGCCGCCAATCAACTCAACCGCGGCTTTTACCTGTGGCGTGTGAATGCCGTCAGCACGTGGTTGATGGGCGATGGCAGCGCGGTTCCGGTGGACGCCACCATCAACGCCGGAACGGCGGGTGTGCAGCAGCTCATGGCCACCATCAACGACCGCACTGGCTGGCAGGCCGCCGTCTCCGATCAAGGCATTTACCTGACCTTCTTCAAATTGTTTGGTTTTCCCTTTGATTACGCGGTTGAACCTTTTCCACCTGCAGGGCTGGCACAACCAAACCTGCAACTGCCGTTTGAAGACGAAACCACCTGGGCGTACACCGGTGGACCGCATGGCGGCTGGGGAGATGGTTCAGCATGGGCGGCACTTGATTTTGCCCCTCCTGGTGAAGCCCTGGGTTGTGTTTCATCAGATTCCTGGGTGGTGGCAGCCGCGGATGGTTTGATCACCTACTCATCCGGTGGAGCTGTTGTGCAGGATCTGGATGGTGACGGTTACGAAGGCACCGGTTGGACACTGCTTTACATGCACATTGAAACCCGTGACCGGGTGGCTGTAGGGCAATACCTGCAGGCCGGTGAGCACATCGGGCATCCTTCCTGCGAAGGTGGTTATTCAACCGGCACACACGTCCACTTCGCCCGGCGGTATAATGGAGAGTGGATTCCCGCGGATGGAAACATGCCCTTTGTGCTGGATGGATACGCCTCCAGCGGGGATGGGTATGAATATAACGGATATTTGACAGACAGGGATGGTGCGGTCATTGAAGCCTGGGAAGGTCGTTCAGAGATCAATGCGATCAGCCGGTAGCAATCGCTCAAGGCGATTGGTTGCCATTTGGGTTGTGCTAAGCATCTGGATGTTAACAGTGCTGGCCTGCTCGCGCAGCCTGGACTTTCCAAACAACGCCACTGCCACTTACTGGGCTGGTGAACTCACCGCCATATCTGCTTATATTGTGGATGAGACCCAGCCTGCCACATCAGGTGCTGGCATGCCGGTTTCTGACCCCGCAGACCCCACACAAACGCCGTCCCCAACGGTTGAACCCAGCCCCATTCCCACCGAAACCCCTCAACCCACCCCTGATACCGCCCTGCATCCGGTGGAACCATCCAATACACCCCTGGCGATACCCACTTCAGCGCCAACCGGGCCGGTCATTCTCTACTATTCGCAATCAGGTGACACTCTTCCAGCGCTGTCAGTGCGTTTCGACACTCCTCCAGACACCATCACTTCTCCCGATGGACTACCCGAGACCGGTCTGATCAACCCCAATCTACTGCTGGTCATCCCCGACACCATTCCCGAGAAAGGTCCGGAAGGACTGGTGATCCCCGACTCTGAGGTGGTTTTCTCGCCATCGGCTGTGGATTTCAACATCGTGGCAGAGATCAACAAAACCGACGGCTATCTCAAGACCTACCGGGAGTATATCTACAACCGTTGGCACACCGGCGCTGAGGTGGTCGAACGCGTCGCGGTTGAGAACTCGGTCAACCCGCGCCTGCTGCTCTCATTACTGGAGTATCAATCGCACTGGGTCTCCGGTCAACCGACCAACCTGGCTGAGACCGATTACCCCATCGGTTTTGTTGACTATCGCCATAAAGGGCTGTACCGCCAGTTGAGCTGGGCAGTCCAGCAACTGAACATCGGCTACTACGGCTGGCGGGAAGGCCTGGTCACCACCCTGGAATTCCCAGAGACCTTTGAAGGTGGTACGGTTCGCCTCGCTCCGCAACTGAACGCTGGAACGGTGGCTGTCCAACTGCTCTTCTCAAAACTATATGACCGCGCCCGTTGGTACGGTGTACTTTACTCCGATGAGGGGTTCCCAGCCCTGCATGAAAACATGTTTGGCAACCCGTGGATGCGCGCCAACACGGTTGAACCGCTGTACCCGACCAGTTTGAGCCAACCCGCAATGGTGCTGCCCTTCCAAATTGGGCATACCTGGGCATTCACGGGCGGCCCCCACTCTGCCTGGGGTCCTGATGGCGCCCGCGCCGCGCTGGATTTTGCCCCCGGTTCAACCGAGCACGGCTGCGTCGATTCGGCGGAATGGGTCACAGCAGTCGCACCCGGTGTGGTGGTGCGTTCCGGCGATGGCGTGGTGGTTGTGGATATGGACGGCGATGGCCGTGAGCAAACCGGCTGGTCGATCCTCTACCTGCATATAAAAACCGCCGGTCGGGTGGAGAACGGCGCGGTTTTGGAAGCTGGCGACCGCATCGGGCATCCATCATGTGAAGGCGGCGTATCCACCGGTACGCACGTTCACATTGCCCGCAAGTACAATGGCGAATGGATCCTGGCTGCTGGACCCATGCCGTTCAACCTGAGCGGCTGGGTGGCACATGCAGGTGAAGCCGCCTACCTGGGAACATTAACCAAGGAAGATAAGACCTGCACTGCTAATGTGTACGGTTCTTTTGAGACCAACATTACCCGTGAAAATTAAGTCCACCCGCAAGATCCTCTACTGGTTATTGATACCACTGGTGGCATTGTCTGCCTGTCAGCCCACCTCCGACATACTCACCGACGAAGACGGCATGGATATCGCCACGCCCCTTCCAGGCATACCTCAATCCACCCCGTTGCCCACCCGTCCGGCATATCAGCCAGGCGAACTTGTGGAATACACTGCCCAAACCGGCGATACCCTTCCGCAACTGGCAGTTCGTTTCAACACAAGTGTTGCCGGAATTCTCGAAGCCAACCCGATCATCCCCCAGGATGCCACCACCATGCCCCCCGGCATGCCCATGCAAATCCCCATTTATTATGAGGCGCTGTGGGGCAACCCGTATCAGATATTGCCTGACAGCCTGTTTGTGGATGGCCCCGCTCAATCTGGCTTTGATCCGTTTACCTATGCCAACTCCCAACCCGGTTGGCTGAAAGACCTCAAGGCGTTTGCCTCTGGGGAAGATTTGAGTGGAGGCGAGGTTATTGCTCATCTGAGCAATAACTTCAGCATCAGCCCGCGTTTGCTGCTGGCCCTGCTGGAGTACCAGACCCAGGCACTCACCCACCCTGCCGATTCCGTTCCAGCCGGTGATTCGCTGCTCGGATTTAATGATCCCATGCATGCCGATCTCTACAACGAGCTGGTGCTGGCGGCCAATACCTTGAACAACGCATACTACGGCTACCGCGCTGGCAAATTGACCGAGTTCGAATTGCAGGACGGCAGTCTTGAACGGCTTGACCCGTGGCAAAATGCTGCCACCGCAGCGCTGCACTATTATTTTTCGCGTGTTCTTCCCCCTGCCAGTTACCACCTGGCGGTATCAGAGCAAGGTTTTATCCAGACGTATACCGCCCTGTTTGGTGACCCGTGGGTGAATGTAGAGGCCCACATTCCCGGCAGTCTGATTCAACCTGCCATGCGCCTGCCCTTTGACATCGGATCTTCGTGGACCTATACCGGCGGTCCGCATACTGGCTGGGGCGAGGGCGAACCATTTTCAGCTCTCGATTTCGCCCCTCCCGCTGTGGTGGGCGGTTGTACACCCACCGATGAATGGGCAACCGCAGTTGCAGATGGCGTGATAGCACGCAAGGGTCTTGCCAGCGCCATGCTGGACCTCGACGGTGATGGTGATGAGCATACCGGTTGGGTGGTGTTTTACCTGCACCTCTCCACCGACAGCATCCCTCCGGTGGGAACCGTGTTGAAAGCCGGCGATCCCATCGGACATCCATCCTGTGAGGGTGGGCGCTCCACCGGAACCCATGTGCACATTGCCCGAAAGTACAACGGTGAATGGGTCCTTGCAGAAGGCAGCCTGGCGTTCAATTTAAGCGGTTGGGTGGCCAAATGTGGTGATGCGGCCTATAAGGGTACTCTGGAAAGGTACGGACGCACCGTCCGTGCCTGTGTCTGTTCTGATCAAGCCAGTCAGATCCAGGCAAACAACCCGGAATAATTATGAAAAAGCCTCCCGCTCATGAACAGGAGGCTGATCACTTAAAAATATTCCAACTATCCAACTGCTTCCAATATGATGATCTTCGACTCAATCGGCACCGCCTGCCCCAGCATGGCTTGTGCTGGGCAATACTTGGTCGCTGATAGTTCCACTGCCCGGTTGACCGCCGCTGCGTCGATATTCTGTCCCGTCACCCGATATTCCAGCACGATCTTCTCAAAAACACGCGGATGCGCCTGCGAACGAAAAGCCTGTACGTTGACCTTGAAATCGGTTACCTGTTGTTGCTTTTTCTTAAGTATCGAGATGACATCCATTCCGGTACATCCAGCCAGGGCAATCAGCATTAATTCCATTGGCCGGAAACCGTCCTCATCCCCTCCCACTTCACAGTTGGCTCCCAGCGGAACGGTGAAGCCCGTCTCGCCGCTTCCCTCAAAAGACAATCCGTGTTTCCATTGCACCTGTGCTTCCATGCATCTCCTTACGCCTCGTCAGCCACAACCTGTTGGATTTTCCCTAGCAGTTCCGCTTCCGGCACTGCCCCCACGATTTCAATTGCGCCCTCATTAATGATGGTATGCGGAACCCCCGATACCCCGTACTGATCGGCAAGGTCGGGAAATTCCGTGGCTTCCACCATGTCAGCTTCCACCATCCCACTCTCGAAAGCCATCTGATGCGCCAAAAAGACTGCCTGTGGGCAATATGGGCAGGTGGGTGTCACAAACACCTGCAACTGAATCGGATGGGACAGGGTCTTTAGGAACTCCCTGGTATCATCCTTCAACCCGGAATCACGCGCCGAGACCATTAAAATATCGCGGATCAGCGTTGAGAACTCATGACCACCCGGTACGCCATAATAACGAATGCCGTAATGCACCAAGTGATCTCCCTTGCGATGACCAATGCATATCGCCGGTGCATATTCAACCGCAAATTCCTGCGCTTCACTCAAATTGCGATCCAGGTCGTACACCACCAGTTCAAGCTTGTCAGACAAGCCACTGATCTCCTCCAGTAATTGCAGGGTATCTTCACAGTATTCACAGTTTTGATCCCGGCTGCCAAAAAATATCAGACTTACCGGTTCTGTGAGACCCGAGAAAACCTGCAACAATTGTTTGCGGATGCCATCGTCCAATAATTGCGTCATACGTTACTCCGACCGTGTAAGAAAATCATCCAAATTCAACCGCTTGAACAATCGCTGGCGCACATCCGGTGATATTGTCTCTTCCACCAGCTCGGCTTCCTCATGGTACAGCTCGATGGTTTTTCGCGTGGTATTCACCACCACACGGCAATTTTCACATTCACGCATGTGTTTTTCAAGTTCCTGACACAAACCGGCGGGCAAATCACCCTCCAGATACTCGCCCAGCACCCCCAACCAGTCATGGCAACGTTCATGCTCACTCATTTTCAGACCTCTCAGCCATTCGTTCTCCGTAATACCCCGACAAATCATCACGCAACTTTAAGCGTGCCCTCAGCAGACGGGTTTTGACCGTTTCTTCCGTGATCGACAGGATTTCAGCCGTCTCTTTGATGGACAACCCCTGAAGATCACGCAGGATGAAAACCGTACGCAACGCAGGTGACAGGCGCGTGACTGCTGTTTTCATGAAGTGCTGCGCCTCCCCACTCAACAATTCGGCTTCCGGCATGCAACAGAAATCAACAATCTGCTCCGGAACATAATCGTCCTCTTCATCAGGCGCCGGTTCATCAATGGGGACAAATTTTTCGGGTTTTCGCCGACGAATCAGCATTAATGCTTCATTCGTGGCGATACGGTACAACCATGTTGACAGTGATGATCTTCCCTCGAAATTCTTGATCCCACCCAACGCTTTGATGAACGTCTCTTGAAGCACATCCTCTGCATCCTGTTCATCGCCTAAAATGCTGAGCGCCAGGTTGTAAATGCGCTGCGAATATGCATCCACCAGGTGAGCAAAAGCTTCTCGGTCGCCCCGTTGCAGTGCTTCTACGGAGATGATTTCGTTATTCTTGTCCATTGGATGCTATTTTCCACAAAAAGTGACAGGTGCGTGATTGGAACCTGGTTTTATACAGGGTCAGGACAGGGTCCAATTGGGTTCAACGTCCATTTCCAGGGCGTCACGCCGGCCTCTGACAAAATAGAAGTAGCCGGCTGATGCGATCATGGCGGCATTATCGGTGCATAGTTTCAACGGAGGAATGTTTACCTGGAAATCCTGCTGGCCAAGGAAGGCTTCCCGCAGGGCTTTATTGGCGGATACACCACCGGCCACCAAAATCTGGTTGGCATTGTACGCCTGTGCAGCTTTGATTGTTTTCGTCACCAGCACATCCACAACGGCTTCCTGAAAACTTGCTGCCAGGTCTTCCACGGGCAGGGGCTTGCCCTCCGCCTCAAATTGCCGTACCAGGCGCAATACAGCGGTTTTCAATCCACTGAATGAAAAATCCCATGTACCCTCCAGCCTTGCGCGCGGGAACGCAAACGCCTTTGGATTTCCATTGGCAGCCGAAACCTGAATGGATGGTCCACCCGGGTAAGGCAAACCCAACAACCGGGCAACCTTGTCAAAAGCTTCACCGGCGGCGTCATCCAGGGTTGCGCCCAGACGTTTATAGGTCAGGTGGTCGGTCATCAGGTTAAGCTCGGTATGTCCGCCCGATACCAGCAGTGCCAGCAAAGGAAAGCGCGGCGCTGGCGGTGGTTCAGTGTCAGCGCCGTGCACCCATGCTGAATAAATATGCCCTTCCAGATGATTTACCCCCAGCAACGGCACACCAGCCGCCAGTGCCATGCCCTTGGCGGCGTTCATTCCGACCACCAGTGAGCCTGCCAGTCCGGGGCCGCGTGTTACAGCAATGGCATCCACATCCTTAAGGGATAAATGCGCCGCCTGCAATGCCTGATCCACCACGGCATAGATGGTGCGAATGTGCTGGCGTGAAGCCACTTCAGGGAAAACACCGCCATACTGCTGGTGCAGCGCAATCTGCGTTGCTACAACATTTGAAAGCATCACGCGCCCGTTCTCCACAACCGATGCGGCTGTCTCGTCGCACGATGTCTCGATGCCGAGAATACGGGCTGAAGGAAAGTTTTGTTCAGAATATGGCGTTTCCATGGCTTCCTTATACCATAAATAAGACCTGTACGGTAGTTTTATCCTTTGACAGGCAAAACCAGGTCATACGGATACGGGGCAATCACCTCAAATTCGCCATCAGGGCGCGCCCACACACTGTCCTCAAGTCGCACGCCCAACCCCTTTTCGGGATAATACAGCCCGGGTTCAATGGTTGCGACTGAATTGGGTGCGAGCACATCGTAAGCCGTCGCATTCGATCCGCTGAAAGGAATCTCATGCACGTGCAAACCCACCCCATGCCCGAGCGAATGAACATAACCATTGTCAGTGGCAGGATTGGTTTGAATGGTCGGGTGTCCCATTCCCTCAAACAATTCGCAGGTGCGTTTCTGATAAGTGGCAAATGGTTCATTGAGTTTGAGTTCGCTCATGATGGTGCGAAAAACAGTGCGCACGTCATTGTACAGGCTGAGCGCTTCATCAGTGGCGTAGCCAAGACACCAGGTACGCGTAAAGTCATAGAAATACCCGCCGCCCGCCTCGCACGGGAAGATGTCGTAAACAATCGTCTGCCCAAGACGCAACACATCACCGGCAGCGCCGGTACTGTGTGGTACGCCAGCGTCCCGGCCTATGGCAAAGATGGTTCCTTCAGGATTTTCAGCGCCCAGTTCAGCAAGCCACAGATTGATTTGCTTCTTGACATCCCCAATGGTTAAAGGCTCCCCATCAGGTCGCAACAAAATTTCGTTTCTCACTGGTGAAGATGATAGCAGATCAGCGGTGCGCCCCACCACCTGGGTGGTCACCTGTCCCATGTGACGGATGCGCGCCAGCTCATCCTCATCCTTGGTGGCCATCGCCAGCATGAGTACATCCTCTTCCTGCTGACCCACAAATTCGATCTCAGGCAGGAGTTTTTGCACAGCCGTGAAGACCGAATATCCATACCCGATTTCAGCTTGCCCATATAACGCCACTCTGCCGCGCGTCAGGCCGCAATCAGTGAGCATCTTTTTATAGCGAAGAGGCAAGACCATGTTCTTGTCGCCGCCGGCTTCCTTGAGCAATTCTCCGTATGAGTATTGGGTGAAGCTGCGCGGAATCAGACCAGTTTTGGCCGCTTCATCCCGCTCCATTGCTCCATGGAAAAGAACGCCTGTCTCCCCGCGTTTCTTGATCAAATCAGCGCGGGTAAGATGGCCTCCGCCGGTCAGGTAGACCATGGCAGGGTTGTGATCCCCGGCCCCCGTAACCAGCAGTGCATCAATGCCATTGGCTTCCATCAAGCGATCCAGATCCTGTTTCATGTCTCATGCTCCGTAATCGAGTTTGTCTATGTTTTTTTCAGGCCATTTTGCAACGCAACCAGCAGAGCGCCTTCCTGTTCCGCCAGTACGGTTCTGGGATCAAGCACCACACAATCATTTTCAACCCGTGCAATTACAGGTGGGCTGGCTTTACGCAACCAGCCAAGAAATTGATTGGGTTGTTTTACGTCCAGGCTCAACACAAAGGTTGGCTGGGTTTCACCGGGCAGGCTGCCGCCCCCCACGGTGGACACACCCGCAATAACCTCCCCCCTGCCGAGTACCTCGCGCCAGCGTTCTGCGCGTGCTTTTATCTCATCCAAAGGGCGCGAGATCATCCGCCATACCGGCACTTCACGTTCGGCTTCATCCTTCAAGTAATGTTCCAATGTTGCGGTCAGGGCAGCCAGACACAGCTTGTCAGCCCGCAGTGCCCGCGCCAGTGGATGGCGTGCAATCTTCGCCAGCAGGTCGGCCCTGCCGATGATGATGCCAGCCTGTGGCCCACCGAGCAGTTTATCGCCGGAGAAACAAACCACATCCACCCCGGCTTTGATCGATTCCTGCACGGTTGGCTCATGGCTCATTCCATAATCGGCGGTATCCAGCAACGCACCTGACCCCAGGTCGTCCAGGACGGGCACGCCGGCTTTGTGCGCCACCCGCACCAGCTCCGTCAGATCCGGCTCTTCGGTGAACCCGATGATTTTAAAATTGGATGGATGCGCCCTCAGCACCAGGGCAACCGGTTCCTGCAGGGCATCCTGGAAATCTTCAATTCGCACCCGGTTGGTCGTCCCCACCTCAACCAGTTTCGCGCCCGATTGGCGCATGACGTCTGGAACGCGGAAGCCACCACCGATCTCCACCAGTTGCGAGCGGCCAATCACCACCCTGCGGCGGTTGGCAAGCGCTGCCAGGCACAATAGAACGGCGCCGGCATTGTTGTTCACCACCAGTGCAGCCTCAGCCCCGGTCAGCCGGGTGATCATGGCTTCGGCATGGGTTCTGCGTGAACCACGCCTTCCGTTATTCAGGTCAAACTCAAGATTGCTGTAGCCAAAAGCCGCAGTTTGCATCATCTTTACAGCCGCCTGGCTTAATGGCGCCCGCCCAAGGTTGGTATGCAAAATCACACCCGTGGCGTTAATCACCGGAATAAGGGATGCAGCGGTCCACTCAGCCAGGCGTTCTGCCACGCGATCAAGCAGTTGCTGCCGGTGAGGAATGGTATCGCCTGGAGAATGTTGCTGCCGGATCTCTTCCTCGATCAAGCGGATCGCCTGGATGGTCAACGGCCTTCCGTACTTCGCCACCATCTCAGCGGCGGTGCGGGTCTGCAGCAATTGCTCCACCGATGGCAGATCACGTAATTCATTCATGGGTTGGTTCAGTTGGGGTGTTTTCTCCATCCACAGGCTGCTGCCCGGGCACTTCTGGAGTAAACTGGCTGCGTTCACGGATGCGGATGAAAAACTCAATGGCAATGAACCCGGCTGCCAGGAAAATGGCCAGGATGGGATTTAGCACTCTGCCCAGTTGCAACCACAGGATGATACTCATGTAGCACCCGGCCCACACCGACTGGCGCAAAATGACTGCGCCTCCCACGGGCGGGTCACTGGGAAAACGCATGTTCAGGAAGGCAGAAACCGGCATGGCAGTTCCGCTCATGGCGATCACAACCAGGAAGAACAGCAACCAGCGCGGACCAAGTGTTGGCAGGGTGAAGATGACCAGCAGTGCGATGCCCCCCCAGCCGATCAGTGCCAGGACAATGCCAGTGATGATCATTTTTCTCAATGAAAACATGCTTTGCTCCCACCACGTCAGATGTGACAATTATAGCCCAGCCTGACCCATGAGAGGTGATCAGATGCGGCTTAAGCAGCCATATTCCCCCCACAGCAATTTTGGACAGTTTATGTGCAATTTGGGAATTGACTTTCAACTGCATGTTTGTTACAATCAGGCGAAATATTTGAATGAGGGTTAACCTCATTCGCTCATCAAGAGAGGTGGAGGGATCGGCCCTGTGAAGCCTCGGCAACCCCCAGGGTTCAGGCAACTGAACCAGGTAGGTGCCAATTCCGGCAGAGACCGTGTTCAGACGCGGTTTTCTGGAAGATGAGGGTAAAGGATACTTTGCCACCTCTCTATCCAGAGAGGCTTGTTTTTTAACAGGGAAGGAATGGGTAAACAGCCATGCAAAAGAAGTACACCAATCGCCGCTATCTGGATGCGCTTCAGAACAAAATCCTCGTATTTGACGGCGCCATGGGCACCAGCCTGCAAACCATGCAATTGACAGCCGTGGATTTTGGCGGTGAGAAGACCAATGGCTGCAACGATTATCTGGTGATCACCAAGCCAGCCGCCGTGGAAGCTGTGCACCGTTCCTTCCTGGATGTTGGCGTTGATGTAATTGAAACCGATACCTTTCGCGCCAACCGGTTGACGCTGGGTGAATATGGCCTGGGCGACCGGGTGCACGAGATCAACCATGCTGCGGCTTCTCTTGCTCGCCGCATTACCGATGAATATACGCAGTCAACCGATCAGCCGCGCTTCGTGGCTGGCTCCATTGGCCCATCCGGCAAACTGCCTTCCATGAGCGACCCGGAATTATCCAACATCACTTTTGATGAGTTGGCCGATATCTTCATGGAACAGGCGGTTGCGCTGTTGGAAGGCGGCGTGGATCTGCTGCTGGTGGAGACATCGCAGGACATTCTGGAGGTAAAGGCCGCACTGGTGGGTATTCAAACGGCCTTTGATCAAACCGGCATCCGCGTTCCCATTCAAGCCCAGGTCACCCTGGATACCACCGGGCGCATGTTGCTTGGCACCGATATCGGCGCTGTTCTGGCAATCCTGGAAGGCATGGGGATCGATGTAATCGGCCTCAACTGCTCCACCGGTCCCGATTACATGCGTGAGCCGGTGCGCTTCCTGGGGGAACACTCCCCCCTGCCGGTTTCGTGCATCCCCAACGCTGGACTGCCGTTGAATGTGGACGGTCAGGCGGTTTATCCCATGCAACCCGAACCATTTGCCACCGAGTTGTTTGAGTTTGCTTCGCAATTTGGAGTGCGGGTGGTGGGTGGTTGCTGCGGAACCACGCCGGAACATCTCAAGCTGCTGGTTGAAAAACTAAAAAACCACACACCCAATTCTGCGCACCCCCAGGCTGCCCCGCGCCTGTCCTCGGCAACCCAGGCTATGGACATGCAGCAACAACCAGCGCCATTCCTCATCGGGGAACGGTTGAACACGCAGGGCAGCGCAAAATTCAAAAAGCTGGTGCTGGCTGAAGATTTTGACGCCGCCCTGGACATCGCCCGCCAGCAAATTGAAAGCGGCGCACACGGGTTGGATCTTTGCACTGCATTGACTGAACGCCCCGATGAGGGCGAGCTGATGCGCCGCCTGATCAAGACCCTGGCGCCGGTGGTGCACGTACCGCTGATCATTGACAGCACCGAACCGGAAGTCATTGAACTGGCATTACAAACTGCCCCGGGTCGTTGTTTGATCAATTCCACCAATCTGGAAGCCGGACGGGAAAAAGCCGACCGCATCTTCGACCTTGCCCGCCGTTACAATGCCGCCGTGATCTGCCTGACCATTGACGAAAAAGGCATGGCAAAGACCGCCAAACGCAAACTGGAGGTTGCCCGACGTATCTATCAGATTGCGGTGGAGGAACACGGCCTGAAACCCGAAGACCTCGTATTCGATACGCTTACCTTCACGCTCGCCACGGGCGACCCCGAGTTTGACCGGTCGGCAATTGAGACCATGGACGGCATCAAGCTGATCAAGGATGAGTTGCCCGGGGTTCTCACTTCTTTGGGAGTCAGCAATGTATCATTTGGTCTGGCTCCGGCTGCCCGCGCGGTGATCAACAGCGTCATGCTCTACCATTGTGTGCAGTACGGGCTGGATATGGCCATCGTCAATCCTGCCCACATCACCCCCTACGGTGAGATCCCTGAGGAAGAAAAGAAGCTGGCTGAAGACTTGATTTTCAACCGCGTCCCCAACGCTCTGCAGCGGTTGATTGAATATTTCCAATCCCACGGAGAATCAGGGCGCGGGAAAATCGATACCACCCAGGCGGCTGTGGCAGCCATGCCTGCCGAGGAACGCCTGCACTGGCGCATTTTGCACCGCCAGAAGGAAGGTGTTGAGGCAGACATTGATGAGATCCTGGCACGACCCACCGATCTCACACGCAATGACGTGGCTGTTCGCATCATTAATGATGTGCTCCTGCCCGCCATGAAAGAAGTCGGTGACCGCTTTGGGTCAGGTGAACTGATCCTCCCATTCGTGTTGCAGTCTGCTGAGGTGATGAAGAAATCGGTGGCGCACGTTGAGCAATTTCTCGACCGCAAGGAAGGCGTCACCAAGGGCACGCTGGTACTGGCAACCGTCTATGGCGATGTGCACGACATCGGCAAAAACCTGGTTAAAACCATTCTCTCCAACAACGGCTACACAGTGGTGGACCTGGGTAAACAGGTTCCGGCTGAGACGATCATTTCCAAGGCAGTTGAGCTGAACGCCGACGCGATTGGCTTGAGTGCGCTGCTGGTTTCAACCAGCAAACAAATGCCGTTGATCGTCAACGAGCTCAACCGTCGGGAGTTGAAGTTCCCTGTGTTGATCGGCGGGGCAGCCATTAACAACCGCTTTGGCCGCCGCATCCTGCAGACCGACACAGGCGACCTGTATGCACCAGGCGTGTTTTATTGCAAGGATGCCTTTGAAGGCCTGTCAACCATGGAAGCATTGATCGATCCCACACGGCGGGAAGCTCTGATTGAAAAGAAACAAAAGGAAGCCGAGTTCGAACTGGGACGCGCTGCTCAACCCAGGCCTGCATCAGTCGAAGGCATCCGTTCATCCGTGCCATCCGTCGAATCCATCCCCAACGTGCCATCATGGGGTGTGCGTGTGGCGCAGGAATTGCCATTGGATGCTGTCTTCCAGCACCTGGCAAAAAATGAACTCTTCCGGCTATCATGGGGCGCGCGCAATACGCACGGCGCAGCCTGGGATGATTTGCAGGCAGAATACGAAAAACGTCTCGATACCATGCGTCGCCAGGCTTTGAAGGATGGATGGTTGCAACCGCGTGGCATTTACGGCTACTTCCCCTGCCAGTCGCATGGCAATGATTTGATCATTTACCGCCCTGAATCCATGACGGGCGGCAAACCTGAGGAATGGCTGCGCTTTGTATTCCCGCGTCAGGCGACGGGCGAATACCTGTGCCTTGCCGATTACTTTGCCCCACTCGAGAACGGAAAAATGGACGTGGTTGCCTTCCAGGTGGTCACGGTTGGTCAGGAAGCCACCCGCCGCTTTGACCGCTTGCAGGAAAGCGGTGATTACTCGGAGGCCTATTACAATCATGGCCTGGCGGTTCAAATGGCGGAAGCGACGGCGGATTACTTGCACAATCACATTCGCCGTGAACTCGGCCTCGCCGCCGAGCAGGGCAAGCGTTACTCCTGGGGTTATCCAGCCATTCCCGAACTGGAGGACCATCGCAAGGTGTTCCAGTTACTACCGGCAGAACAGGAGTTGGGCATGACGCTCACCTCGGCCTGCCAGCTTGTGCCAGAGCAATCCACCGCAGCCATCATCGTTCATCATCCACTCGCAAAATACTACAACATCGGCGAGACGCGTGTTGAGCAACTCATGAAATAGAAAGCAGGAGACGCCCATGACCACCAAACCATATCGTTTTAATGAACTGATCGCCAACGGAAAACCGATTGTTTCCGATGGCGCCATGGGCACGGTGCTCAACATGCGCGGCATCGAGTTTGACCGCTGTTTTGACGCACTCAATCTCGAACGCCCGGCTTTGGTGGCAGAGATCCATCAGAAATATATCGAAGCCGGATCGCAAATCATCCAGACCAACACCTTTGGCGCAAACCGCTACAAACTGTCCCAGCACGGGTTGGAGGAGCGCGTATGCGAGATCAACCAAGCCGCTGTTGACCTTGCCCGCCGCGTTGTGGCTGCGTCGTTCAAAGACGTGCTGGTGGCAGGCGACGTGGGTCCCCTGGGGGTGCGACTGGCGCCTTTTGGCAGAGTGCAACAGGATGAAGCCCGTGAGGTCTTTCACGAACAGATCGGTGCGCTGGTACAAGCCGGGGTGGATCTGATCATCATTGAAACCATGACCGATCTTTACGAACTGCACGAAGCCATTCAGGCGGCTAAGTCAATTGATCCCGATCTTCCAGTGATTGCCTCCATGACCTTCACCCGTGATGACCGCACCCTGCTTGGGGATGACCCCGCCAAGGTGGCGCGAAAGGTGCATGCAGCCGGCGCGGATGTGATCGGCGTCAATTGCTCCGGTGGTCCCAATCAGATCCTGCGCATCCTAAAGAAAATGCACCTGGCTGTTCCCGACGGAAAATTCTCGGTCATGCCAAACGCAGGCTGGCCGGAACGCAGCGGTGGGCGGATTATGTACCCGGCTGGCCCTGCTTATTTTGGTCAGTATGCCCTGGCTTTCTGGCAGGCTGGAGCCAATGTGATCGGTGGTTGCTGTGGAACAACCCCACAACATATTCAGGCGATGGCGAACGCCATCCATTCCACCAACATTGAGACCTTTACCAATGGCTTTACACTAACCGCTGAGGTTGAGGAAACCGTGCAGGAAGAACTGCGTCCAACCCAGTTGCAGGAAAAGCTGGTTGAGGGCCGTTTTGTGATCGCTGTTGAAATGGACCCGCCCCGCGGCCTGTCCACGCACAAGATCGAAGCCGGAGCCAGTCTGCTTTCAGAAGCAGGCGCTGATGTGATCAACGTGGCTGACAGCCCCATGGCGCGCATGCGCATGAGCCCGTGGGCGGTGTGCTCACTGGTGCAACGCAAGGTGGGCATTGAAACCGTGGTGCACTTCCCCACCCGCGGTCGCAATTTGCTGCGCGTGCAGGGAGACCTGCTGGCAGCCCACGCCCTGGGCGTTCGCAATGTTTTTGTGGTGATGGGTGACCCAACCGCCATCGGTGATTACCCTGACGCCATGGATAACTACGACCTGGTTCCTTCCGGCTTGATCAAGCTGATCAAGCAAAACTTTAATGCCGGAGTGGACATGGCAGGTTCTGAAATAGGCCAGCCCACCAGTTTCTTTGTCGGTTGCGCCTTGAACCTCGACCCACCGGACGCTGCCCAGGAGATCAAGAACCTGCGCCGTAAGATCAAAGCCGGGGCTGATTTCATCCTCACCCAGCCCATATATGATCCCGGGTTGCTCGAAAAAATTCTGCGCCGCTATGAAGATGAATTCGGTAAACTTGAAATTCCGCTGCTAATGGGCATTCTGCCACTGGCAAGCAGCCGCCACGCGGCTTTTCTGCATCACGAGGTACCCGGCATCAACATCCCTGACGAAATTCTTAAGCGCATGGAGGCTGCTGGAGAGAATGCGGCGCGCACTGGGATTGAAATTGCGATAGAATTAATAAATACCGCCCGCCCCCATGCTCAGGGCATTTACCTCATGCCTGCTTTTAACCGCTTCGATTATGCAGCGGCCATCATTGAGGAAGTGCGAAAAGCCGATTAATCCACAAAGGGCTGCGGGTGTAATCCTCATATAAAGGTGCGCGCATGCTCCTGACCATTGATGTCGGTAACACCACCCTCACGCTGGGGCTTTACGAAGGCAAGAAGTTGGGCGCCCGCTGGCGTCTGGCAACCGATCACAAGCGCATGCCGGATGAATACGGCTTGCAAATTCTGGGTTTGCTTCAGCACAGCGGATGTTCCCTTTCACAGTTACACGGTATTTGCCTGTCATCGGTTGTCCCCCCGCTCACCCCGCGGGTGATCCAGGCGTGCAACCAGTATCTTAATCGTGACCCTCTGGTGGTCTCCCACGAATTAACGACCGGCATCACCATTGGTTATGATGACCCGCGCTCGGTTGGCGCCGACCGCATCTCTGACGCAGTCGCGGTTCAGCATCTATATGGTGGTCCGGCCTGTGTTGTGGATTTTGGAACCGCCTCCACCTTTAATGCCATCACTGCTGATGGCGAATATCTCGGCGGCGCCATTGCGCCGGGCATTGGTATTGCAACCGATGCATTGTTCCAGCGCGCCGCCAAACTTCCCAGAGTCAACCTGGAACGCCCCCCAAGCGTGATCGGGAGCAATACCACCCACGCACTGCAATCCGGCCTGCTGTTCGGTTATGTTTCCATGGTGGAAGGCATGGTCAATCGCTTCAGGGAGGAACTGGGACCCGACATGAAAGTCATCGCCACCGGCGGATATGCCGAGGTCATCGCAGCAGAGACCAAATCCATTACCATCCTGGCGCCGTGGTTGACACTGGAAGGCTTACGCATCATCTGGGATCTAAATCAGGAGCAGGCATGAACCCATTCGAAGGCAGGACCATCCTGCTTGGCATTACCGGCTCCATTGCCGCCTACAAAGGCGCTGACCTGGCCTCCAAACTCACCCAGGCTGGCGCAAAGGTTGACGTGGTCTTAACCGAGGGGGCAGAAAAATTTGTGACCCCATTGACCTATCAATCATTAACCGGACGCAAGGCATACACCGATCAAGATCTGTGGGGCGGCGAGGGCCATGTGACCCACATCGGGCTGGGGCGCGCCGCCGACCTGGTGGTGGTTGCTCCGGCCAGTGCCAATACCCTCGCCAAACTGGCAAATGGGTTCGGTGACAATCTGCTCACGGTCTCCGTGCTCGCTTCCGATTGCCCGATGGTGCTTGCTCCTGCAATGGATGCCGGTATGTTTTCCCATCCTGCCACCGCCGCCAATGTTGAAATTCTCCAGCAACGCGGCGTCATCTTCATCGGGCCCATGCCAGGCCGCCTGGCCAGCGGGTTAACCGGACACGGCCGTTTCGCCGAGCCGCCGTTGATCATGGGTCATCTGCGCCACATCCTCAGCCGGGGCGGTCCGTTGGCAGGCAAACGCGTGGTGGTCACTGCCGGTGGCACACAGGAACCCATCGATCCGGTGCGCTTCATCACCAACCGTTCATCCGGCAAGCAGGGTTACGCCATTGCCCAGGCAGCGCTGGATTCCGGCGCTGACGTCACCCTGGTGACCGCCAGCCCGCTCGAGCCGCCGGTGGGTTGTGATGTTGTGCAGGTGCGCACTGTGGCAGAAATGCTGGCGGCTGTACTCGAACACACCCGCGCAGCCGATGCGTTGGTCATGGCAGCCGCCCCGGCGGATTTCCGCCCGGCCCGCGTTGCCGATCAGAAAATTAAAAAAGACCAGGGGTTGCCGTCCATTTCGTTGTCCCCCACTGAGGACATCCTGGCTGAAGTGGCCAAACAGCGCGAGAAAACCGGCTTTCCCCTCCGCACCATTGGTTTTGCAGCCGAGACCAATGACCT
>DAOUGC010000009.1:0-11499 GCA_034429695.1 Levilinea sp.
TGGTCATTGCATGGTTGAAAAGATGTTTGGATTCCTGGCTTATTTGTCATATAATTGACTCGCAAGGGCAGCCTCCGTGGGGGAACTCGACCCACCCGACCAGAAAGTATAGCGGGATATCATCTCAGACACATGTTCAGGTTATCGCGTCGTCTGAACATCACGCAGATCTTCTTCCTGTTCCTCCTGCTCACCAGTGTATTGCCGGTGTTGGCGTTAGGGACAACTTCCTATTCCATTACCCAGAAAACATTAAAAGAACAGGCCACTGACCGCGCCGAACAGGTGGTGCGCGAAAGGCGTGAATACCTCGACCTGCAGATGGGCAAGATCGAGGATCTGGTGATCGGTATTTCCGGTATGCAGCCCCTGTTGCAGTGGCTGGATCAGGAAGAAAACCACCGCGCGGCATTCAACCCCGAAGTCACCCAGGTGCGCATTGAGAGCATCCTCAACAGCTTTAACCGCAGTGAGGATGTGGTTTCGATTGAAATCTTCTCCCGCAGCGGCAGCCATTACCATACGGGACCATCGCCCTTTGACAGCCCGGGTGGTGAGGCGCTGGCGGCGAAAATTTGCGATGAGGCTGCGGTTTCGGGGCAGGAGGTCTACTGGACCGGTGTGCTGGATGCCAGCCCGAATGACAATATCCCGCAGATCCAGGCGGCCGTGCGCCGATTGGAAATTGTGGACGAAGAAACAGGTTTGAGCAAGCCGGCTGGTTTTGTGATGGTGCTGGTCAATTCCTACACCCTGTACCAGCCATTTGCCAGTACCAGCCTGGGCCGCGGTGGTTACATGGTGGTGGTGGATTCCCACAACCGTCTGGTGTATCACCCTGACCCGGCGCAACTGGATGAACTGGCTGACAGCACCCTGATTGTGCAATTAAAAGACGATGCGGGTGGGTTTACCTATCTGATCAATGGCGAGCAGTATCTCATCAATTACAACCGCACCCGGGTGGACGACTGGCTGGTGATCAGCCTGTTGCCGGTCAACACCCTGCTGGAGCCTGCCAATACCATCAACATGATCACCACGGTGATCATCCTGGCTTCGTTTGGAATCGTTGCCGTTGCAGCCATGGTGATCAATGACAACCTGGTGCGCCCGCTGCGTGAAATATCCAACCGTGTGCAGCGCCTGCAGCAGGGCGGCCTGCCCGATGATGAAAATGACCTGGTGGAATACCAGGGAAAAAACGAACTCAGCGAGCTGGTACGCTGGTTTAACCTGTTTGTGGCCGGGTTGAAGGAAAAGCATCAGGCTGAGGAAGCCCTGCGCCGTTCTGAAGAAACCTTCCGCAGCCTGGTTGAGAATTCAGACGACTGGTTCTGGCAACTGGATGGCGACATGGTGTTCACATACACCAGCGCCAAGGTGAAACAACTGCTCGGTTATGAAGTTGAAGATATGATCGGGCGGTCGGTGCTGGATATGTTGCTGCCGGAGAGTGTTGCCCTGCGCGATATGCTCACCCGCGCCTTTCAGTCTCCGCAGCGAATTACCGGCGTTGAAGTGCCCATTCATCACAGAAACGGAAGCCTCCGCGTTTTTGAAGCCAATGCCAGCCCCATGTACGACACCCAGGGCAACTTCACGGGTTTCAGCGGCATTTGCCACGACATCACCCGCCGCAAGCAGACCGAGGAAGCCCTGCGCGAAAGTGAAGACCGCTATGCGCTGGCAGTGCGCGGAACCAATGACGGCATCTGGGATTGGGACCTGCAGAGCAATGTGGTGTATTACTCGCAGCGCTGGAAAAGCATGTTGGGTTACGAGGATGATGAAGTGGGCGACCAGCTTTCCGAATGGTTGGGGCGCATCCATCCCGACGATGTGGACGAGGTGCGTACCGCCTTGAATGCCCACCTGGACGGCATCAGCCCGCGCTTTGAGGCTGAGTACCGCATCTTCCACAAATCGGGCCGTTACCGCTGGATGCAGTCGGTGGGTCTGGCGGTGCGCAACGAAAACCTGCGCCCCACGCGCATTGCCGGCTCGCAGACCGACATCTCGGCGCGCAAAGCCACCGAAGAGCGCCTGCGTCACGATGCCATGCACGACCCGCTGACCAACCTGCCCAACCGCATGTATTTCCTTGACCAGGTCAAGCGCTCCATTGACCGCACCCACCGTTATCCGGGTTATCTGGCGGCGGTACTGTTCATGGATCTGGACCGCTTTAAGATCGTCAATGACAGCCTGGGTCACGTCAGTGGCGACCTGATGCTGGTTGCCATTGCCCAGCGGCTGGAACGCTGCCTGCGCAGCGAGGACACCATTGCCCGTTTCGGCGGCGACGAGTTTGCCATCCTGCTGGACAACATCAACAGTGTCAATGACGCCATCTGGATTGCCAACCGCGTGCAAAAGGAAGTCTCACGCCCGGTGATGCTGCAGGGGCACGAGGTGTTCACCACCGTCAGTATTGGCATTGCCCTGTCCAACCTGCAATACCAGCGCCCTGAAGATCTGCTGCGCGACGCCGACACCGCCATGTACCGGGCTAAGTCCAGCGGGCGGGCGCGCTATCAGGTGTTTGATCAGGAAATGCACGCCATGAGCCTCAGCCTGCTGCAACTGGAAGGCGAACTGCGCCGGGCTGTGGACCGCAATGAATTTAAAATCTACTACCAGCCGGTGATTTCCCTGCGCACCGGCAGCATCACATCAGTGGAAGCCCTGATCCGCTGGCAGCATCCGCAGCACGGCCTGATCCTGCCCGGCAGGTTTATGGAGCTGGCTGAGGAAACCGGCCTCACAAGTTCGATTGGTGAGATGGTGCTGCGTGAGGCCTGCCGCGAGATACGGTCCATCCGTGCAACCGGCTACCCCTACCTGCAACTGGCGGTTAATATTTCCAGCCGGCATTTTCAGGAACCCGGTTTTGCAGACCTGGTGCGCAGTATCCTGGCATCAGAAGGGCTGCCGGGTCAGGCGTTGACGTTGGAGATCACCGAAAATGCCGCCATGCAGGATTTTGAAACCACCCGCGCCGTGATCCGCGAGTTGCAGGAGATTGGTGTGCAACTGGCCATTGACGACTTTGGCACCAGTTATTCGTCGCTGGGATATCTCAAGCGCTTCTCGGTTTCGGCGATCAAGATCGATCAATCTTTCATTCAAGACGTGACCACCAGCGCCGATAATGCCGCCATCACCACCGCCATCATCGCCATTGGGCACATCCTCAATTTGCAGGTGATCGCCGAGGGCGTTGAGACCATGGACCAGTTGAAGTTCCTGCTGGCGCAGGGTTGCGATCACGTGCAGGGTTTTCTGTTTGACCGCGGCATGCCCTTCAGCGAGTTGATGGATCACCTGAAGAACGGCTACCAGATCTACCCGCTGCAGGGTGAGTTGAACCTGGATGCCACCGCTGGAGGGGAAGAAGGTGAGACTGAGCCGGAGGCCACCGAAGGCATTTGAGCATGAGATAAAAAACCGGACCGCCGTGTTTCTGGCGGTCCGGTTGCGTTTAACCATGAAGCTTTACAGGCGTTTGACGAACTTCTCGATGCGCTCCAGCGCGACTTCGATCTTGTCGTAAGCGGTGGCGTATGAGCAGCGCACAAAGCCGTCGCCGCCTGCGCCAAACGAATTGCCCGGCACGACCGCCACGCGTTCCTCCTGCAGCAGGCGCTGGGCAAAGGTCTCATCGTCCAACCCGGTGACGCTCACCTGTGGGAAGGCGTAAAACGCGCCACGCGGCTCAAAGGTGGGCAGACCAATCTGGTTCAAGCCATCAACGATCAGCCTGCGGCGGCGGTTGTATTCCTCACGCATGTCGATCACATCCTCACCGCAGTTTTGCAGGGCTTCCAGCGCGCCCACCTGCGCCATGGTGGGCGCCGACATGATGGTGTACTGGTGGATGCGCACCATGGCCTGGATGATCTCAGCCGGTCCGACGGCATAACCAATGCGCCAGCCGGTCATGGCGTAATCCTTGGAGAACCCACCCAGCACAACCGTGCGTTCCATGGCGCCCGGCAGGGTGGAGAAGCACACATGCTGCACGCCGTAGACCAACTGGTCGTAGATCTCGTCAGAGATCACAATCAGATCATACTTTTCGGCCAGTTCGAGTACTTTTTGCAGCGTCTCGCGCGGGGCAACCGCGCCGGTGGGGTTGTTGGGGTAGCCCAGCAAAATGGCTTTGGTGCGCGGGGTGATGGCTGCCTCAAGGTCGGCGGGGTCGATCACAAATTGATTTTCCAGCCGGCACGGAACCTCAACCGCCTTCCCGCCCGACATGATCACTTCCGCCTGGTACGAGACAAAGCACGGGGTGGGGATGAGCACCTCGTCGCCGTGATCCAGCAGGGCGGTGAAAACCAGGTACAACGCTTCGGAACAGCCAACGGTCAGGATCACCTGGCTGGCGGGGTCGTACCTCACCCCGTACAGGCGATCGAGATGTCTTGACAGCTCCTGGCGCACTTCCAGAATACCGGCGTTGGAGGTGTAATGGGTCTGCCCCTCCTGCAGCGAGCGAATGCCGGCTTGAATGATGCATTCAGGGGTGGTGAAGTCTGGCTCGCCGATACCGAGTGAGATCACATCCTTCATTGTCGCGACGATGTCGAAGAATTTACGGATTCCCGACGGCTTCAATGTGGCAATATGTTGAGCGATATACGTATCTCGCATCTTCACTCCTTGCTGGGCTGTGGTTTCCGACATATTGAGTTTTCTTCCTCCTGTTTTAAAACGAGTGGGCTAAACCGGATGTATGCGCCATTCGTCGTACAGCTCGCCGTAGAACAACTCAAAAACGCGCCCGTCTTCCGTGATCACACGGAAGCGCCGGCCTCCCGGTATGCGCCAGGCATCTTCGACCTTTTGTATTGCCAGGCGCTGGCCTTCCCATGTGAGCGCCACAGGGCGTTCAGCGTACTCGAAGCCCGAGTGGCATTCAACCACATCACTCATCGCACCACCCACGAGGCGCTGCCAACGTTAAAACGGTTGGATTGCCCCTCAAGCTGAACTTCCTGGCCCACCAGCGAGTCTTCCAGGATCATCTGGTTGATGTAGCTGCAATCCTCGATGATGGAATTTTTCACCACCGCATTCACCACACGGCAATCTCTTCCAATGGAAACGTTGGGGCCGATCACCGAGCTTTCAATGTGCGCGGATGGATGAATGAACACCGGCGGGATGATGGCAATACCGCCGCGCTGGCTGGCCTGGGCGCTATTGTCTGAGCCGTTTTCCATCAGGAAGCGGTTGGTCTCCAACAGCGATTCCGGTGTGCCGGCGTCCAGCCAGGTTTCAATGCGCTGGGTGCGCAGTTTTGCGCCGCGCTCGATCATGATGTTCACCGCGTCGGCCAGGAAGAATTCGTTTTTTAACATCACTTGCCGTTTCATCTGCTCGTCAATGGCATCCAGCAGCATGGCAGCGTCGCGGAAATAATAAAAACCGACCACAACCAGGTTGTTGCGCATGTCGGTGGGTTTTTCGATCAGGCGGGTGATGAAGCCCTGCTCGTTGACAATGGCCACCCCAAAGCGGCGCGGATCTTCCACCACTTTCACGCAGGCCACACCGTCAACATCGGGTTCGTTTATGAAGGACAGGTCGGTTTCCACCAGCGTGTCCGAGAAAGCCATCAACATGGGGCCCTTAAGGTATTCGCGCGCCAGCCACAACGCGTCAGACTGCCCGCGCATTTCAGCCTGCAGCACATAATGCACCTTTTTATCGGGGTGATGCGCCTGCATGAAGTGCTCAAGCTGGTCGCCGTGAGGACCGATCACAAACACGTATTCCGCTTCCACTCCGCTGGGCAGGCTCTTGAACTGGTCAAGGACGTAATCGAGGACGGTTTTTCCCGCCAGTGAGATCAGTGGTTTTGGCTTGCTCCAGGTGTGCGGCCGCATGCGGGTTCCCAGACCTGCCATGGGTATCGCAATTTTCAACGTTTCGGTCATCCGCAAATCCTTTCAAATTTTCAACGGGAGTGTTCCTGGCGTCCTGCAGGGGTGAAGCGACCCGGCCGGGCGCCATTGGCAATGGAATGGGTGCGGCGTTTGCTTTTCAATATTGTAACATCGAACAATTTGTTTTACTTCTCACAAACGTCACCCCATTGAGCATAGTTAATCCCCCATTTGGTTGCAAAGAGCGTGCGAGTTTACACTCCGCTGCTCCAGAAGGGGTTGAGCAGCGCGGTTAAAATACCCCAGACACTGCCCAGCACGGCGCCTGCCAGCACATCGCGCGGGTAATGCACCCCCAGGTACACGCGGCTGTACGCCACCAGCACCGCCAGACTGTAAATAACCGCGGTCTGCAGTGGCCCGCCCTCAAAGTGAAACGCCAGCACCGCCGCCAGGTAAAACGCCTGCGACGTGTGCCCGCTGGGGAAGGATCGTCCGCGCTCCCGCCAGCCCACCAGACGTGCACCGGCCAGCAGGGTGAACGGGCGCGAGCGCTCCACCAATGCCTTGACGCCCTCCACCACCAGCCACAGGGTTAACGAACCCAATGCCAGTTCGGCAGCCATTTGCCTGCGGTTGAGCAGGTACGCACCGGCAGCCAGCACAAAAGAGAACACCCCGCTGCCAACCTGCGAAAGCCACAACAACAGGCGGTCGTTCCACACCGATTGGTACCAGTGCTGGTTGATCTTGGTGAACAACCATGCATCAAAGCTTTGGCCCGCCCCCCACAATAACGATAATGTGATCAATACAAAAGCCAGTAAAAGCAACACCACCGAACGCTGCAGGTACAGGCTGACCAGCAGCAATCGGCGCGCCTCGGGTGGCAGTAAGGACAGGATCGTGGCGAATAACGCCAGCAGCAGCAACAGCACCAACCCGCGGCGACTAAAAATGACGGTGTTGATCAACCGGTCGCCCAGGGAAGGGCGCAGGCTCTCCTTGTTTTCTTCGTGGGTATCAAAATCCATTAATAATTAACCTTTCCCCCTGAACTCCTTTTATCCGTTAAACATGACCCAGCCCACCATTAAAACCGCAGTCGGAGCCAGCCAAAGCAGCGGCTCCACAACGCTCATCATGATCTTCATCCATGCGGGGCCACTTTCCGCTGCACTTACTTCCGGCTCGGTCGGCTGGATGACGGCGGGGTTTGCCAGGACTGCCGCAGGAGCCAGCAGCACCGGCATGTTGGCCGCCATGAACTGCCATACGCGCACCCCCAGCAGGTTTGCCCAGTGGCGCATCAAGGGCACGTCCTCCCCGAACATGGCAGGCAGGATTTGCCCGCGCAGGATGCCGTCCATGCCGAGCTGGTAAACGCCCACCAGGACGATCACCACCCACACTGAAAAGCGTTGTTTTACCTGCACGCGGGTGAAGATCGAGATCAGCCCGGCGTACCAGAAGACATCCAGCAGGATGGTGACCAGGTGCGGCAGTTGATCGGGAGCGCCGCTGGAGGTGTGCGCGCTGAGCTTGGAAAGCAGCACGTAAACGGCGTAGACCATGCCCCACAGAACCGCCCTGGTTTGCGCCGTGCGCAGGCTGACCGGTTGGGCTGACCTGCGCCGCCGCAGGATCATCCATGCACCCGCGCCAAACAGCACACCGGTGATCATGCGCGCCAGCAGCTCCATATTCACCGCGGAAGGTGATCGCACCTGTTGGAGGATGGCAGTTGCAAAGCCCCATGCCAGCCCTGCCGAAACCAGCAGTGCGGGCCAGGGTATCATCTTTATGCGGGTGTGGGTGACCTCTTTAACCATGCACATTCCTCCCTGCTTTTATTGTAACCGGTGTGGAGGGCAGTAGGAAGTGCCACAGCCGGTTTTTGGCTTGCGGGTTGCCGGTTGCCCTCAGGCACTTTTGCCTTTTCCACACTCTTGAGCCAGTCTTCCAAATGGTTTATGATGGGGATATGGGTGGAGAGGACGGTGGCATGAAGCAGTTTGTGATCGAGCACCTGGACCGGGCGGCGATCGAAAGGGAGTGGGACGCCATTTTGACGGTCTATCGCCGCGCGTTTGGCGAAGCCCCCTATCACCGCAGCGAGTTGCACGTGATCGATTTTGCCTCATCCCTGCAGCGCCAGTACGAGCGCGACGGATTTCGCTTCAGGGTGGCCCGCTGGAGTGAGAACGGCCTGATCGCAGGCATGGCTTACGGTTACACCTGCCTGCCGGGGCAGTGGTGGTTTGAGACCATTGCCAGGCGCGCCGATCCGCAACTGGTGGAGGATTGGCTCAAGGGTTCATTTGAACTGGTGGAATTTGCCGTGCTGCCGCAATATCAACAGCGCGGCATGGGCAGCGCGCTGCATGACAGCATACTGGCCGGCTTGCCGCACCGCAGGGCAGTGCTTTCCACCATGCAGGCTGACACGCCAGCCTACCGCATGTATTGCAAGCGCGGCTGGTTCAATCTGATCGATTCGTTCAGCTTTCCAGGGGTCAACAAGAATTACCGCATCATGGGCAGGGAACTGAGACCCTCAGGTTCGCAGCACCCGGCACATTTATAAGCATTGCCCGGTATTCCGCTGGTATGCCGGCCGGTATAAACCCCTGGTCAGACACCCGCCGCCTCCCGCAGGCGGACCAGCATTTCATCCGTCACCGGCATGCTGCCGAGTGTTCTGTTTCCACTCCAGCCGTGCTCGTCCGAGCCGCCGGTTACCAGCAGACCCAGGCGGGCAGCCAGCCCGCCAAAATAGTCACGGGCTGCGTCGTCCAACCTCGGATGGAAGACCTCCAGCCCCTGCAACCCGGCGTCCATCAGCAACCGGAGCTGCTTTCCTGTGAACAATTGGCCCCCCCAGCGGCTTTCGGTGGGATGCGCCAGTACCGCCACACCTCCACTGGCGCGGATGGTTGCGATTGCATCGGTGATCAGCGTTCCGCACGGATAAAGTTCCCGCTGGACAATCGCGTCAGATACGCGCGCGCCATCACGCCAGTGATCTTTGCCCAGTTTGCGCGCAACCGCGCCTGCCAGCGCCAGATACCCCGCCTGACGGGGATTCTCAGCCTGCACATCTGCCAGGGTCACCGCCATTCCGGCTGCGGTCAGCCGCTGGCAGGCGGCTTCCACCCGTTCGGCCAGGTTTGCCTGGGCGGCGCGTTCGAACTGCTGCATGACAGGGCTGGTCGGATCGACAAAATATCCAAGCACATCAATATCGGGGGTATCGGGCTGCTCGAGTGCAGGGTCCCAGCGGGTGGTGCATTCAATGGCAGGTATCAGCTCAACGCCTGTCTGATCAGCCAGATGTGCGACCGACCGATAGCCGTCCATGGAATCATGATCGGTGATTGCCAGACAGTCAAGACCGATTTGTGCGGCATACTGCACCAGTTCTGCCGGTGAAAATGCCCCGTCTGAATAATTGGAATGACAATGCAGTTCGATATGAGCCACGCTCGTTCCTTCCCGCAGGTGAAGTCATGGAACCGTAAAGGTTTTTTTTCGTATATTAAATGACGCTTCAAATTGTACCTGCATTACCGCACCCTGCGCATGGTTTTTGCGCGTATGAACATTGAGCCAGCAGGATGATATAATATAGCATGGAGGTACACAATGTCCGATAATGTTCGCCGGGAAATCACGCCAGAGCGGCGCGGTTTCTTACAGGAACTTGGTTTTCAACTCAAGCTGATTGCCCGTTTAATGGCCGATCCGCGCGTAAGCCCATTTTTAAAGATCATACCGGTGGGAACCCTGGTGTACTGGCTGGTTCCCACCGATCTGTTGCCCATTATTCCCCTCGACGATGCAGCTTTGATTTTTGGCGGCCTGTATCTGTTTGTGGAAATGTGCCCCGATGAAGTGGTGCAGGAACATCGTCAGGCCATACAGCGTGCAGCCGCCGGGAATGTGGAAGAGACGCCAGCCGCCCCGCCTGAGGAAGTGGTGGATGGAGAGTATACCGAGCTGGGTGAGAATCAGGAGCCCATGCCGTAAAGGTAAGTTTGAATTTAGGGAGGAAATTGAGTGAAAAACAATCGTAATCAGGCCCACCTGCCCCGGATGGGCATATACCCCCTGTTGTTGATCGCCAGTCTGTTGCTGACAGCCTGTGGCGGTGGGATGCAGCCGGGAGAGACCCCCATTTCAATGGAACTGACCCAACCCGCCGGTGATGCCAGCCCCTTGCCGCTGGAGGAAACCCCGGTTGAAACCGACAGCGGGAGCACGGACACCCCGCCCACAACCGAAGAGACCCCAACCGATGCAGCCGCCGCCCCCACGGATACGCAGGCAGCGGGTGACGGCGGCGGCGAATTTGCCCCCGACGCAACCAACTTCCCTGACCCTGCGGGCTATCAGTGGGTGGCGCTGGTCTCAGGATTGCAGCGCCCGGTGGGGCTTACCTTTGCGCCGGATGGGCGCAACCGCCTGTTTGTGATCGAGCAGCCCGGCCGGATTCGCATCATTCAGGATGGAGTATTGCTGGAGACGCCGTTCCTGGATATTACCGACCGGGTTAACGACAGTGGCAACGAGCAGGGCTTGCTGGGTCTGGCGTTTCACCCCACCTTTCCGGACCAAAATGTCTTTTACGTCAATTACACCGGCGACGGCGGGACCACGTATGTTTCACGCTTTAGCGTCAGTGAGGATGTAAATATTGCCATGCCAGACAGCGAGGAGGTGATCCTGACCCAGGAGCAACCATTCCCCAATCACAACGGGGGTGGGGTGGTGTTTGGGCCGGATGGCTATCTGTACCTCTCGCTTGGTGATGGCGGCAGCGGCGGTGATCCGCAGGGCAACGCGCAAAACACCCAGACCCTGCTGGGCAAATTGCTGCGCATTGATGTGAACAGTGGGGATACCTACACCATTCCGGCAGATAATCCGTTTGCCAATGGCGGCGGAAGAGCGGAGATCTGGGCGTACGGGTTGCGCAACCCGTGGCGTTTCTCCTTTGACCGCAAGACCAGCGACATATTCATTGCCGATGTGGGCCAGAATCAGTGGGAGGAGATTGATATTGCCCCGGCCGGTGTGGGGGGACTGAATTTTGGTTGGGATTATCGTGAGGGCATGCACGAGTTCGAAGGCACTCCACCGGCTGACCTGACCCTGACCGACCCGGTACACGAGTACGGGCGCGAAGCCGGTTGCAGCGTGACCGGCGGTCACGTTTATCGCGGTCAGGCGCTGCCCGAGTGGAACGGAGTATATTTCTTTGGCGACTTCTGCACGGGTTTTGTGTTTGGCTTGATCCCCATGGACGGACAGCCAGCCATGGTCATGCCGCTATGGCAGACCGGGGCGGGCATCTCTTCGTTTGGCGAGGATGCGGCTGGTGAGATCTACCTGCTGGATATTAACGCGGGTGAGGTATTGATGCTGCAAAAGCCGTGAAATATCGGGTTACTTTTGGCAGAAAAGGTGCATAATTAACATAACGATCAGGTGCCCTTTGGAACCCCTGTCATAGCCATTTGTCAGACGATTCCATGACGCATTTCACTATGCCGGAGAGAAGCGAAAGAGTATATTACAAATCAGACAGCATAAGTTGTCT
>DAOUGC010000010.1:0-7583 GCA_034429695.1 Levilinea sp.
CGGTTTGGACTGCCTGAAGGATGCGCATGGGTCAATTACATCCGTTGCCATGATGACATTGGTTGGACGTTCTCTGATGAGGATGCCGTGGCGGTGGGGGTGAACGGCTATTACCACCGGCGCTTTTTGAATGATTTTTATACCGGCCAGTTTGAAGGCAGCTTTGCGCGTGGGTTGCCTTTTCAGTTCAATCCCAGGACGGGTGATTGCCGCATTTCCGGCACATGTGCATCATTGGCCGGACTGGAGAAAGCACTGATGGAGGAAACCGGGGCTGAAGTGGAGTTGGCGGCCCGTCGCATCCTGCTGTTGTATTCAGTGGCATTCTCAATGGGCGGCATCCCATTGATCTATCTTAATGATGAAATTGGTGTGACCAATGACTACAGTTACCGCGATGATCCTGACAAGGCACACGACAGCCGCTGGGTGCACCGTCCATTCACAAACTGGGCCCGCATGGAAAACCGCAAGGATGAGCATTGTATTGAAGGGCGGGTTTTTCAGGAGATGCAACGTATGATCCGTGCGCGCAAGAGCGCGCCTGGTTTGCGCGGCAGCCAGGCTGAGGTGATCGATTCTGGTTCAGCGGCAGTGTTTGCCTACGTGCGTTCTGGAGATGGGCAGCGTGTACTGGTGCTGGCAAATTTCAGCGAACACGAGCAGGTGGTGGAATTCAACCGCCTGCGCCTGAACGGTCTTGGTTATCACTTTACCGATCTGGTGAATGGGCCATCCCTGCCGGTCGGTGAGGATTTGAAACTGGGTCCGTACCAGTATGTCTGGCTGGATTGCCGGTAAACCAATCTGTTAAATACCATACCGCCCCGTGAAGTTCTCACGGGGCGGTTTTTGTATATGAATGAGTTTAGGCGAAAGAGTTGTAAAGGGAGCGCACTTTCAACGCTGCTTTTACCTCATCAAGAGTCATGCCAGTGGGCATGGGAGCAGTAATCGCCACGCTTTGACCGGCGGGCAGGTCGAAGTAGTTGTCACTGAAAACCACGTCCTTGCCTTCGATGGCGAGTTCGACAAAGCGTGCCAGTGACACCGCGGTCACTTCGATCACCAGAGTGTCGTCTTCCAGACGCGGTTTAATCTTCAATCCGGGTTCGCTCAGGTCCAGGTGCTTGCTTGGCACAAATGTGGCGATGTTGGTGCCGACAATATTTCCATCATGGATCAGGTTGGCAACCATGATGGTATCCCGGCACTGTTCTTCGGTCAGATCAAAGTGTAGTGAATCCACCAGGCAATTGGACTGGGCTGTGACCGTGAAGGTTTGGGTACCGTGCTGCAGGACTTCTCCATTAACTTTCACCAGTTGCCACTTCACTTCAGCCGCGTACGGGTGCTGAAGATCGGAGGTGACATGGATCTCCACATCGGTTCCGGTCTCTTTGAGCGACAGCATCACCGGTGCGTAGAAGCGACGGGCAGCGTAATGCAAAGCCTTCCAACGGCCAAAGTAATCGAGACTGGCCCATGAAGCCACCGGCCAGGTGTCATTCAACTGCCAGTACAACGTGCCGCTGACACGGTCCATGTTGCGCCGCCAATGTTCCACGCCGTAACGGATACCCTCAGCCTGCAGCACCATGGATAGATACACCAGGTTTTCAAAGTCCTTGGGCATGCGGAAGGTATCGGTCATCTGACCGATCATCAAGCCGTTACCGCTGGCGGAACGCTGGTGATGTTCCATGATGTAGGAAGTCATGTTCCAATCCTGCGGCTGGGCGTAGGTTTTGACTGTTTCAAAGGGCGGCAGCGACTGGAAACCAAATTCGCTCATAAAGCGTGGGTACTGGCTGCGGTAAGCGGTGAAGGGTTTGCGCCCATGCCAGACATCCCAATAATGGGCATCACCGCGTTCCTGGCTGTTGACGTTTTTGAACGGTGTTTCCGAGGAAGGAGAGGAGGGCCAGTAAACGGTGTCAGGGTCCAGTTCAGCCACCCAGGTGGGCAATTGATGGTGGAAGAAGTGATCGTACATTCTTTCCACTTCGGGATACTGGGGATGATCCTTCCAACCCCAGCTCTCCATGCCCCATTCGATCTCATTATTGCCGCACCATAAAGCCAGGCTGGCGCGGTGACGCAGGCGGCGCACATTCTGGATTACTTCCTGACGGACGTTCTCAACATATTCAGCCTCGTCCCACGGATACTGGGAACAGGCGAACAGGAAATCCTGCCAGACCAGGATGCCCAGGCGGTCGCACAGATTGTAGAAGCGGTCGTCTTCGTAAAAACCGCCGCCCCATACACGCAACATATTTTGATGGGTCTCAGCGGCTGCGGTCAACAACCGGGCGAGGAAGTCATCGGTCACGCGGGTGGGGAAGGAATCAGCGGGGATCCAGTCGGAGCCTTTGGCAAAAATGGTCACCCCGTTGACCACAAAGGTAAAGGACTCGCCCCACTGATCAGGTTCGCGGCGCAGTTCGATGGTGCGCAGCCCAAGCTGATAGAAACGGCGGTCGGCGGTCTTGCCGGCATCCTGCAAAATGAATTCCACCTGGTACAACGGTTGTTTGCCATAGCCGTTGGGGAACCATAATTGGGGATTTTCGATCACCATGGTCAATTCGGTTGTGCCGTTTTGAACCGGGTTCTCGACCACATTGATCTTCCCATCTGGCGCGGTCACAAGCATGCGCACAGTCGTGGGGCGGTCAGTCCATTGTTCCAGTTTGATCGCCGCAGAGACGGTTACTTTCCCATCTTCGTGCTTCTGGCGCAAGTGAATATCCTCAAAGCGGGCTGTGGTGTAACCCTCCAGCCGAATTTCCTTCCAAATACCCATGGGGGGCAACATGGGGCCCCAGTCCCAGCCAAACTGGCAGGGCGCCTTGCGGGCATGCGGGCCGCCCGGAATGGCCTGGGAGACTCCCACCATCTCACGTTGCTGATTCTTGCCGGTTACCGTTCCAACAATTGAGTCAAAATAAATCACCAGTTGATTGTCGGCTGGTTTCAGAAGGGCTTTGACATCCCAGCGGTACTGAACGTGCTGGTTGTTGGTCTTCCCCAGTTCTGTACCATTCAGGGTGACGGTGGCGTATGTATCCAGTCCGTCAGCAACAAGAAAAACCTGCTCCTCATCCAGCAGGGCGGGGGTAACATCAAAGGATGTGGCGTACTCCCAGTCGGTCTCGGCCACCCACATCACCTTTTTTTCATTGTCCCCAACAAAGGGGTCGGGGATCTGACCGGCGGCGAGTAGGTCAGTGTGAACCACGCCCGGCACTGATGCCGGCAGCCACTTCTCTTTGCCTGCCTGATGAAATTTCCAGGCGCCTGATAATGATTGGATTTGCATTACTACTCCTTCATGTGTATTAATGTTCATGTTTTCTACCATCAGAGCCATCCGCGCGGATGGTTCAAACCGGGGATCCTCCATGGGAGAATCGCGGACAATTTCAGCATCTGCATAAACTTATCGCCATAAGCAGTTCCAGCGTCCTGTCAGTGATCCAGTTCCTCCTGTTCTGACCGGATTTCGGCAAGTTCCTGCTCGACTTCCGCATCAGTCGTGGGTAACACTTCTTCAGCCGATTGTCGATTGTTGAAGATCTGATCAATATCCTCAGTCACGATGTGGTTCAGACGGGTGAACCCGACAAGCATGTGACTGGGGCTTTCCACGCCGTAATCCAGGGAACCAAGAAAAACCTGTTCAACCTCGCCGGATTGCATCCCCGAAAATAACGCCGCCCACCGGTGCACCAGACTCGAACGTACTGGCGGGGCATGGGTAATGCCCATCCATTGAGCTTGAACTTCAGCCGAGGATAAATACTTGAGGAAAGTCCATGTTTCCTGCGGGTGGGTGGTCTTTGATGACATCAACCACGCATCGGTGAAAAGGACATCGCGCCGGCCGTCTGCTCCGGCTGGCAGCGCAGCCACACCCCAATCAAATTCGGCTAGATCAGCGTAAAGCCGCCAGCCCCACACACCGGTCAGGCGCATGGCAACTTTTTGCGCCCGAAATAAATCGCCTTCATCGGGATTGATCTTTCCTGCCGGGTTGGGGATCACCTGGCTTTCCCAGATCAAGTCTTGAACCGACTGGAAAGCCGTGATCGCCAGTGGGTCATCGAGATTGGATTTTTCAGCATAACCGCTGGGATGGCTTGATTCTGGATAAATGCCATGTCCCCACAACCAGGCATATTGATCATAAGGCCAAAAATCGAGAGAGCAACCGAACCCGCCAGAAGCGGTTTCATTTTGCAGGCGGGTCAGCTTGGCGCATTGATCCACGAAAGCCTGCCAGGTCCAATCGGGGTCAGACCAATCCACTGGAGGATGAATCAAACCGGCGGCATCCAGCAGAGCCTTGTTATAAAAAACGTAGCTGCCACCGGTCTGAAATGGCATACCCATGATGCGGCCATCCAGTGTGTATGTCTCCACCGTTCCGGGTAGGAAGTCTGACAGGTCAACAAGGTCCTGTTGGATGTAAGGGGTCAGGTTGGCAACCCAGCCACGCGCGTTATAGTCACCAAAACTGGATGCCCCCCACAGAGAAAAGATGTCGGGGGCAACGCCGGCGGCGATCATGGCTTGCATCTTATTATCGTAGTCCGCCCAGACGACCGGTACCAGGTTAATTTTTATCCCGGGGTTCTGGCGCTCAAATTCTGGTATTGCCTGTTCGCGTTGCCATTGCTGTTCACGTTCATCCACCCGTACCATCCAGATGACCTCAACACGTCCGTCATTGGAATGGGCAGCATCCTCGGAGTTGGTCGAAAGCGTGAATACACCAGGTTGACAGGCAGTCAACGCTACGAGGAGCAGGAGCAGGGGGGGGAAGAGATTCTTCTTCAAGCAGTAATCCGTCTGTCATGCACAGGAAATCAGACTCTGCACCTCGCATGAAGTGCAGAGTCCGCTGTTCCTTATGATCATCCGCCTGTTTGCATAATCCAAACCAGAAAATTTAGAGTTCCGAGTTGTCTTTCACAAATTGCACCATTTCATCAATGCGGGCAAACGCCATGGCGGTCACTGTATCGGCTGCACCGTAATAAATCGCCATGCGCCCGGTCGGGGCATCCAGCAATGCTGCGCAAGGGAAGCACACATTGGGAACGTCGCCAACACGTTCGTAGAGTTCCTGCGGAGCGAGCAGATACGGAGCCGTGCGGTACATGACCTTCCACGGCTCGTCCAAATCCAGCAGGGCGGCGCCGAATGAGTATTCAAAGCCGTTGCACATGGTGATTACACCGTGGTAGATCATCAGCCAGCCTTCTGAGGTCTCAATGGGCGTGGGACCAGGACCCACCTTGGTGCTTTGCCAGCCGCCCTTGGGCTGCATCACAAAACGGTGTTTGCCCCAGTGAACCATGTCAGGCGACTCGGAGTAGAAGGTGTCCCCGAAGGGGGTATGGCCCCGGTCAGACGGGCGGCTGAGCATGGCGAATTTGCCGTTGATCTTGCGGGGGAAGAGCACACCGTTGCGATTGTAGGGCAGGAAGGCGTTTTCAAGCTGATAATAGGATTTGAAGTCATGGGTGTAAGCCAACCCGATGGTGGGACCATGATAACCGTTACACCATGAGATGTAGTAGCGATCCTCGATCCAGCAAACACGCGGGTCGTAGCGGTACTCAACACGGGTGAGTTCTTCATCATCACCGATGAACCGAATGGGTTCATGTTCGATGTTCCAGTTAACACCATCATCACTGCGCCCGGTGTAAATGTTCATCTCACGTTTTTTGTTGTCACAGCGAAATACGCCGGCAAACCTGCCTTCAAACGGAACCACCGCGCTGTTGAAAATGCTGTTTGAGGTCGGGATCAGATTCTTGGGAATGATGGGGTTCTGGCTGTAGCGCCATACCACATCCGAGTTTCCGGCGGGGCGTTCTTCCCACGGGATGTTTGCCAGCGGTTCGCCGACGACTGCCAACCTGGTTTGCATGAATATACCTCGCTTTATGCCTTGGATTTGTTTTCCGTTGCTCGCATCGATTTGACCGCCTGGGTGGAGGCGCGTTTGATTAAGCGTGTATGCATGACAGCCGTGATCCTGAATGCATCCGGGGTTTCCACGCGGTGCAACAGCAAGTTGACTGCCATGCGTCCCATATTGGTCTTGTCGATGCGCATGGTGGTGAGTGGGGGTGAGATGTTTTCAGACAGGGCGATGTCGTCAAAGCCAACCAGCGAGACATCCTGTGGGATGCTGATGCCCATCTGGGTGATGTACTTCATGGAGTTAATCACGATGTAGTCGTTGACACCCACCAGGGCGGTGATGTTGGTATTGGCGCCGAAGATTTTGCGAATGGATTCAGCCATGTCGGCAGGGCGGGAACTGCAGTTGAAAAATAACGGTTGCAATCCGGCTTCGTGCATGGCTTTGTAGTATCCCTCGCGCCGTTCCTTCAGGCTCGGATAACCATCATCGGTGCTGCCCAGAAATGCGACGCGGGTGTGCCCCAGTTCGAGCAGATGGCGGGTGGCTTGAGCAGCGCCGTCGCTGTTGCTGGTGATGACCGAATCAAACTGCCCGGTCTCTGAATAGCCGTCCACCAGGATCAGAGGCAGGTTGTTTTTCTCTAAAACTTTAGTAAAGTCCCGATTGACATAGATACCCACCAGCAGCAGTGCGTCCGCGCTGTCTTCCAGCAACAGGTTGGGTATTTCCACTGGCTCATTGAGGTCATTGACGCGCACGGTGGAATACAGCAGATTGAGATTGTTTTGCCGACATGCCGACTCGATGCCGCCGATCACCTGGGAGTAAAAGACATTGGAACGCGGAACGTCCGGTTCATCATTGTCTGTTTTTACAATCAACCCCAGGGTTTTGATCCCCTGACGCACGGTGGGTGCTGGCATTTTTGAACGATAACCCAGCGAACGGGCAGTCGCAAGCACCCTCTCGCGGGTCTCCTCAGAAAGGCCGGGCTTGTCATTAAGAACCAGTGAGACCGTGGATAATGAAACACCACTTTCCCGGGCAATATCCAGCATTTTTACGCTTGGTTGGCGCTTATTTTTCATATTTGTCTTTATAATTGATGATGATCTGGAACGCAGCCGATGGTTGGTTGCCATTATTTCTAAAATCTAATTAAAATTATATGTGAAGTTTTAATAAAGTCAATGGGGTTAATCATTGATTTGTACTAATTCATTCAGGAGCCCATGGAAACCAATTCAAACTTCGAGACAATCAAGGTGGTCGTTCTTATTCCGGCTTATAACGAGGAAGGGCGCATTGCCCCTGTTGTTCGTGAATCGCTTCAAACCCTGCCGGTGCTTGTGGTGGATGATGGCTCCCGCGATAATACTGCACAGGTTGCCAGGGAAGTGGGTGCTCAAGTGGTGGTGCAACAGCCCAATCAGGGCAAGGGGGCTGCCTTGAAGTTGGGGTTCAGAACTGCGCTCGCGGATGGTTATGATGCTGTGATCACCCTGGATGCCGATGGGCAGCACAGCCCGGAGCACCTGAGCGAGTTTTTGCATGTTTTTCAACAATCCGCCTGTGATCTGGTGATCGGTAATCGGGATTTTTCGCAAATGCCGTTCTCACGCCGGCTGGCAAACAG
>DAOUGC010000011.1:0-16587 GCA_034429695.1 Levilinea sp.
GGCAATGAAAGCCACTCTTTCCCGGGAACAACTCGAAGACCGCCTGGCGGCTCTTCACCAGGCCAGCCTGGAACTGGTGCAGGATATTTCGCAGGAGTCCCTGCTGATGCGTCTCGCCGAGCTTGCCAGCGAACAGGCCCGCGCGCGGTTTGCTGCGGTGGGCGTGCTGGGTGAAAACGGCGAACTGGAGCGCTTCATTACCGTGGGCATGAGCGATGAAGAAGTGGCGAACATGGAACATCCCCCGGTTGGGCTGGGTTTGATCGGCGCACTGATGCACGGCAGCGAAACCATCCGCATCCCGGATATCGCTGCTGACGAGCGCGCGGCTGGTTTTCCACCCAATCATCCGCCGATGAAATCACTGCTGGGCGTGCCCATTGTGCACAGCGGACGGCAACTGGGTCAGATCTACATCACTGACAAAATCGGCGCGGACGAGTTCAGCCCGGATGATCAACAGGTGATCGAAACCCTGGCCGCTTATGCTGCCGCCGCCATCGCCAACGCGCGATTGTACCGCCAGCTTACCCGCCGTGATCGCATTCTTACCCGCCGCAACGAGAACCTGGCGTTGATCAATGAATTGGCCGCCACACTGGCTTCCTCCACCGATGTGGACGCCATGCTGGACCGCTCGTTGACCCAGATTATGGATTATCTCAAACTCGAGGCTGGCGAGATCTTCCTGCGCAGGGGCGATACGCGCATTCTTACTCTTGCCCACCACAAGTCACGTCAGGTGGAGCACCTGTTCACATCAGAGCAATTCCGCCTGGGTGAAGGTGTGGTTGGACGCGCCGCGCTTTCAGCCCAATCGGACATCTATCCGATTGGCTCTCAGGAGGAAGCCTACAGTTTGCATCCATCCCTGGCAGAGCAAAAGATCCATCAGGTGGCGTGCATCCCGCTGGTGGGCAGGCAGGGTGTACTGGGAGTGTTATGCGTTGCCACCAGCAGTGTGCAACCGCTGGGTGAACTGGAAATGCAATTTTTATCGGCGATTGGCGCGTGGTTCGGCGCGACGATTGAGAACCTGATGCTTAATTTGCAGCAGCGCCGCCTGGCGATCCTCGAAGAGCGCGAACGAATTGGCATGGATCTGCACGACGGTGTGATCCAATCCATTTATGCCGTTGGGCTCACCCTGGAACATGCGCGACTTTTGCTAAAGGAAGACTCAACGGCCTCAACCCAGCGCATTGAACAGGCCATCAACGACCTGAACAGCACCATCCGTGATATTCGTTCGTATATTCTTGATCTGCGCCCGCGCCAGTTGCATGATGAAAATCTGATGGCTGGTGTGCGCCGCCTGATCAACGAGTTCAGACGCAATGCCACCAGCACCGAGGTCAGCCTGCAGGGACCGGAGACCTTCGCCAACCTGCCCGAGCTGCAGGCGGTGGCGTTGTTCCATATTTGCCAGGAGGCGCTGGCAAATGTGGCAAAACATTCACGCGCCCGGCACGTGTCTGTGGCGCTGTGGCAGACCGCCGACCGCGTGCTGCTTGAGGTGATGGACGACGGGCGCGGATTTGACGCCACCAACACCCGCTCGGCGCTTGGCCACGGCCTCTCCAACATGTTCACCCGCGCCCGCAATGTGGGCGGTGACGTTGAGATCTCATCGGAACCCGGCTCGGGCACGACCATTCTTGCCTGGGTGCCGACATCGAAGGACGGATAACCCCGCATGGAAGAACAATTCGATAAAGCTGCAGAACGCGGCGTACCGTCGTTGGTATGGCGCGCCGGACAGGACCGCCGCCTGGAGATGATCCGCTCGGCGGCGGGTGAATTGCGCTGCGGCAATGTGCTGGTGGATGGCTGCGGGCTGGGTATGTACCTCTCGCGTCTGGATGACGAAGCTGCGCTGGCGATTGGGCTGGATATTGAGCACCCGCGCCTGCAGGAGACGATGAAGATTAGCCCGCTGGTGGTGTGCGGGGCAGGCGAGTATTTGCCCTTCCCGGATGCATCCTTTGACCTGGTGTTATCGCATGAGGTGCTGGAACATGTGCAGGATGACCTGCTGGCGATTCGCGAGATTGTGCGCGTGCTGCGCCCGGGCGGGCGGCTGACGCTGTTTTGCCCAAACCGCGGTTACCCGTTTGAGACGCACGGCGTATACTGGCGTGGGCGTTATCATTTTGGCAACATTCCGCTGGTGAATTATCTGCCCCGGCGCTGGCGCGATAAACTGGCTCCGCATGTGCGCGCTTACACCCGCCGCGACCTGGAAAAGTTGTTCGCCGGTCTGCCGGTAAAGTATGTCCAGCGTACGGTGATCTTCGGCGCGTACGATAACATCATTGCCCGCTTTGGCACAGCCGGAAAATTTCTACGCGGTGTCTTGCAGTGGATGGAACGCACCCCGTTGCGCGGGCTGGGGTTGAGCCATTTCTGGGTGGTGGAAAAACTGTAGCCGACCCGGTATGGGCAGGTGCGGGTTTATTGTGGTTCGCGCTGAATCCGCCCTGATGCTGATGCGACCGGTCGTTTGAAGTAGGCAGCCGGTCCGCTTTTTTCGTTGACCACTGCCACCAGTTCCCAGCCCTGCTTTTCGAGATGATCCCAGGCTTGAAAATCCGAGCCGGTGCGGTCAGCTTTGTCTTCAAACAACCCATCGCGGCCCAGGTAAATGATGCGCGTTCCCACCAGTTTGCAATGTTCAAATCGCTGCGCCATGTGTGCCTCCACAGAACCAACATGATTGGATGTTTGGTTGGATTTTAACCCCAATTCGTGATGAACATAACGAAAAGTTTTTGTTCGTGTCATTCGTGTTTGCTTTTCCCTGACCCCGAAGAACAAATCACGAATTACACGAGGGGACGAAATACACGAAGTTTTTGTTCGCGTCGTTCGTTTGTTCGTGTCATTCGTGTTTGCTTTTCCCTGACCCCGAAGAACAAATCACGAATTACACGAAGGGACGAAATACACGAAGTTGCCATACGCCCCCTCCTGCCTCCCCCGAATCTGGCAGAAAGAACGCTGCCAGATTCAGGGGAGGTAAAAAGTTTCCTGATTTTTGCGGTTTCCTTCCCTTGAATTTGGCATGACGCAATGTATCGTGAGAAATAAATCGTATGAGCCTGCAGGGGAGGTCAAAGCTGTCTTGATTCTTTGGAAAATCATGGCGAATGTTGAATGGCTGACTGGATGGTCTCCAAAACCTTCTCGAAATCATTGAGGACTTCATCATTCCAGAAGCGAATCACGCGGTAACCCAGACCCTCCAAAAATTCTGTCCGTTGCGCGTCGTACTCCTGTAAATCTTGATGCTGCTTCCCGTCAATTTCTATAACGAGCTTGTGTCTGGGTGAGCAAAAATCAACCACATAAATCCCCACTGCATGTTGACGTCGGAAATGAACCCCGCACATGCAGTGATTCCTTAAAAATCCCCATAACCTGTTTTCGGCATCGGTGGTGTTGTGGCGCAATTCATTGGCAAAGCGCTTGGTGTGAACAGGTGATCGCCTGGGAGGCATTTCAACCTCATTAAAACTTCAAGCCAATTTCCAGGATGCAATTTATTTCACAACCACTGCACACACCCTCCCCTGAATGCGGAGCCTTGGGCGAAGCATTCGGGGGAGGGTGGCAAATTGCCTGTAGTTTGGCAATTTGCCGGGTGGGGGCGCATTTTCGGGAGACGCCCCCTCCTGCCTCCCCCGAATCTGGCAGAAAGAACGCTGCCAGATTCAGGGGAGGTAAAAGGTTCCCGGATCTTTGTGGTTTCCTTCCCTTGTACCCCGCGCTTATTCCAGCTCGAAAACGCCGCCCGGTTTGAGTAAGTACACCTGCGCAGACGTTTCCTCCTGCACGCGCTGGCACCATGCCGCCGCATTCTGGTGGATGACATCCCATGTGTCAAAATGGATCGGGATGACATTCTTCGGCTTGAGCATCTTCACCGCGCGCAGGGCATCCTCTGGTCCCATGGTGTAATTATCGCCGATGGGCAACATGGCAAGGTCAATGCCTTCCTCGCCAATCAGCGCCATGTCGCCAAACAAGCCGGTATCGCCGGCCATGTAGATTTTTTTGCCGTCCTTTGTGTACAGCAACAGTCCGCACGGGTTGCCGCCGTAAGAACCATCCGGCAGCGACGAGCCGTGAATCGCAAAGGTCAGTTTGAGATACCCGAACGGGTGCTGGAACCCACCCCCCAGATGCTGGCCGTGGCTTTTGACGCCCTGTTGATCCAGCCAGCGCGCCACTTCTGCCACCGAGATGGCTGTCGCGCCGGTGCGTTTGGCGATCGCCACCGTGTCGCCAACGTGATCACCGTGCCCGTGTGTCACCAGGATGAAATCGGCTTTAACTGTGGCCGGGTCAGCGCCGCTTAATGCGGGGTTGCCCGTGAAATATGGATCCACCAGCAGGTGATACCCCGCCGTCTCAATGCCAATTGCGGCGTGACCAAACCATGTGATTTTTGTGCTCATGTTAAACCTCCCTCAATTGCGTATTGTCTTCATATTAAACCATCCTACTGGCAAATGCAAACAAAACAGGCTCAACCCGCGATGCCCGTTGGGGAAGGCTGGTAAAATTAACCATTAAAATCAGGATAAGGAAGCCGCCCGTGGAATACGAAGCCGTGATCGGACTGGAAGTACACGCTGAACTGTTGACGCAGACCAAGATGTTCTGCGCCTGCCCCGTGCTGGATACCACGCTGGCAGAGCCAAACACGGCGGTGTGCCCGGTATGTGCTGGAATGCCGGGCGTGTTGCCGGTGACCAACCGCATGGCAGTGGAATACGGCTTGCGCGTGGCGCTGGCGCTGGGTTGTCAGGTTCAGCGCGTCAGCATCTTCGAACGCAAAAACTACTTCTACCCCGACCTGCCCAAAGGCTACCAGATTTCCCAGTACGAGCATCCGCTGGCAGTGGATGGATGCCTGCCCATAGAAACCAGCACCGGTCAACGCGTGATCCGCATCCGCCGCGTGCATCTGGAGGAAGATACCGGCAAGCTCACCCACATCAACGGCGGGCCTGATGCCCATTCGCTGATCAACCTCAACCGCGCCGGAGTGCCGCTGCTCGAGATCGTAACCGAGCCGGACATGCACACCGTTGAGGAAGTCCGCGCCTACGCAACCAGTTTGCGCCTGTTGCTGCGCACGCTGGGGGTCAACAGCGGCGACATGCAGAAGGGCGTGATCCGTTTTGAAGCCAATGTGTCCATCCGCCCGGCGGGCAGTCAGGAACTGGGCACACGGGTGGAGATCAAAAACCTGAACAGTTTCAGGGCGCTGGAACGCTCGGTGATCTATCAGATCGAACAGCAGCGCCATACACTGGAAGCTGGCGGCAAAGTGGCACAGGAAACGCTCGGTTGGGATGAAGCCACTGAGACCACCTACTCACAGCGCAGCAAGGAAGATGCACATGACTACCGCTACTTCCCCGAGCCTGATCTGCCTCCCGTGATTGTTGAAGCTGGCTGGGTGGAGGCGGTGCGTTCCGCCCTGCCCGAGTTGCCGCGCGCGCGCATTCAACGTTTGCAGCAGCAATACGGCATTACCGCCAGTGATGCGCACTTGATGGTGGAGGAGAGCGGTGTGGCGGATTACTTTGAAGCCGCCGCCAGCGCCGGACAGGCGCATGAGGGCAGCCCAGGGCTGAGCGCCGTGCTCATCGCCAACTGGCTGCTGGGCGAGGTGTTTGGCTACCTGAACGCCAGCGGCGAGAGCCTGAGCGCCCTTCGCGTGCCGCCTGCTGCACTGGCTGAGCTGCTGGGGTTGCTGTCAGAGGGTGCGATCAATGCCGCCACGGCCAAAACCGTGCTGGTGGAGATGCTGCAAAGCGGGCGCGGTGCACGTCAAATCGTTGCCGAGCGCGGCTTGCAGCAGATCTCGGACGGGGGGCAAATTTCTGCATGGGTGCGCCAGACGCTGGACGAGCACCCTGCCGAACTCAACAGCTACCTGCAGGGCAAGGAAAGCCTGTCCAACTGGTTCTTCGGTCAGGTCATGCGCGCCGCCGCAGGTCGCGGCGACCCGCGCGTGATCCGCGCCGAGCTGGAACGGCAATTAAAGGAAAGACAGAAAGGGTAAATGACCATGTTCAGAGATATGCGCCGCAAGCAACAAAAACTCTCCGATGACGAGGCAATCGCCATTCTGCAAACCTGCACATCCGGCGTGCTGGCGGTCAGTGGTGACGATGATTACCCTTACGCCGTTCCATTAAGTTACGCATACGAAGAAGGAAAACTTTACTTTCATATCGCAAATGAAGGGCATAAACTGGACGGCATCCTGAGGAACGACCGCGTCTCCTTTTGCGTGATCCATGCGGACGACGTGGTGCAGGCCACCTTCACCACGCACTTTCGCAGTGTGATTGTGTTCGGGCGTGCGCGCGTGCTCACCGATGCCGGTGAAAAACGCCATGCCCTGCAATGCCTGGTGAAGAAATACTCCCCCGATTACGTCCCCCAGGGAGAGGCGGAAATTGAAAAGTCGTGGAACCGCTTCATGGCGGTCGAAGTGCGCATCGAGCATATGACCGGCAAAGCCGCCATCGAACTCATCCATCCCAAAGATCAGGAAAGCCAGGCGTAACCATGCCCACCCAGACCGACCTGCACCGCGCCGCCCTGCGCAGCCTGAACGGCGATTGGGACGACTATATCCTGCAGCATTGCAACCTGCCGGGCCCGCGCGGCAACCTTGAACTGGCTCATGCGGTGGCGTGGGAGGGGCAGCCAGCCATGTTCGAGCGCTGGCTGGGTTGGACGGTTGAGCGCGCACCGGTGAACGACCCGCACGAGTTCCTGTACTTTTGTGCCGTGCTGGGGCTGGGTGTGCATTGCGCCGGAAAGGACCCCGCCATGTTGGAGCGGCTGGCAGCCTTCAGCCAGGATGCCCGCTGGCGCACGCGTGAGGCGGTTGCCATGGCGCTGCAAGCCTGGGGTGACCGCGACATGCCCGCCCTGCTGACTGCCATGCGCTCATGGGTTGACGCCGGACGCTACCAGCAGCGCGCCGCGGTTGCCGGGCTGTGCGAGCCGCGCCTGTTGAAGGACCCCACTGCCGCCTTGGAGACCTTGAAGATTATGGACGACATCACGGCAACGCTGGAGAACGCCCCTGACCGTGCCAGCGAGCCGTTTCGCACGCTGCGCCAGGCGCTTGGGTATGCCTGGAGCGTGGCAGTCGTGGCGCTGCCTGCCGAAGGCAAGCCGCGCATGGAGCGCTGGATGGCTTCAACGGATGCAGACATCTGCTGGGTGATACACGAGAATCTCAAAAAGAACCGCCTGGTGCGCATGGATGCCGCCTGGGTGGATGCCTGCAAAGCCCGTTATGGGTTGTAGTTAATTCCCGTTGAAATGCTCAAAAAAGCGTTTGGTGTTGGTGTGCACGTCGTCGCTGGTGAGCAATTCTGCGATGCTGCTCCACCGGTAACCACTGTGTTGATCCAGCGGCAGTGCGGCAGGCGGGCGGGACAGACACAGCAGATGCCCCAGTGACACGTAATGCGTGCCGAAACCTGCCCCTCCCCCAAAGTTGTCTTCATAAAAATGATCAAACGCCCCCAGCAGGCGCGCCCGGCTGCGCGGCAGAGCTTCGCCCAGTTCACTCAGCGTTACGCGCTCAAAGGCAGCATCCAGGCTTTCACCCTTGCGGATGCGCCCACCCGGTACAAACCAGCATCCCTGAGCCGGACGGTTGCTGCGCTGCCCCAGCAACACGCGCTGGTCGGGCAGCATCACGATCAGGTCAATGGCCACCAGCGGTGCGTTGCGTACCACCTGCATGAAGTCAGATAATGGAATTTGTTCGGGTTTCATGGGCTGGCAGCATTATACCGCCATTAAAGACCAGGCAGGAGTAAGAACCAGTGCCCATGTGGGGTTGGCGCCCTGTGATGAAGCAATTGGGTCAGGCGCTGCCGATCAACGCCCTGACCAGGCTGCAAGCTGCATTAACGGTCGAGCGAAAGATCCTCCCAGAATTGGATCGTCTGGGTCTGATCGTAGATGATTTCCTCCATCACATCGCGCATGGAGATCACCCCCACCACGCGGCTGCCCTCCATGACGGGTAGATGGCGGATATGTTGGGTGGTCATTAACTCACGACATTCATTGCAGGTGGCATCCAGGCCTACAACGATCACCGGCGACGCCATGATTTCACATACCCGCGTATTTCTGGAGGATTTTCCGCGCAGGATCACTTTGCGGGCATAGTCACGTTCCGTCAAAATGCCAACCAGTGCCCTGCCCTGCATGACAAGTAATGAACCAATATCTTTTTCCGACATGATCTCCAGGGCTTTGTAGACCGAGTCCTCGGGGTCCACAGCCCAGACACAATTACCTTTGTTTGCCAGAATTTCTCTCACGGTGGTCATGACAGCTCCCATCCTGCCTGCAGGCAGTTTGCGCAGAAAGGAGGAGGGGTTCCGGCGGACGTGTTCGAATCTGTCACATTCGAGAACGTGGTGATTGCGATGACCTGCCCCTGGATTCAAAATTATAGAAGGTTGATTTGACGATTACAATAGGAAGCGGGCAATTGTCTGAACAAGTTTTTGAATTGTATGAGATTTGTAAGGTGATATTATGAGATTCGAGCCAGAATCTCCTCCATCATGGCTTCCAGTATCACCGGGCCATCGTAGCGCGCACCGTTGATGAAGAAGGTGGGGGTTCCATTAACACCGCTGCGCACCCCCGACATGAAATCGTCGCGCACCTTGCTGGAATAAGCCCCACTTTCCAACTCGCTTTTGAAGCGTTGCACATCCAGCCCGATCTGCTGCGCCATTTCAACCAGCCGGTTCATGCCCAGGTCTTCCTGATTCTTAAACAACAGATCGTGCATCTGCCAGAAACGCCCCTGGGCAGCGGCGGCTTCGGCTGCCTCGGCGGCTTGCTGGGCATGCGGATGGGATTGTTTTAAGGGAAAATGCCGGTACACAAAGCACAAATGGTCCCCAATCTGTTCGATCAGGCGCCCCACCACAGGGTAGGCGTTGCCGCAATGTTCACATTCAAAATCGCCGTACTCCACCAGCGTCACCGGCGACTTGAGGTCCCCCCGGTGGTGATCATCTTGATTGACCGGTTGTTTAAGCTCAGCCATGCGCGCCCCCGCTTTCGTTCTGCCCATTCATCTCCTCCAGCGCCTGCAAAATGCCGTCTGCGCCGGGGTTGATGCCGGACGGCGACAGATAACTCCAACAGATCACGCCCTGGGGATCGATCACAAACAAAGCCCGCGCCGATGAGCCTTTCTCGGTGCGATATGCTCCGTACATGCGCGAGACTTCGCCTTTGGGCTCGAAATCGGAAAGCAGCGGGATCTTTAAATTTTTCTGTCTGACAAACTCAAGATGAGACCAGACATTGTCGCAGGAAATACCCAGCATCACCGCGTTGTGACGTTTAAACTCGTCGGTCAGCTCATTGTATAGCACCATTTGATCCCCGCACACCGGTGAGAAATCAGCGGGATAAAACACCAGCACCACCGGACGGCCACGAAAATCACTCAATGAAAGGCTCTGGTCTGGTGTGGTTGGCAGGGTGAAATCTGGCGCGGGTTGTCCTGGCTGCAGGATGGATTGGGAATTCTGATTTTCACTCATGGTCACCTCGTTTCGGGGTTAACAGTAATTCAGCCCTTTTCATCGATCAATCCGGAGAATCCCACAATGCCAGCAGGGAAATCCCTCTTCGTTGCAAAGCGCTTTTGATACAATGAAGGCAAGGACACCATTAGTGGAGGAAAAGCATGGAAACCTACCAGCCCGACAAGGAACGATACGCCCGCATGCGCTACAACCGCTGCGGCCGCAGTGGCTTGAAACTGCCCGCCATTTCTCTGGGTCTGTGGCATAACTTTGGCGGTGTGGATGTATATGAGAACGGCCGCGCCATGTGCCGGCGCGCATTTGACCTTGGCATCACTCACTTTGATCTGGCAAACAATTACGGGCCCCCGCCCGGTTCGGCTGAGGAAACCTTCGGGCGCATTCTGCAGCAGGATCTGATGCCCTATCGCGACCAGATGATCATTTCCACCAAAGCCGGTTACCTTATGTGGGAGGGTCCATACGGTGAGTGGGGTTCACGCAAGTACCTGCTCTCCAGCCTGGATCAGTCGCTAAAACGCATGGGGTTGGAATACGTCGATATCTTCTATTCGCACCGGCCCGACCCGGAGACCCCGCTGGAAGAAACCATGATGGCGCTGGACCAGGCGGTGCGTTCTGGCCGTGCGCTGTACGCCGGAATCTCCAACTACAATCCCGACCAGACCCGCGAAGCCGCAGCCATTCTGGATGAACTGGGCACTCCCTGCCTGATCCATCAGCCGTCTTACAGCATGTTCAACCGCTGGATTGAAAACGGCCTGACGGATGTGCTGGAAGAGGAAGGCATCGGCTGCATTGTTTTCTCGCCGCTGGCGCAGGGTCTGCTGACGGATAAATATCTGCAGGGCATCCCTGAAGACAGTCGCGCTTCAAAGACGTGGGGCTTTTTAAAGGAAAAAGACATCACCCCGCAGAAGGTGGAAAAGGTGAAGACGCTCAACACGCTGGCGCAGGAACGCGGGCAGACCCTGGCGCAGATGGCGATCGCGTGGGTGCTGCGGCTGCCGGCGGTTACCTCCGCGTTGATCGGCGCCAGCCGGGTTGGGCAAATTGACGATATTGCCGGCGCGCTGGACCATCTCGAGTTCAGCCAGGCCGAACTTGACCGTATTGAGGGCATACTGGCTGGATGACACACATGGAAACATTGAGCGCAACCGAGAGTTACAGCCGCGTGGCAGGTGAGTATGCCGCTGAGTTTTATCACGAGCTGGACGGCAAGATCCTCGACCGCACCCTGCTGAAGCGCTTTGCCGAAAGCGTAATGGGCAGGGGCATCGCCTGCGACCTGGGTTGCGGGCCGGGTGAGATCGCCCATTATCTTTACGAACAGGGGCTGACCAGCGTGATCGGCATGGACCTGGCGGAGGGTATGATTGAGCAGGCCAGCCGTCTGGACGCGCGCATTCCCTTCAGCGTGGGCGACATGCTGTGCCTGCCGGTGCAGAATGACGCCTGGGTTGGCATCGCCGCGTTTTACAGCATTGTCCATTTTCAGGAAGAACAGGCGCGCAAGGCTTTCGCCGAAATGTACCGTGTCCTGCAGCCGGACGGGCTGGCGCTGATTACCTTCCATATTGGTGAGGGCAGCGTGCGCCGCGACGAGTGGTACGGGCAGCCGGTGGATATTACCTGGTATCTGTTCGACGTGGACGACGTGGTGGCATGGATGCAGGCAGCCGGGTTCGAGATGGAGGACGTGATCATCCGCCATCCGTACCCTGGCGTTGAGCACCCCAGCCGCCGTGCCTATCTGTTTGCGCGCAAAAAGGTTTGAGTTTGCTCTGGAGGACGGCATGAAACTGGTGACCACCCTTGGAGAATTTTCACACGACCAACATGGCATGATCCTGCCGCATGAACATGTTTTTGTTGATCTGCGCACCCCCGATGTGGAGGGCCACGGTCAGGCAGAAACAGACAGCGTGGTGCGCCTGATGACGCCGCAACTGGAACAGGCGCGCGCCAGCGGGGTGACCGCGCTGGTGGAGTGCACCCCGCTGGGCGTGGGACGCAGGGTGGACCTGGTTAAAGCTGTTTCGGCGGCGGCAAACCTTCCGGTGGTGGTTGCCACCGGCATCTACCGTGAGCCCTGGGTTCCAGAGTGGGCGCGCCATGCCAGCGAGCAGGAACTGTACGAGTGGATGCTGGGTGAACTGCAGGGCGAGATCGAAGGCACAGGCGTGCGCGCCGGTTTCATTAAGATTTCCGCGGGAGATGACGGCCTGACCGCGGCTGAGATCAAAATCCTGCGCGCGGCGGCGCGCGCCGCGGTGAAGACCGGTTGTGCCATCGGCAGCCACACCATCCGCGGCTGGGTGGCGCGCAATCAACTCGACATCGTTGATTCGCTCGGTTTGCCGCCGGAACGCTTCATCTGGGTCCATACCCAGGCGGAAGAGGACCGCACCATGCACATTGAACTTGCCCGCCGTGGGGCATGGATCGAGTACGACTGGATCGGCTGGACGGATGACGATTGGTTCATTGACCTGATCCATTTTGCCCTGGATGCCGGTCTGGAGGACCACCTGCTGCTCAGCATGGACCGCGGCTGGTACGACCCCGCCCAACCCAACGGCGGTGAGCCAAAGCCTTACACCCACCTGCCGGATGTTTTCCTGCCGCGCCTGAACCTGTCTGGCGTGGGCGGGTTGACCATTCAAAAACTGACCCATCACAATCCATTCAATGCTTTTGCCCGTCCATAAAAGAGGAACCCATGCGTAAACCTGTTGACATTTCCGCCTTCACCACGCGCCCTTATGATCAGTGGGAAAACCGCTGGCTGCTGCTCAGCGCCGGAGACTTTGCCGCCGGAAAGTACAACTCCATGGTGGTTGGTTGGGGTTCGTTTGGCGTGATGTGGGGCCGTCCGTTCGCGATGGTGGTGGTGCGCCCTCACCGTTATACGTTCGAGTTCATGGAGCAGTACGACAGTTTCACCCTCACCGCGTTTGACCCAAAAGCCTACCGCTCCATCCTGCGCCCGCTGGGCGTCAAATCCGGTCGCGATATTGACAAGGTCCATCCGGTTGGGCTGACCCCGCAGGCGGGCGTGTGTGTGGCATCCCCCACTTATGCCGAGGCATGGCTGAGTGTGGAGTGCCGCAAGATCTACTGGCAGGATCTAGACCCGGCGCATTTCCTCATCCCCGAGATCGCCGCGAATTACCCGCGGGAGGATTATCACCGTGTGTACTACGGTGAGATCCTGCATGTTGAACAGACTGAGGTGGAACCGGGGCTTTAAATAGTCGAGAGTCCGGGCGGTTCACCGCGAGGACCCTCATTGGGTGTTACTGTGATATGGCAGTACTATAGCAGAAAGCAGGTGGGGATTCTTGACGGAATCCCTACTTTCACTTAACAACCGCATTACAGCAGCCTTACGCTTGTGAAAGGTCGCACAATGGGACGGCAACCCGGGGGCGAAAGATGCATGAATTAGAAAAATGGCTTTTCGTAGGTTTTTTTTCCTAATGATGCGGGGGAGCCATCAACGAATGAATTGGCTTTTCGTAGGGCGGCTTGGTGCTCTTCCAAGCCGCCGATTTTTTTCAAATGATGATCCTGCACTTGGGTGGAGGAGCCATCATTTCGGCGGGATGGAAAAAACGCCATCCCGCCCTACAAAAACACTTCCAAGCCGCCGATTTTTTTCAAATGATGATCCTGCACTTGGATGGAGGAGCCATCATTTCGGCGGGATGGAAAAAACACCATCCCGCCCTGCAAAAACCGTTTTGCAACCACATACGCGCTGGTTTGCCTTATAATTCATTCAACCGCATCAACATTCAACCGGAGGTGTCCATGTCATCAGCCAGGACTGTGCGCGCCCCACGCGGCACGCAGCTCACGTGCAAATCGTGGCTTACCGAAGCCGTCTACCGCATGATCCAGAACAATCTCGATCCTGAGGTGGCCGAGCGCCCCGAAGACCTGGTGGTCTACGGCGGGCGCGGACAGGCGGCGCGTTCATGGGAAGCCTTCGACGCGATCCTTGCCACGTTGAAGGAACTGGAGGATGACGAAACCCTGCTGGTGCAATCCGGCAAGCCGGTGGTGGTCTTCAAGAGCCACCGCGACGCCCCGCGCGTGCTGATCGCCAACTCGAACCTGGTGCCGCACTGGGCCACCCAGCAGCACTTTGACGACCTGGCCGCCCGGGGATTGATCATGTACGGGCAGATGACCGCCGGTTCGTGGATCTACATCGGCACACAGGGTATATTGCAGGGAACCTATGAGACACTGGCATCCCTGGCAACCCAGCGCGGCTGGGGTTCGCTCAAAGGCAAATTTGTGCTCACCGCCGGTCTGGGCGGCATGGGCGGCGCCCAGCCGCTGGCCGTCACCATGAACGAGGGCGTTGCTTTGGTGGTGGAGATCGACCCGTGGCGCGCACAGCGCCGCCTGGAACACGGTTACGTTGACGTGGTCGTCGACACGCTGGAAGAAGCCATGACGCTGGTGGAGGAAAACGTGCGCGCCGGCATCCCCCGTTCGATTGGCTTGATCGGCAACGCCGCTGAGATCTACCCTGAGATGGTGGTGCGCGGTGTGATCCCCGATGTGGTCACCGATCAGACCCCGGCGCACGACATCATGGCGTATGTGCCCGGCGGCATGACGCTGGAAGCCGCCAACCAGTTGCGCCAGTCAGACCCGGAAGATTACGCCCGCCGCTCGGTGGAATCGATGACCGCCCACGTGCGCGCCATGCTGGACTTCCAGAAACACGGCGCCGAGGTGTTTGACTACGGCAACAATCTGCGCCAGCGCGCTTACGATAACGGTCTCTCCAATGCCTTTAATTTTCCCGGTTTTGTACCGGCATACATTCGTCCGCTGTTCTGTGAGGGCAAGGGTCCCTTCCGCTGGGTGGCGCTCTCCGGCGACCCCGAGGATATCTACGCCACTGACCGCGCCGTGATGGAACTCTTCCCTGAGGACGAGCACCTCAAGCGCTGGCTGGAAATGGCGCGCGAACGCATTCACTTCCAAGGCCTGCCCAGCCGCATCTGCTGGCTGGGTTACGGTGAACGCGCCAAAGCCGGGTTGAAATTCAACCAAATGGTGGCATCCGGCGAACTGAAAGCTCCGATTGTGATCGGGCGCGATCATCTGGATGCCGGTTCGGTGGCTTCGCCCAACCGCGAAACCGAGGGCATGGCTGACGGAACCGATGCCGTCTCTGACTGGCCGATCCTCAATGCGCTGATCAATGCCGTCAACGGCGCAACCTGGGTGTCCTTCCACCACGGTGGCGGCGTTGGCATTGGCTACAGCCAGCACGCCGGTCAGGTGATCGTTGCTGACGGCACACCTGAGGCGGCCGCCCGCCTGGAGCGCGTACTCACCAGCGACCCCGGCATGGGTGTTGCAAGGCATGTGGATGCCGGTTATGATATTGCCATTCGTGCTGCACAGGAACGCGGCATAAAGATACCGATGTTGAAAAAATAAGGCGGTTCATTGCGGGCAAAGCGTTTCTTCTGGTTCTTCATCAGCATTCTGGTCGGCATGGTGCTGGGCATGGTCTACGGGTGGATGATTAACCCCGTGACCTACACCAACACCACGCCCGACACGCTGCGCGCCGACTACAAGGCTGACTATGTCTTGATGGTGGCCGAGATCTATCAGAAGGATCAAAACATCGGGTTGGCCGCCCGCCGCCTGGATCTGCTGGGGGCAACCACCCCGCTGCGCCAGGTGCAGAGCGCCATCCTGACTGCTGAAGAATTGGGCTACAGCGAGGCCGACATGGATCTGCTGGCCCGTCTGGCGCTGGCCCTCGAAACCTGGTCGCCAGCCGGTGAAGGGAGCAGCCCGTGAGCGAAGAACGCGGACCCTGGTACCTGCTGACCGGTCTGGCGATCGGACTGCTGCTTGGCCTGCTTTACACCTGGCTGATCAGCCCGGTGAAGTATGTGGATACCTCACCGGCTTCACTGCGTGCCGAGTTTAAAGACCATTACCGCAGCCTGATCTCGCTTTCCTACGGCGTAAACAACGACCTGGGCCGTTCGATCAGCCGGTTGGGGCTGCTGCAGGATGAAAACAGCGCTTACGAGCTGGGCGCCCAGGCGCAGCGCATCATGGCTGAAGACGGCTCGCAGACCGACGCGCGCGCCATGGCGCAACTGGCTGCCGACCTGGCAAAGTTCACCCCTGCCGCGCCGCCCACCCTGGCAGCCGGTACGCCCAGCCCCATCGCCCAGGCCACCGCCACGCTGGACGAGTCGCAGATGATCGCCACATCCACCCCGCAGCCAGCGGCCACCTTCACCCCCATGGCAACCTTCACGCCCAGGGCGCAATCCATGCTGCAGCCAGACCTGTCATCGCCGCTCGAATTGCGTGAACGCCAGTCGGTATGCACCCCCGGCCTGGTGCCGGGTCTGTTGCAGGTGGAGGTGCAGGACGATGACGGCGGTCCCATCCGTGGGGTGCGCATTGACGTGGCGTGGGATGGCGGAACCAACTCGTTCTACACGGGCCTGTACCCTGAGATCAGCCCTGGTTATGCCGACTTTGTGATGCAACCCGGTGTGGTTTATTCGCTGCGCGCCGGTGACGGCGGTGAGGTGGTGTCTGATTTGCAGAGCGAACAGTGTACCGACGCAGCCGGCAACACCTACCCCGGCGGCGTGCGCCTGGTCTTCGGTCAGTAACACTCCAGTACTTCCCCCTTATTGGTTGCACGCTTGCGCGGGTTTTGTGTGGATGGATCGCCATAAAATTCGTGTCTTTCGTCGTTGAAGTTTGGGTAACGAGCTTTCAGGAATGTTTCGTGCACCCAGTTCGTCAAACAAACATCCGCATACACCTGACCCGTCCACACAAGAGCAACCCTCATGGCCATTCCCGCCCCCGTATTTGAACAGATCGCCAGCCTGTACGATGTTGCCCCCGATCAACTTCACCCGCTGGAAGGCGGGCA
>DAOUGC010000012.1:0-16236 GCA_034429695.1 Levilinea sp.
GCAAAGAGCGGGGTCACCCCGCGGCCTTTGGCCGGGGGACTACCGCTACACCGGTCAACTGGAGCAGGCGGAGCTGGGGCTGTACTACTATGTGGCGCGCTGGTACGACCCGATCATCGCGCACTTCGCCCAGGCGGATACGATTGTGCCGTCACCGGGCAATGCCGTGGCGTATGACCGTTACGCGTATGTGATCAATAATCCCATTCTCCTGAATGATCCTTCAGGTCATTATGCGGTAGAAGAATCGAATAGTAAATTTGATAAGTTAGGGTCAATTTCTTCGCATAGAAAATTACTGGAATATGTACTTCCGCAATATGAAGTTACGTATGACGAAAGATATACAACCAACGACTTATCAGAAATATACCAGGCTGTGTATGCAATTGGAAAATTATTTGCTGATGATGCGGTCGAAGGATTTACTAAAGCATATGATGAGATTGGAATATATGCCAGTTCGGGTGAAGGAACGTATTGCCAGTCTGGTGGATACGGCTTCACCTGCACAAATTATGTCGGCAAATTGGATCGATACCTGGTCGCGCATGAACTCGGACACACTTTCAATGCAACAATTTCCAATCGTGGGAGTAAGGTGACTCCATACGAAACCTTGAGAGCGGCATCCATAAGGACAGTGGATGGAGTATGGGTAACGGGATTAAAGGAAGATGGTTCTTGGTTAAGAGGGTTTGATGGTTATTTCGGGGATCATTATCCTCATGTCCAACATGGAATGGATTGGGAGGATTGGAATACTGAAAACGAAGAGTGGGCAGATATGTTTATGTATCAAACATTCGATCTATATGTCGAAAATAAATCCGGAGATGCAAGAAGAAGTTGGATGACGGCGACTCTTAAAATATTCATTCCATAATTATGATTTATTATAGAGGGGTATCTCATGTTAACTAAAACCCGATTTATGCCCATGATAGGCGCCTTAATATTCCTACTAAGCGGTTGCAGTCAACCTGAGCTCATCCAAAATGTCTCTGCTTCCCTCATACCGGCCTCAACAGAAACATCGCAACCGGATAATACCTCTTTACCTATCACCCCCACTTATACATTTACGGTCACACCGACCGAATTCACGCCCAAACTTGATCCTATCATTCGTGAAGCACGGGTTGCTGAGGTTCTGCACACTAATTTTGGCTGTGATCTACCGTGCTGGTGGGGAATAACCCCTGGGACGAGTTTGTTAAGAGGCGACCACGAAGTTCTTGATTATTTAAATGTTGAAACATACGAAGATTTGAGGTTGAATGGAGAGACACATATAGCATTGGGGAATATTGATCTCCAAAAAAGTTCTGTCATCAACCGGGTCACACTAAAAGGAAGAGGGGATTTGGTCGAGCAAATTGAGATAACTACGAGGGGAGAAAATCCTGTGGATTTTTACCCTTACTGGGAAACTTACTCACCAAAAAACATTGTCAAGAAATATGGACTTCCATCGCGTATCTGGTTGGAGACTTCTTCGATTGACCATCCCAATATTGGTTATGAGATTTGGTTATTCTATGACCCCATTGGGATGGTGATCACTTATGGCGGAGTAATAAAAGGGGGTGAAATATATACGATTTGTCCTCAGTTTGATGAGAGGACAGAAATAGACTCGATTCACCTATATTTAATATCTAGCGATTATCCACATCCATTGGAATCAGTACCATCTGGTTATGAAGGTTATGAAGAATATTTTCTCCCATTAGAAGAAGCTACCGGTTTGTCAATATCAGAGTTCTCAGGTATCTTATTATCCGATCAATGTTTTACAACTGATCGATTGTTATGGCCCGATTAATTTTCCAGTGAGTTAAAGCACACGCTGGCTGTCAGAGTACAACTTACCCTTCATCGACCTGCACACCAGCTTACACTTGCACCTTAACATCCTCCATGGCAACATTAATCCGGTTCTAGTCAGCGCGAGTGCGTGGACGTACGATGCGCGCGGCCGGAAACCGAGCGAGACCAAATGGATCTTCTCCAACGAAGCCGAAAGCGAGGCGGAGAGCTTCACCACCCGTTGGACGTACAACAGCGCCGACCTGGCGGTGAGCATGACTTATCCCGACGGCGAGGTGCTGACCAGCGCCTACAACGCCCAGGGCGCGCTGGACAGCCTGACCAATACCACCGGCTTTACTTACGTGAAGGACGCCGCCTACGACTCCGCCGGACGCCTGACCGCGCTGGCGCTGGGTGACAGCGGCGGTTCAGCGGTGCTCAACCGCGCCTACACCTACAGCGGCTGGAATGTCTCGCAGGAGGGCGGGCGCTTGCAGCAGTTGACCACCACCAACGCCAGCAACAGTGATATAAGTCCAGAAAACATCGAAAAAATGTACCTCCAATGGCTAAGTAAAGAAATCCGGGTATTCGCAAGGTTTCCAGGGAGACGGATACATCCTGCCTTAGGAAAGCGTGGTGAGGAAATCTGCCGGTTGCATGATCGGAAGGAGCGGTGGTTGATAATCCTTGACATTGCGAGTTATCAGGCAATCCATCTTATTCTGTACCGCTGTAATCATTTGCACTGCATCTTCAAAATCAGGATAAGCCAGGTTCAGTGCCTGCTCAATGGTACTTTGATCCACCGGAAGGACTTTCAAAAATTGCAGAAGGTTGGTAATGATCGCTCGTGCATCTGCAGCCGACCGTCCTTTCTGAATCAGATAGTAAAGGGTGGTAATGCTGTGGGACGCCATATAGCCTGTGACCCGGCCAGATTCCACGGCTGCCAAAAGCCCGGATGAAGCAACAAAAAAAGGATCGCGCTTTTGAAAGACATCCAGGATGATATTCAGGTCAATCAGGATCGAAGGATTATTGCCCATACTTTTCATCCAGATGATCTTTGTAATCTTGAATGGAAATATCCGGTGGCAATGAACCGATTAATCTCTGAACAATCGGGGCATCCTGAAGAGAAGGATGGGCTGGGAGACGGTGTAAATATGCCTCAATCAGATTGGTTAATGTGGTGTTGTTTTCTGCGGCATATCGTTTGGCATTGTCAAGTAATTTTCGTGGAACCCGAACAGTCAGTTTTGTCTCTTCCATTCGACCCTCCTGCCGTACAGTATAGTGATATATTGTATGGCTGTCAAGCGATCCTCAAGGCAGGCATCAGATTCCACGATTAACTTCGCGGTCTGGTCTGTGCCCACTGAGCCAGCCCCCGAACCGCTGGAGCACGCACGCTACTGGTACGACGGCGACGGGATGATGGTGAAGGGCCAGGTGAATGATACCGTCACCTGACAGTTGGAAAATCGGGGGGAGGGTCGCCGTACGTTACCCGTCTGCGGCCAATGTCCATTCGCATAGGCATAAGGTTGGTGGCACATGCACTCGCCACCTACCTTAAATATCTCCCATTTGCATCAAATTTCACAAATTGGTTATTGACTCTGTGTGTCCTTCGTGCTATCATCTTTGTGAAACAAATTTCAATTATGAAAATATTTTCACAATAAACCCCCGCCAGGCGATGGGATGAAAACAGTCCCCGATCTTAAGCCTTTGCGCGGCACCCGGCGCGTCAATCATCCAACTGCGGGTTCCGCTGCATTTATCAATTGAGGGTACATGGACGATAAGAAAATTTTTGAACTGGCAAGTTCTGTCATCGATACCGAGAGCCGCGCCGTGGCCAGCCTGCGCGATCAGCTGGGGCAGGGGCTCATTCCTGCGCTGCGTGCCATGCTGGCGTGCAAGGGTCACGTGATTGTGGCCGGCTCGGGTACATCGCACGCTGTGGCGCTGCGGTTCGCGCATTTGCTTTCATGCTGCGGAACCCCGGCGCTTTTTTTGCACCCCGGCGACAGCCAGCACGGCTCGGCCGGTGCAATCCGTTCAGAAGACATTCTGGTCGCCCTGTCCAAGGGTGGGGAGACGGCTGAGGTTAACTTTCTTGCAGGGGTCGCCAGGGAACGGGGGGCCACGGTGATCGGCATCACCGAGAAGCCCATGTCCACCCTGGCGACGCTCAGCCAGATTGTGCTTGAGGTGAGAGCACCGGAAGGGGTTGACCCGTACGGCATGATCGCCACAGGCAGTTCGTTGTTCAACTCGGCATTTTGCGATGTGCTGTGTATTGCGCTGCTCAACATGCGCGGTTACACACAGGAGCAGTTCGGCAAGACGCACCCGGGGGGAGCGGTGGGCCAGAAACTGAAAGGAGCCCTGTAACCCAGGGTTAATCATCATGAGAGCAGCTTACATTAAAGGTCCAACTGAAATTGAATTGCGCGATACACGCACCCCGCATGCGCCGGATGACGGTATTCTGGTGGCCGTGAAGGCGTGCGGGGTGTGCGGGTCAGACCTGCGCCGCTGGCGCGAGGGCTCCACGCCAGAATCGGCCAGCCTGATCGCCGGGCACGAGATTGCCGGTGAAGTGATTGAGGTGGGCGGGGAGTCGGCCGGGTTCACCACTGGCGAGCGGGTGGCGATTGCGCCGGATGTGCACTGCGGGCGCTGCTATTACTGCGAACACGGGTTGTTCAACCTGTGCGATAACCTGCATCTGATCGGCATCACGCCCGGCTACGACGGTGGTTTTGCCGAGTACATCGCGCTGAGCGCCGAGGTGCTGGCCGGTGGCATCATCCACCGCATACCCGCAGGGCTCTCGTATGCCCAGGCGGCGCTGTCTGAGCCGCTCAGTTCGGTGCTGGCGGCGCACTCCAACGCCGGAACCATGCTGGGCGACACGGTGGTGGTGATGGGCGCAGGGCCGATCGGCTGCCTGCACATTGCAGTGGCGCGCGGGCGTGGGGCGCGGGTGATCCTGTCAGAGCCGAACGAGATGCGGCGTGCGATGGCGCTGCCGTTCTGCCCCGACCTGATCGTTGACCCGGTCAATCAGAACCTGGTGGATGAAGTGCGCATAGCCACTAACGGACGTGGCGCTGATATTGCCATTTGCGCCAATCCAGTGGCAGCCACGCACACCCAGGCGGTCGAGCTGGTGCGCAAGCGCGGCAAGGTGGTGTTGTTTGGCGGCCTGCCCCGCAGCGCCCCCATGACCTCGTTGAACGGCAACCTGATCCATTACAACGAACTGAAAGTCACCGGTGCGTTCTCTTACCAGCCGTGGTATCACGCGCTGGCGCTTGAGACGATTGCACAGGGACTGGTGGAAAGCGACCTGGTGATCACACAGACGCTGCCGCTGGACGAAATCGGCAGGGCTTTTGAGACGGCTGCCAGTGGGGCGGCGCTTAAAGTCATGATCAGTATGGAATCATAGGCGATTGGGACAACCATGATAGGATTGAATTACGAACTCGAAGAACGCGAAGCAAGCGGCAACCCGGTGCGGGTTGGCCTGGTGGGCGCCGGACAGATGGGTACTGACGTGGTGGCAACCACCCAAATGATGCAGGGTTTGCGCATCGTGGTGACTGCCGATATAGACATCGAACGGGCCATTGCCGCCTACAAAATCGCCCGGATCGAAGGGGATGTGGTGGTGGCTGAGACCGCCGAACAGGCCGACGCCGCTGTGCGTGACGGCAAGCTGGTGGCTGCCCGCGATTTCCGCGTGGTCACTGATATGCGCTGCATCGATGTGATGCTGGAAGCCACTGGCGTACCCGAGATCGGCGCGCTGGCTGCGTTGCGCTCGGCCCGCGCCGGACAGGACCTGGCGATGATGAACGTAGAGACCGACATCACCGTGGGGCCCATCCTGCACTGGTACGCGCAACAAAAGGGCGTGCTGTACGCGCTGGCCGCCGGCGATGAACCGGCTGCCTGCAAGGAACTGTACGACCTGGCCGTCTCGATGGGTTTCACCATTGTCGCTGCCGGCAAGGGCAAAAACAACCCGCTCGACCGCCACGGCACCCCTGCCGATCCACGCATCCAGGCCGAGGCTGCGCGGCGCGGATTGAGCCCCAACATGTTAATCGAATTTATTGACGGCTCCAAGACCATGATCGAAATGGCTGCCGTTTCCAATGCCACCGGGCTGATCCCGGATGTGCGCGGCATGCACGGGCCAACCACCGACCGCGACCATTTGAACCAGACCTTTGCGCTGCAAGAGGAAGGCGGGGTGTTAACCAAAATGGGCGTGGTGGATTACGGCATCGGGCGGGTTGCGCCGGGCGTGTTCCTGATCGTGCGAACCGACCACCCGCGCCTGCGCGAAGCCATGATCCTGCGTGACATGGGCAACGGCCCGTATTACACGCTGTTCCGCCCGTTCCACCTGTGCAGCATCGAGGTGCCGCTCACCTGTGCCATGCTGGCCATCCGCAAGAAATCCAACATGGTGCCGCTCAACCGCCTGGTCTCCGAGGTGTTTGCGGTGGCCAAGCGCGATCTGGAGAGCGGTGAAACGCTGGACGCCATTGGCGGGACCACCTACTACAGCCTGATCGATACGTACGAAAACGCCAGAGCCGAGTGCCTGCTGCCCATCGGGCTGGCCAAGGGCGCAAAACTGACCCGGCCGGTGAAGATGGACACCCCCATCACCTGCGCAGATGTTGAGATTAAACCGTCCACCGTGTGGCGGCTCAGGCAATTGCAGGAAGCCTGGTTTGACGGCAAAATTAATGAAGCAGATTTGCTCAGCGCAGTGGATGCGCTCGCCATCAATTGATTGCATACAAGGAGAAGTGAAGCATGGCAAAAGTTACCCTGGGTGTGATTGTTGGCAACCGCGATTTCTTCCCCGACCGGCTGGTGACTGAAGCGCGCGCTGACATCCTTTCGCTGTTCAAGGAAATGGATATCGAAGCGGTTATTCTGGATGACAGCGCCACCAAGCTGGGCGGCGTTGAAACCTGGGCGCACGCCAAAATCTGCGCTGATCTCTTCAAGAAAAACGCCGACCGCATTGACGGCATTCTGGTTACGCTGCCCAACTTTGGTGATGAAAAGGGCGTTGCAGACGCCGTTCGCCTTTCAGGGCTGCACGTACCCATTCTGGTGCAGGCTTACCCGGACGACCTCGGCCAGTTAACTGTCGAACGCCGCAGGGACGGCTTCTGCGGAAAAATTTCTGTGTGCAACGACCTGCGCCAGTACGGTTATCCCTACAGCCTGACCTCGCTCCACACGGTGCACCCGCTGACCGACAGCTTCAGGGCAGACCTGCGCAGGTTTGTGGGCGTGTGCCGCGTGGTGAAGGGCCTCAGGAATGCCCGCTTTGGCGCCATCGGCGCGCGGCCTGGCAACTTCAATACCATGCGTTATAGCGAAAAGCTGCTGCAGGCTTACGGCATCAGTGTGGTCACGGTGGACTTCTCTGAAATTCTGGGCAACGCCAGCCGCATGAGCGACGACGATGCTGTGGTGAAAGCCAAACTGGATGAAATTCGCGGTTACGCCCGCGCCGATGGCGTGCCTTCGCCGGCGCTGCTGCGCATGGCCAAGCTGGGCATTGCCATTGATGAATGGATGGGCGCATACGACCTGAACGCCAGCGCGATCCAGTGCTGGACCTCGCTGCAGCAGAACTACCACATCAATGTTTGCACCCTGATGAGCATGATGAGCGAGCGGCTGATGCCATCGGCCTGCGAGGTGGACATCACCGGCGTGGCTTCGATGTATGCGCTGCAACTGGCATCGGGTACACCCAGCGCACTGGTGGATTGGAACAACAATTACGGCAGCGACCCTGACCGGTGCGTGCTGTTCCACTGCGGCAACTGGGCAAAGAGCTTCCTGCCAGACATCGAGATCAAAAACGCCGAGATCCTCTCGACCACGCTCGGCACCGAGAACACCTACGGCGCCGTGGCCGGGCGGGTTCCGGCCGGGCCTTTGACTTACGCGCGCATCAGTACTGACGACACCTACGGCATGATCCGCACCTATGTGGGTGAGGGCGAGTTCACCGATGACGTGCTGGATACCTTTGGCGCCCGCGCCGTGGTGCACGTACCCAACCTGCAAAACCTGATGCAGTACATCTGCAACAACGGTTTTGAACACCACTGCGCCATGAGCGCATCCCATTCGGCAGGCGTCCTTGCTGAAGCATTTGAGACCTATTTCGGCTGGGAAGTATATAACAACGAGGCTTAGTGGTGAGAGACATGCAAATCATGTCGAAAGGAGGTGGATGGCCTCGCAGGATATTGAATGAAGAGAATCGCTTATGGAGAAAAAAGAGGTACAGATTGCCGATCCATTTGCGCTGAACACGGCAACCTGTACCAGTCACATGGATTAAAAACCCATGATTTCTATTCTACCAAATCGCCACTGCGCAAGTTTGATTTAAGGAGAATGAAATGAAGCATCTGTACAAGATTTTGTCGGTTTTGATCCTGGTTACGCTGATGCTGACCGCCTGCGCTCCCAAAGCAGCGCCTGCAGCCGATTCGGCTGTTGCGCCCGTATCTGATGAGGCAAAGAGCTACACCATTTGCTTTGCCTTCCAGGACCTGGAGACTGAGTTCTGGATGGCCGGTCACAAAGCGATCACCGAGACCCTGAAGGAAAAGGGTTACAAAGTGGTCGAGATGAACTCGAACGAGGATGCCAACAAGCAGCTCGAGCAGGTGAAGAACTGCATTGCCCAGAAGGTTGACGGCATCATGGTCATCCCTGTGGACGGTTCCATCGCGCTGAAGCTGATTGAAGAAGCCAACAAAGCCGACATCCCCATTGGCATATTCAACCGCCCGCCGCAGAGTGACGAAGGCAATGCACTGACCGTGGTTGCCAACAACGAGAAAATCGCTGAAGCAACGGTTGAGTACATGGCGCAGGAAGCCATGAAGTTGAACCGCAAGATGAAACCCCTCATCATGGTTGGCGACCTGGGCGATCCCAATGCCGTTGGCCGCAAGCAGGGTTTCTACAATGTGATCGAGAAGTACCCCGACCTGTTCGAGACCCCGGTCGAGGTTGCCACCAAGTGGAATGCTGACGTCGCCCGCGACGGCCTGCAGGCAGCCATGACCGCCAATCCTGACATCGACTTCATCTTCACCTCGTCAGACTTCCTGTATCCCACCATCCAGGGCGTGCTTGAGCCGCTGGGCAAGTGGGCTCCGATTGGCGACCCCAACCATGTGCTCATGGGCGGCCTGGACGGCGACAAGACGGCCTGCGGTTTGATGCAGCCCGACACCGCCTACGTGGATGCCACCGGCGTGCAGGACCTGTACTACGAAGCCGACACCCTGCTGGCTGAGATCATCAAGGCTGTGGAAGCCGGCGAAAAGCAACCGGATGCCTGGTTGGATGACCCCGGTTTTGCTTTGACCCAGGGTAACATGGACACCAAAGAAATGGATATGTGGGGCTGCAAGCTTTACCACGGTAAGTAGTTCTTGCTGGGTTCTCCTCCTGGCCGGAGGTGGGGTTGCAGCACCTGCCTCCGGCCGGTACACTGAAGTGATAGCAGTGCGCGGTATTGATAATTTTGGATCATCAGGATTAACAAATGGCTCAAACCAGTCCCATTCTTCAGCAAAAGATCATTCAATCACTCAGGGGGTTGCCGCGCAGGCTGCTGCTTTCGGATTATTTCATCCTTTATCTTTGTGTGGCATTATTCGCGGTGCTTGTTCCGTTTATTCCCATCATCGCAACGCCTTACAACCTGTCCAACCTGCTTTCCAACATCTGGCCGCTGTATGCGGTTGCCATCGGGCAAACCTTTGTGCTGATCATCGCCGGCATCGATCTTTCGCAGGGCGCGATCATCTCGCTCACCAGCGTGATCGGCGCATCGCTGATCGCCACACGCGTTGACCCTGCGGTTTTTGGCCAGAGTCCCATCTGGGGCGTGTTGCTGTTTGAAGACGGCGCGGTGCTGTCCCACTCCGCTGCAGGAGTGTGGATCGCGCTGGCGGTCATGCTGGCCATCGGGCTGCTGATCGGCTTCATCAACGGCGCGATCATCGCCTATGTGCGCATTCCGGCCTTCATGGTCACGCTGGTCACGCAGATCTTCTTCGCAGCGCTGGCAATATATTTCGTCAAATCGGAAAACATCATCAACCTGCCAGACGCCTACACCGGCATCGGCGGAGACAGCGGCATCCTGTCCATCCCGCTGGTGATCACCGCGCTGCTGGCGATTGCATCTCAGTTTGTGCTCAGCCGCACCATGTTTGGCCGCTGGCTGTACTCCATCGGCACCAACCTGCGCGCAGCGGTGGTCTCTGGCGTGCCGGAGCGCAGGGTGATCGTGCTGACCTACATGTTCAGTGGTTTTTGCGCCGCTGTGGCATCCATCATCTATTCATCGCGCATGGAAATGGGCCGGCCCACCCTGGGCGGACCGCTGCTGCTGGACATTGTGGGCGGTGCGGTGATCGGCGGGTCCAGCCTGTCTGGCGGCAAAGGCAAGGTGCTGTGGACGCTGTTCGGGGTGATGTTCCTTTCGCTGCTTGGTAATGCGCTGTCCCTGTTGAACGTTACTTTCTTCTGGATCGAGATCGTCAAGGGCGCTGTGATCCTGCTGGCCGCCCTGATCGATGTAACCCGCACGCGCATTCTGCAGCATAACGTGCAAGCATGGTGAACCACATGGATGATTTTATCCTGCGATTTGGCAATATTGATAAAAGTTTCTTTGGCGTGCGGGTATTAAAGAACATCAGCATGGATATCCAGCGGGGGCACACCGTGGGCCTGATCGGTGAAAACGGAGCGGGCAAATCCACTTTGATGAACATTCTGGGCGGTGTGGTGCCGTTTGACGCCGGAACCCTGCTGTTGGATGGGCAGGAATTCAAGCCTTCAGACCCGGCAGACGCCGCACGCAACGGCATCGCCTTCATTCACCAGGAACTCAACCTGTTCACCAACCTGAGCATTGCTGAAAATCTTTTCATCAGTGATTTTCCCCGCTGGAAGGGGCTGCCCCTGCTGGACAGAAAGCAGATCCGGCAGCGCGCGCAGGAATACCTCTCGTTGGTGGATCTGCACATTTCGGTGGATACCACCGTTGAAAAGCTTTCCCCTGGCGAACGCCAGTTGGTGGAGGTGGCCAAGGCGCTCAGCCAGGATGCCAGCATCATCATCTTCGATGAGCCAACCACATCACTGACCGCGCGTGAAACCGAGCGCCTGTTTGGCATCATCCAGCGCCTGCATGACAGCGGCAGGACGATTATTTACATCTCACACATCCTGCGGGATGTGCTGCAGATTGCAGATGACATTGTGGTGTTGCGCGACGGCGAACTGGTGAACAGCGGACCCAAAGCCGGGTTCAGCATTCAAAAGATGATCTCGAGCATGGTGGGGCGCGATATTGACCAGCTTTACCCCGAGCGCACCGGCAAACCCGAAAACGAAGTGATGCTGGAAGTGCGCGGCCTGTCGCGCAGCGGCATCGTGCACGATATCAATCTGGAACTGCGCAAGGGCGAGATTCTGGGTGTGTTCGGGCTGATGGGCTCGGGCCGCTCTGAACTGGCGCAGATCATCTTTGGCATCGAGTCCTACGATGAAGGCGACATCATCGTCAAGGGTAATCCGCGCAATCACCGCTCACCGGTAAAGAGCATTCAGCAGAACATTGCCTTTGTCACCGAGAACCGCCGCGAAGAAGGCCTGATGATGACCTCAACCGTGGCCGAGAACATGGCGCTGGTGGCGCTGCCGCGTTACACGCGACCGGTCAGCAATGTAATCCGCACAGGTTCGCTGCTGGACGGGGTGCGAAACATGGTGGCGCTGCTGCAGGTCAAGGTCAACGACGCTTTCCGCAACCAGGCCAAGGGTCTCAGCGGCGGCAACCAGCAGAAGGTGGTGCTGGGCAAGTGGCTGCTGGATCAGCCGTCCATTTTGATCGTTGACGAGCCGACCCGCGGTGTGGACGTTGGCGCGAAATTTGAAATTTACACCATCATCAACAACATTGCATCGCAGGGCGCAGCCATCCTGTTCATCTCATCCGAAATTGAGGAACTGATCGGCATGTGCGACCGCATCCTGGTGATGGGTTTCGGCGAGATCCTGGGCGCGTTTGATCGCGAGGATTTTGACCGCGAAAAAATTCTGCAGACAGCCTTCAGGGAAGGTGTGCAATGAGCGGGCGAATGAAAAATCAGCGCGGGGTGATTGCCCTGCTCAAGAACATGTCATTGATTTTGTTTGTGGTGATCTTCATTGGCTTCAGTCTGTTCAATTCGCGCTTTTCCAGCCCGGCCAACCTGGAGAACATCATCCTGTCCGCCACCGATGTCGGCATCATCGCCATCGGCATGACTTTTGTGCTGCTCACCGGCGGTATTGACCTGTCGGTGGGGGCCACCATGTACATCACGGCTGGTGTGCTGGCGCTGTTGCTGGAGACCGGCCTTGGGCTGCTGCCGTCCATTGCCATCGGCGTGCTGGCGGGCAGTCTGTGGGGCTGCTTCAATGCCTTCCTGATCACACGTGTCAAGATCATCCCCTTCATGGTCACGCTGGGTACGCTCACCGCTGGCCGCGGGCTGGGCCTGTTGATCACCCACTCGCGCCACATTTCGGTACCGGCTGAGATGCGCTTTGGAGCCACGCGCGTGTTTGGCATCCTGCCCATCCCGATCGTGATCTTTGCTGTGATGGTGATCCTGGCGGTGGTGATCCTGCAATACACCGCCTTCGGACGGCAGATCTACGCCATGGGCAACGACCCAGACGCCGCCAAGAAAGCCGGTCTCAACACCGACCGCCTGACCATGATGGTGTACATCATCAGCGGTTTTTGCGCTGCGATTGCAGCGGTGATCGCGGTGAGCCAGCAGGGGTCGGTATCTTCTTCCTTTGGGGAGAGCACCGAGTTTCAGGCCATCGCTGCCGCTGTACTGGGCGGCACCAGCCTGTTCGGCGGCGTCGGCAATGTCTTCCCCGGCACGGTGGTGGGTATACTATTGATACAGATGATCCAGAACGGCCTGATCTTCATGCAGGTGGATCTGTACCTGCAGGAGATGGTCAAAGCAATGGTGATCCTGTTTGCGGTGGTGGTGGATGCCCAGCGTACGTCGTTGATCAAACGACTGGAACGGCGCAACATTCGCGTGGAAAAGACCGGCCGGCATGTGCTGGCGGAACGATCCACCCCGGCGGCTGAACCCGGCTCATAACCCATCCCAACAAGCGGTGGAGCAGCTATGAAACTACTGGCACTGGATATCGGCACCACGGGCTGCAAAGCCATCGTGTTTGATGAAGACGGAACCCTGCTGGCGCGCGCCATGCGCGAGTATGCTGTGGATTTTCCCCGCCCGCGCTGGGCTGAACAGAACCTTGAGGTGGTGTGGGAACTGGCCCAGGCCGCCATGTGGGAGGCGCTGCAAACGGCGCAGGTGAACGATGTGGCCGCGCTGGCGCTCTCGGTGCACGGTGAGGCCGTGACGCCGGTGGACGCGCACGGCAAACCGCTGCGGCCCACCATGCTGGGCATGGACACCCGTACCGACGAAGAAAACCAGAAATTGCGCGAGCATTTTGGGGCTGAGGGGCTGTTTCAACGCACCGGCATGCCCGTGCATACCATCAACACCCTGCCCAAACTGATGTGGATCCGCGAGCACGAGCCGCAGGTGTGGCGCGAGGCAAGCCATTTTCTGCTGGTGGAGGATTTCTTCATCCAGCGCATGACCGGCTCCCGCGTGATCAGCCACTGCCTGGCCTCGCGCACGCAACTGTACGACCTGCACGCCGGTTGCTGGAGCAGCGAGATCCTGGACCATCTGGGGCTTGAGCCGGAACGGCTTTCGACCCCGGCGGCATCCGGCACGCCGGTTGCGGCCATGTCGGCCAAACTGGCCAGCTCGCTCGGGTTGGTGCGCCCGCCGCTGGTGGTCACCGGCGGGCATGACCAGGCGTGTGGCGCGCTCGGGGTGGGCATCACCCGGGCAGGGCGGGCGGTGGTTTCCACCGGCACCGCCGAGGTGGTGGAAGTTGCGCTGCCAGAGCCGGTGGTCAATCAGGAATTATACGCTGGCAACATCTCGGTCTACCGCCACGTCGCGCCGGGTATGTACCTGGCGATGACGCTCAACCATTCCGGCGGTATGACGCTGCGCTGGTTCAGGGACGGTTTTTGTGAGCCGCAGATCGAACGCGCCAGCCAGATGGGGCTTGATCCGTACGACGAGATCCTCAGCGGCGAGGCGGGTGGGCCAACCGGGCTGCTGGTGCTGCCGCATTTCTCAGGCAGCGGCACGCCCACCTTTGACACCGCATCGCGCGGCGCCATTTTGGGGCTCACCTTTGCCACCCGCCGTCAGGACATCGCCAGAGCCATTCTGGAAGGGCTGACCTATGAACTGCGCACCAACACCGACCTGTTGCGCGCAGGCGGCATTCAGATCGACGAGCTGCGCGCCATCGGGGGCGGGGCGCGCTCTGACCTGTGGCTGCAATTGAAAGCCGACATCTGCCAGGTGCAGGTGGCGCGGCCGGTGGTGTCTGAGGCGGCCAGTTGGGGCGCGGCCATTCTGGCTGGGGTTGGGGCTGGTTGTTTTGTCTCGGCTGCCGAAACCGCTGAGGCCACAGTGAAGATCAGCCGCCGCTTCCAGCCGGACGAGCAGCGCGTGCCCGCCTTTGACCGCCAGTACGGGTTGTACCGCCAGGTGTACCCCGCGGTGCGTGCCATACAGGCAGGACTATAAAAGAAAGTCAGGAAAACCCATGCTGAATACAAGAATCAACCTCAACACGGTCTGCTTTCAAGAGAAGGAGACCGTGATTGTTGAAAGCGGAGTGTTCCGCGCCAGTGTGTTCCTGTTCCCATCGGGGGTCAGGGCGGTGCGGCTGGTAAACGACCGGGGCGAGCTGGTGTTGCTGCCTTACCAGGGCCAGCAGATCTGGTCAGCTAAGTTCATGGGCAGGGAACTGACCATGCTTTCGATGTTCGACCAGCCCCATCCGACGCGCGAATTTCTGGCCACTTTTGGCGGGTTCATGCAGCACTGCGGCGCAACCGCCATGGGCGTGCCGGGGCCTGAGGATACGCACCCGCTGCACGGCGAGCTGCCCAATGCGCCTTACCAGCAGGCACACCTGCTGCTGGGTGAGGATGAACGCGGCGCGTTTATCGGGCTGGGGGGTACCTACCGGCACACCGTTGCGTTTAACTACAACTACACCGCCCAGCCGTGCGTGCGGTTGTACGCCGGGTCTTCGCTGTTTACCTCCAGCATGACCGTGACCAACCTCAAGAATACTCCCATGCCGCTGATGTACCTGGCGCATGTCAACTTCAGGGCGGTGGATTATGGCCGGCTGGTATACAGCGCGCCGATCACGCCGCAGGACATGACCGTGCGCGCCGACCTGCCTGACTTCATGCAGGTGGCTCCCGGTTACCGTGAGTTTGTTGAGGAACTGAAGCAGCATCCTGAAAAACATCTGATCTTAAAACCCGGGCTTGTGTTTGACCCCGAAGTGGTGTTTTTAATCCGCTACCGCGCCGACAGCGCCGGATGGGCGCACGCTCTGCAGGTGCATCCTGACGGCAGCGCCGATGTGCTGCGCCACCGGCCCGACCAGTTGAAGGTGGGCGTGCGCTGGATCTGCCGCACCCCCGACCAGCAGTCGATTGGTTTCGAGCCTGGCACCGCCGGTCCGCAGGGCTTTACCACCGAGAAGCAAAAGGGCAACCTGCAAACGCTGCAGGGTGGTGAGACTTTCCACTGCGACCTGCAGATCGGTGTGCTGGACGCTGCCGATGCACAACAGGAGGAGGCGCTGATCGCCAGCATCCTGTCCGGGACCGGCGCATGAGCGAACGACCCTTCATCCTGTCGCCTTCGCTGTTGAGCGCCGACTGGCTGCGCCTGGGCGAACAGATCGCTGAACTGGAAAATGCCGGAGCCGACTGGCTGCACATCGATGTGATGGACGGGCATTTTGCGCCCAACCTGAGCATGGGACCGGCAGTTGTGGCTGCATGCAAGCGGGCTGCTGACCTGCCGCTGGATGTGCATTTGATGATCGAAACCCCCGAGCGCATGCTGGAGGATTTCATCCGGGCGGGGGCGAACCTGATCACGATCCACGTCGAGACCGGTTACCATCCCGCCAGGGTGCTGCAAGCCATCCGTCAGGCGGGCTGCCGGCCGGGGATTGCGCTCAACCCGGGTACGCCGTACTCAGCCATTGAGGGTGTGTTGCCGCTGGTGGAGATGGTGCTGGTGCTGGGCAGCAACCCTGGTTTTTCCGGTCAGGCCTATCTGCCGTTTGTGACGGAGAAAATCCGCGCCATCCGCAGGGCGGCGCCGG
>DAOUGC010000013.1:0-16426 GCA_034429695.1 Levilinea sp.
GATGGCTAGCAACTTCGTCTCGGTTGAATAATGCGTCATTCCTTTGGTTCCGGTCATATGAAAAGCACCTCCTGCTTCTATTCTCGCATGAGGTGCTTTCTTTTTCTGTCTTGCTTTTTGGGGTCAGTTCAGCCTGGCTCGGGGTGATGATTATGCTTTTTTCGGGTGTTTACCCTGCCGTGGATACCTCAATCGGCATGCGGTGAACGGTCACTTTGCCGCCCAGCACGCGCCCCACATATTCCTGGGGCACATCCACCAGTGAATGGGTGCGTTCAATGTAAATCTTGCCAATCGCATTGCCGGGGATGTTGGCATGTGCCGCAATGGCTCCCACCAGGTCGGCGGGGCGGATGTTGGCCGTGCGCCCAATGCTCAGACGCAGGCGCACCATGCCGTTTTCGTGGCTCTGGCTGGATGGCGCTGCCCCATCACGCTCACGGCGCGGAGCACGCTCGCCCTGGTACGGTCGCTCCCCTGAACGGGCGCGATCGCCTTCCCTGCCGCGGAAATCCCGGCGGCCACGGCGTTCCGGGCGTTCCGGCTCGGTCTCCACCAGCTCAGAGACGGGGAAGATCGGGCGCTGCTTTTCCTCAGCGCGCGCCAGCTTGATCGCCGCAGCGGCGATATCCAGCGCATCGTGTCCCTGCTCCACCATGGTTTCCACCATGGTGCGCTCGTGCTTGCAACGTCCGCGCTGCAGCCACATCAGCAACTGCTTCGTCAGGCGCTCATCACGCAGCTTGAGGATCTCCTCCTCGGTGGGCACGATGGCCAGGTTGATCTTGCCGCGCGTGAAACGTTCAATGTAACGCAGCTTGCGGCGCTCAGCCGGGGTCGCCAGCGAAATTGCCACACCGGTCTTGCCAGCGCGGCCCGTGCGGCCAATGCGGTGCACATAAATCTCCGCCTCGCCGGGCAGGTCATAGTTAAACACATGCGTAATGCCTTCAATGTCCAGCCCGCGGGCAGCCACATCGGTGGCAACCAGCACCTTGATCAGGTTCTGGCGGAAGCGGCCCAGGGTGCGCTCGCGCGCATCCTGGTTCAATTCGCCGCTCAATGCCTCAGCCGGGAAGTTGCGCGCCGTCAGCGCGTTGGCAAGCTCGGTGGTGGCGCTGCGGGTGCGCACAAAGATCAGCGCGCGGCCCATGTCTTCCACCTCAAACAGGCGTGTCAGCGCGGCCACCTTGTCGTCCGCATTGACGATGTAAGCGCGCTGCTCGATGGCTTCCACCGTCATCTGTTCAGCCTGGATCGTCACCGGCTGCGGGTCGCGCATGTAACGCTCCGCCAGGCGGCGGATCTCGGGCGGCAGGGTGGCTGAGAACAGCGCAGTCTGGCGCAGAATGGGGGTGGCCCCCAGGATGGTCTCAATATCTTCAATAAAACCCATGCTGAGCATTTCATCGGCTTCGTCCAGCACCACCGTGCCCACCTGGCGCAGGTCCAGCACGTCCTTGCGCATCAGGTCCATGATGCGCCCGGGAGTACCGACGACGATATCCACGCCGCGGCGCAATTGCCCGATCTGTGGGCCATAAGCCTGGCCGCCGTAGACCGCCAGCACACGCGCGTTGTGATGCGCGTTCAATTCGCCCAGGGCTTTGGCAACCTGCAGGGCAAGCTCGCGGGTGGGGGTCAGGATCAATGCCTGCACATATCCCACGCCTGATTGGATTGAGTTCAAAATGGGGAGGGCGTACGCCGCGGTCTTGCCGGTACCGGTCTGGGCCTGGCCAATCACATCGTTTCCGGCAATCATCAGCGGGATGATCGCCGACTGGATCGGCATGGGCGCCTGATAGCCGCACGCTTCCACGGCCTGCAGCAACTGCGGCTGCAGATTAAATTGGGTAAACTCGGTTGTCATCAAAACTCCTTAAAAATAATCCAGAAAGGGCCGTTTTGATGATCCAACCAGATTCACCCGGGTGCTCCGCGCTTTACCGGCTCATCCTCGCGGATGGGCCGCGCGCGGGCAACAAAAACGCCCCGCAGAAAGATCGGGGCGTTGCATGGACTGCATCAAAACAAAAACCCTGTACCGTTCGTTGGGCAGGATTATACCATAAAGTTCAGTAGGTGGTAGGTGGTAAACAGTAGGAAGTGGTCAGACGTACGACCTACTGCCATCGACCTACTCTCTACTGTTTCAAACAACCGTTTATAATTATCCCGTTCTTTCATCTTTAAGGAGTCCGCTTTGCCCGCAAAACTTTCAGCCATTGAACTGTGCAAAAAATACGGCAACCATCTGGCGCTGTCGCCCGCTTCCTTTGACCTCAACGCTAGCGAAATCGCCATCCTCTCCGGGCCCAATGGCGCGGGCAAGACCACGCTGCTCTCCTGCCTGTCCGGCCTGATCCGCCCCACCGGCGGCACGGTGGCCGTTGAAGGCTTTGACCTGTATCGCGACGAGGTGCAGGCCCGCCGCCGCATGGTGTACGTGCCAGACATCCCGCGTTTTTACCTGGAACTGACCGCATGGGAACACCTGCATTTCATTGCCATGGCAAACGACGCCGTGAACGGCTTTGACGCCCGCGCCGAAAAGCTGCTGCGCCAGTTTGGGCTGTGGCAGGCAAAGGACCTCTTTCCGCACAACTTCTCGCGCGGCATGCGCCTGAAACTGGGTCTGGCGCTGGCATTGATCCGCCCGTTCAGCGTGCTGCTACTCGACGAGCCCACCTCGGCGCTGGATGTTGAGGGCGTTGGTGTGCTGACCGATGAACTGCGCCGCCTGCGTGGTGAAGGCGCGGCCATATTGCTTTCCACCCACGACCCCGAACTGGGCAACCAGCTCGGCGATCGCCGCCTGAACATTCGCGACGGCGTGATCGAGGCAGCCTGATGGGTTCCTTTAAAGCTGTGCACATGCTGCGCTCCCGTCAGGAAGAGCGCGAACTGCTCTACTGGCTGTCGTTTGTGGCATACGACCACCGCGACCGCTCTTTCAGCAACCGCATCTACATGGTTTACCTGATCATCTTTTTCGGGCTGTGGGCGTTCATGACCCTCAGCCTGATCGCCTCCGGCGGGGCAATTGCGCTCTCATTGTTTGAAAGCCTCCCCCCGGTTCGGCTGGCGACCCTGGCAGCCGTGCTGCTGCCCGGTGCATGGTGTCTGTACGCCCTGATAAAAGCCCTGACGCGCAGCCCGCTGGTTTTCTCAGAGACCGACGCGCACCTGATCTGCCAGATGCCGCTGGACCGCCGGCACGTGGCCTTTCGCTGGCTTTGGATGCCCTGGTTGAAGAGCGCCGTGCCGGTCTGGTTGCTGGCGGTTGCGCTGGGCTTCTCACTGGCTGAGCTGGAACTGCAGGGAACGGCCTTCGGGTTGAATTCAGCCGGGGCAAGCGCGCTCAATATTGCCTTCATCGCGCGTTACACCGGTTACGGGCTGCGCGCCATGCTTGCCATGCTGCCCTTCCAGTTTGCGCTGTTCCTGCTGCCGTGGGTGAGCGGCGTGGCGCGCGTCCACCGTGATCGCGACCGCGCCTGGCCCATCCTGCCGGCTCTGGTGTTGATCGCCGCGCTGCTGGCGCTCAGCGTGATCTCCATCACCGGTGCGGCGCCTGCCCTCAAAACCCTGGCCGAAGGGGCCACACACCCGTTGGGCGCTGGTTTTGGCGTTGGCAACCTGGGTACTGCCATGTTAATCTCCACCCTGTTTGCCGTCCTGCTGCTAACGGCGCTGCCTTTCGCTGCGCAGGGGTTCAACCTGACCCGCGCCGCTCAGGAAACGCGCTTTGCCCAGGCACGCGAAATGGCTGCCCGCTACGGCATGACCGCTTACGTGAAGGAACAACAAACCCGCGACCGGCTGGGTGTACAGCGCGACCCTGCCCGCCTGCCGCCCATGCCCAAAGCCGGGGCGCTGGTCTGGAAGGACCTGGTGCAAGCCGCACGCACCCTCACCGTGGGCAGGGCTTTTGACTGGTTCTCCATCTTCGCCATGATGGCAGCCCTGACCCTCATGCCCGACCCCGGCAGCCTGGCCTTCCTGCTGGCGGTGTGGGCCATCCGCGTTGGCAAACTGAGCGCCGACCGCCTGCGCTCTGACCTGGCATTATGGCCTCTGGCGCGCCAGTTGCCGGTCACCAGCCGTCAAATGATCCTTTACGACACCGTTCCCGCCGCGGCATTGTGCGTACTGTTCAGCCTGAGCGGGCTGGCAGTCAGCACATTGATCACCGGTGCACCGGCATGGATCTTCGCCCTGCTGCTGCCCGGCATGGCCGCCAGTGTGGCCTGGATGAGCGCCTATGACGTGATCCGCCGCTCCAGAAGCAACCTGTTGATCAACGGATCAGCCCCGGGCATCGGCGCTGGCGGCATCATCCTCGGGTTGATTTGCGGCCTGCTGCCGCTGGCGTTTCTGTTGTTTGCGTCCGGCATTGCCGGGTTGCTGGGCGGTCTGGTGGTCGGCTGGCTGGCTGCGCTGCTCGGTCTCTCGCTTTCAGTGAACGCCATGCGCAGCCTGCGCGACGCCGAGATGTGAGTTGCACAGGCTTCACACCGGTTTGCCGGTCAGATCCTTGTCTTCCATTTCCCATGCGTGATCCAGTGTATGAAACGCGGTATGCCGGATTAAATATCTAAGCGGCCAGTTGCGCGCCATTTTACCTTCCAGGTGCAGCGCCCTGATCGCGTCGCAATAACCGCTGCGGTGTGCTGCCAGACCTTCATCGGTCAGAATGGCATCCAAAACTGCCGGCAACCCCAATTTGCGGGTCCAGTCCAACTCGGATGCGAGGGTATGGCGCACAATGTGATCGCGATCCCGTCCTCCACCGCGCGGACCACGTTTCATCTCCGGCGAGACCCGCCCCCGCACTTCGTCAAAAAATACCCAGCTTGCGCGCATCAACGCCAGTTCACGCTCCACGGTCTCTTTTGACATGGTCTGACGGTCAAAATCTGAAATGCCAAATGAAATGCCCCAGAAATCGGTTGAGCCTGTACCCGTGATTTGTTCCACCACATCCACTCCGGCAGTATCCGCAAACTCACCTTCCATGCCTGCCAGGTGCGCAACCCTGGCATAACGGGGAAGGTAGGCCAGCAAATGTTCGACCGCCACCTCTGCGGTCTTCGCCCCACGGGTCAGGCCAGGCCAGTCCTGCGCCACTGCCACCACCCGCTTGCCTTTCGGTCCTGTTTCCAGCATCACCCGTAATGGATTTGCCATGTTTCCTCTCTGTTCAAACCTGATAAACCTTATTTTTGGATGTATTTTATCCTAATATGGACGCAACACGCCACAGAATAAATAAACGCGCAATATATTATTCAACTCGACTATAATAGGGATAATCATCGCCACTCCCATCAGGAACCCACACCATGGACATCATTGCATTTCGACCTGAATTAATCGCGCCGTCTGCCGCGTTGTTTGTCGAGAATTTCCGCCGTCAACGGCGCGCCAACCCATTGCTGCCGACCCACATGGAGAACCATGATGGCATTTGCGCCCGTATTGAAGAATGGGCATCGTTTTGCCCTGGCGTGGCCGCCGTGCAGGATGGGGAATTGCTCGGGTACATGCTGTGGGTGGAGCCGGACCAGTTCCGCGGGGCTGACCGCAAGGGCGCTTACGTGGCTGAGTGGGCGCATGGGGCCGTCCCCGGCATGAAGAACAAAATTTACCGCAGCCTGTATCGCGAGGCATCCAGCCAGTGGACGGCGCATGGCTGCGGCGTGCATGCCATCAGCCTGCTTGCCAGTGACGAGGAAGCCCTGCAAACCTGGTTTTGGAGCGGGTTTGGCCTGACCGTGGTGGATGCGCTGCGCTCGATCACCCCGCTGTATGCCCCCGCCCCGGCCGGGTTGCACATCCGCAAAGCCACCCCTGCGGACGCCAACCGGCTGGCAGACATTGAAGCCGAACACTGGCGGCATTACGCCGCACCGCCGGTGTACATGCGCCCCCAGGCGCCCGATGACGCTGCAGCCTTCACCACATTTTTGGAAAACAGCGAGAACGGCGTGTGGCTGGCGCTGGACTGTGACATCACCGCCGGTTACATGCGTTTTGAGGGTGCATCCGAAGGCGCGGCTGACGTTGTGGCCGATGACGCCACCATTGCCTGCACCGGTGCATACGTGCGCCCTGCCTACCGCGGACGGCGCATCTCACCCGCCCTGCTGGACGCCGCCCTCATTGACTTCTCTACACGCGGCTACCAGCGCTGCGCCGTGGATTTCGAATCGATCAATCCTGAGGCTTCCGCCTTCTGGATGACCCATTTCAAAGCGGTTTGCTATTCACTATTGCGCGTACCTGAGGTGCTTGCATAGTCGTGTAGATCCATCATCCAACTCTCTTGCATATACGGGGGAATGACATGCAGAAACACTACTTTAATAGATTGCTCATTGCACTCGCCTGTCTGGTGATCATGCTGGCTTGCAACCTGCCCGAAAAAGCTCCGGCAGGCGTTCCCTTGGAGAATCAACCCCTGGTGAAACAGGGGCGCTCCCTCCCGCAGCTTAAACCGCTTTCAACGGTGGAAGAGGGTGACGAGATCCAGCAATTGACCCGCTGGAACCGTGGCGTGGCTTATCAAATGGCGCTTTCACAGGACGAAAAGACCCTGCTGGTGGGGGCATCCTCGGGGTTTTCGCTGATTGACTTTGCTGACCGCAAGGAAAAGCTGTACGTGGAAACCGGCGCGTGGGCTGAAGCCATGGCTATCTCAGCCGATGGAACCCGCGTGGCAACCAACCTGCCGGATAACGCCGTCGGCATCTTTGATACTGCCAGCGGCGAATTGCTCATCACCCTCAAGGATGTCGCCTCCGAAGTGCTGGGCAGTACTGTAATTGGCATGTTGTTTTCCCCGGACAGGCACTGGCTGTATACACTCTCCATTCAAAACGGCGTGGGCCGCTGGGATCTGTCCAGCGGGGAATTAAAATCCTATATCAACCACGGAACGGCCTATCAAATGGCGCTCACCGACGACGGCAGCGTGCTGGCAATGGCGTGCGGACCAGAGATCTGGCTGTGGGATGAGGGGGTCAATCAGGTGCAGCGCAAGATTGGGAATGTTCCTTTTGAAACCCACTTCATTGCCATCTCGCCGGACGGCAGCCGCGTGGCAGCCAGTGACGGAACCGGCATGATCGGCCTGTACGATGCCCGCAGCCTGCAGGAGATCTGGCATAAGAACACCACCAACAGCAGCGTGATCCATCTGCGCTTTCAGGCGGATACCGGGCAACTGGTGGTGGTTTACGACAACGGCGCCATCGCGCTGGTGGATGCAACCAGCGGCAAGATCAAACGTGAATTTCCCGCTCAATTTGATTGGATATATAACGTGAACACCAACACGGCTGGAAACACCGTGTTATACACCCTGCCGGACGGCGACCTGTGGATGTATTACTTCAACACCATGGGCTACGTTCCCATCATACTCAGTGGATTTAGCACCGCCCTGACCTCGGTGGCTTATTCACCAGATGGGAACATGTTGATTACCGGCGCCATGAACGGCAGCGTGGTCATCCAGGACGCAAAAACCGGTGAGATGATCCGAATGATCATGGTAAACCCACCTGTTACTGCCACAGATGTGGCCATCTCGCCGGATAATGCCGTTTTTGCGGCTGCAATGGGAAACGGCGATATCATCCTCCACCGCATTGAGGATGGCAGGGAAGTGCGCCGGATCGAAACCCGCCAGCCCGGCGACATACGCATTGCCTTCTCACTGGATAAACGCCTGCTGGCGGGCATGCTGCCAGATAACACCATCCACATCTGGAATCTGGCGGATGGGCGCGAATTGCACACCTTCAAGGGCCACAGCATGAGCTTCACCCCGGACAGCACCGGCATGCTGGTGGGAACCACGCACGGCAGCGTTGAGTACTGGACCATTGAAGATGAGCAAAAGGTTGGCATTGCAGATGAAGGCGGGGAAGGCGAAACGCATGTGGTGATTGCGCCAAACGGACAGACCTTTGCTGCTTACTCAGTTAACACCCGCAACGCCGGCGATGTACGCCTGATCCAGGTGAAGGATCTGCGCTTTATCACCGCCCTGTGGAACACCAGTACCACAAATGGCGTGGTGTACTCGTCGGACTCCAGCATGGTGGCCACCTTCTCCAGTGAAGATATGGCGCTCACCCTGTACTGCGTGGAGGACGGTTACCATCTGGAGCGCCTGACCAACGGGCACACCTGGTCGGTGACGGACGCTGCCTTCAGTCCCGATGGAACCACGATTGCCTCGGCTTCCTACGACGGCACACTGCGCCTGTGGGGTATTCCAGCGGATTAACCATATCAGCGCCTGTATAATCAATTACAGGCAAATCATCCCTGGCTGTCTGGAGCTAAAAATGAGCAAAAGAAAAGTGCGCAACCCGGCCGTCAAGCGGCCCATCACTGCTTGGGTGCTAATTGTTCTTCATATACTGCTCGGCATTGGCGCGGTGATTGGCGGTGGCATGTTGATGTTTGCCCCCGACGGCTCTTTACTGGGCTTGCCGGTGAACATGCTGGAAGGCACGCCCTTTCGCAGTTATTTGATCCCCGGGTTCATCCTGCTGACCATTCTGGGCATCTTCCCCCTGCTGGTGGCTTACAGCCTGATCACCACTCCCAAATGGCGCTGGCCCAATGCAATCAACCCGTTCAAGCGCATTCACTGGGCATGGTCAGGTTCACTGGCGGTGGGCGTGGCGCTGCTGGTATGGATCATCACACAAATGACCATGCTGGGTGCACTGGCTGCCATTCAATGGATTTATCTGACCTGGGGTATCGTGACGCTGGCGCTCACCCTGTTGCCCGCCGTCACCCGTTACTATAACCGGTTCGCAGTAAAGGGAACAGCTTAACCCTCCGAATGTCACAAAAAGCAGGTCGAAATCGGCTGTAAAAAAAGCGGGGGCTATTCCCTGCGCCACACGGTGAAGAAGTTTTTTATGGCCCCCTTGCCTTCCATCAGGCGAATCCAGCCCAGGCACAGGCTGATCACCATGCCCAAAAACAGCATCAGCGCACCCGCGCTGCGTAGCGTCTCGCGCAGGTTGTGCTGTTCCATCTGCAGCGTCACGCAATAAGCCACGCTGGCAAAGAAGAAAGCCACCAGCCGCGTCTTCATCTCAATGTGCGGGAAAGCTTTGCGCACCCAGCCCGGAATAAAAATACCGCCAATAAAAGCATACAGGGCGGTCACCATACATAAGATCTGCCAGAGTAACAACCCGATTCCGATCCAGTCCATGAACAAATCATATCATGACATGGTGACATACCTCACTGCCTGCCGCGGCAATAAATCCTTTCAAGCGGGGCTGTCGCACAACAGGGGGGCGAAATGTGATTACTTTGAAGCCTGCCAGTTCTGAATAAACTCCACCTGCTCAGGCGTCTCAGGAGATGGGTACATGCCCGACGGCAACCCCTGGCGCAATTCAGCAATGCGCGCCAGCGCCTGACGCGGGGTGAACCCATGCCGCACCAGGTAGCAGCCCACCACTGTGCCGGTACGGCCAATGCCGCCCCAGCAATGCAGGTACACCGGCTTGCCTTCAGCCAGGCGCGCGTCAATGTAATCCAGAATGGCGGTCATGGTTTCAGGGCGCGGCACATCCCGGTCGCGGATCGGAAAGCGTTGATAATCGGCGCTGTCATCCTCCTGCAACAATTTCTTTACCTGCCCCATGTAAGCGTCGCGCTCACCCTGCTCGGTGAGGTCCACAAACGCGCGCACGCCCAGACCAAGCAGGTTGGTCAACCGCAGGTGGGTAAAAGCAGGAACCATGGCGTCAGGGTACTGTCCGGCCAGCAACTGGCCCGGTATCACCCAGTAGCTTTCATCAAATGGTTTTGGGGGTGGAACGTTGGTCATGATGGTTACCCTTGGGAGATACGGCTAAAAAACCTTGGTAATGTCGTCCCGCATGGGGCGATGCAACGCAATTCCTTTGTTCCAAACACGGCCCGTGCCGCTTTCCACTGTACCAATCGCAGCACATTCAATACCGGCGGCGTGCAGGCTCGCCATGATGGCGCCTTCATCTGCAGGGTCAACCGTCATCAACAATGCGCCCGAGGCAATCGTGGCAAACGGGTCCAGCCCGAAGAGGTTGCACACCCGTTTCGCCAGGTCGGAGACCGGAACAAGCGAAAGGTCAACGCGCAGGTCCGTCTGACTGGCTTCAGCCAGTTCCCACAACGCCGCCGCCAGGCCGCCCTCAGTGGGGTCGTGCATGGCGGTCACCCGCCCGCAGGCAGTGGCAATGCGCGCATCAGACAGCACGCTGATTCCTGGCCGGTACAGATATTCAGCAGCGGTGCGCTGGGCTTCGTCTCCCAGTTCGGCGATCACTTTTTCCGGAAACTCGCGTGCCAGAATGGCAACCCCCTCAACCGGCACACCCTTGGTCAGCAGCACCCGGTCGCCCGGACGTGCCCCGCGCGGGGTCACCAGCTTTTCGCGATCCACCTCGCCCACCAGCATGGACACCAGAATCGGCCGATCCAGCCCGTGGGTGACTTCGGTATGTCCGCCGATCACCGAAATGCCGTACTCCTGGCAGGCGCTGAACACCTGTTGCGCGATCTCCTCCACCAACGCCGGGGTGGTGGCATCCTCAGGCAGCATCAAACTGGTCAGCAGCCAGCGTGGGTCAGCGCCGGTGGTGGCAATATCGTTGCAGCTCACCTGCACAGCATACCAGCCGATCTCGGCGGTGACAAAGGTGATTGGCTCGCTCTTGAGCACCAGCAATTTGTCACCGGCATCCACCACGGCGCAATCCAGACCAATGCCACCTGCCAGCAACACACGCTGATCACTGACCGGTGCGGCGTTTAATATCCGCACCAGCAGGTCGGGGGGCAGTTTGCCAAGCGGCAGAATGGGGTTATTCATCATCATGTATTTTAACCCAGGTTGTTCTTACCCGCTTTCATCGGGTATCGAGTCATCAATCACCGGCATATCCGGCAGATTCCACGGGTCAATGAGCGGCTTGCTCCAGTCCACATTGCCGGTATGCAGTTTTTCCAGTTCAGCCCGCATGGCTTCCAACCTGGCATGACCCGTTGCAAAGCCGCCAAAAGCCAGGTCCAGGTCTTCAAAGCTCTCGTTCTCCAGCCAACTGGTGTAATCCGCATAAGCATCCTGCAGGTAGGTCACGGCTGTCAGCAGGTGATGGTCGGCCGCCGACACCTCAGGCGGGTGCGGGGGCAGGTTGACCAGGTCTTCCAGGGTCACGTCAATCCTGTTGAGCGCGTTCTCGTTCTCAGAACGCCACACCGTGTCGTAAAAATACTGCCAGTTGAGTTCGTAGTACAGATAATTTTTCGACAGGTCACCGGCATAACGGATGTAGTTGTCAATGCGGGTGCGCACCGCCTGTTCATAATCCCCCACCGAACTGTGTTCGCCGGGTAATAGTTGCGGCGTGGGCGGCAGGGTGGGCTCCACAGTCAAGGTGGCAAGCGCGCCGTCAGGGTTGGTGGAATCGAAGCTCCAGTTTTTGTGCTCATCGGGCGTGTCGTAATTAAAGGAACCGTTGAACGTCAGGCAGCAGCCCATGATGACCAGCACAGCCAGGGCGGCCAGTAACGGCGGCAGGTGAAGTTTCATCTTTCCCCCTCCTGAAATACAAACACAGCCGCATCCTCCCATTCGACCCAGCCGTGTTTGCGATAGAAACTGCGTTGATAGGATTCGCGCGTGCGAATGTTGAGCAGCAGCAGGCGGTGGCAGCCGCGCTGGCGTCCCAACTCCCCGGCTTTTGCCAGCAGCGCCCCGCCCACGCCGTGCCCGCGCATGTCTTCACGGATGAAAAGCTCAGACACGTAGCCTTCCGGCGCCGGCTGGATCAGATAAACATTCCAGTGCATCCCCAGATACCCGACGATTTCCCCCGCGGTGTTTTCAGCCACCATCAGGGTGTGGCTGTCATCGGCAAAGATCAGGCGCAGGTGCGCCTGCACGCGCTCAAGGGTGCGCTCAGGGGTCTCGGCGTTGATGCGCTGAAACATGTTCAGATCACGGGTGAACTGCGCCAGTGCGGGGGCATCTTCAAGCGTGGCAGGCCGGATGATGAATTCCATGGGTTAAAACCGCTCCCAGTGCAACACCTCTTCCAGCGATTTCTTTTCTTTTTCCGGCGACTCGGCGGGCACACCCACCGGCAGCAGCGTGAACAGGCGCATGTCCTCCGGCACGGAGAGCAGCTCCTTGAAAGCCGCCTCGTTGCGTTTGGTAAAACCTTCCATCCAGCAACTGCCCAGGCCAAGGTCTGCCACCGCCAGCAGCATGTTTTGCACCGCCGCGGAGCAATCCTCCAGCCACCATTGCGATGATGGGTCGCCCACCACGGCAATGATCGCCCCGGAAGCCCCGATCCACTCGTGATGCCCCTTGAGCTGCTGGATCACGTCCTTGTCCCGCACCACAATAAAATGCCAGGGCTGTTTGTTGTTACCGGAGGCTGCCATGCGTCCGGCGTTCACAATCTCCTTCAACATATCATCAGAAACCGCTTCACCGGTGAAACGGCGCACACTGCGCCTTGTGGCGATGGCCTCGAAAGTTTCCATGATTAATGCTCCAGTCCCAGGTCAGCGGCGTGCTCCACCACAGCATGTTCAATGGTGATATGCCACAACAGCCAGCCGGATTTCACCGGAACCACCACCCCGTCCGGCCCGCGCATTTCATCGGGAGCAGTCGCTTCCAGCAGTTCAGGTGTGATCAGGTCAGGGTGGGTGAACACCGCCAGCAGCGCAGACGATGTTTGCAGCGCCTGGGCTTGAATTTGCTCCCACGGGGTTGCCGTGTGACGTTCCACCTGGCGGGCATTGAAATGATCAATGCTGGCAAAGGTATGCACACTGCCATCGGGTTCCACCCAACCTTTGAGCGCCATCATTTGCAGGTTTTTCACCCCGGCCAGCAGTTCACCCGCCGCCAGCAGCATGTAGCGTTCCCATTCAGTGATGTGCGCCACCACCTGCAGCAGGCTGCGCCCGTCTGTCGAAGTCTGCGCTGCGCGCTGCGCATCCATGCTGCTGATCGCCGCCTGGTATGCCAGAAGCGCCTGCCCGTGCAGCTCAGCCATGGCTGCGTGCCGTTCAACGGGCGGCATGGTCAAAATCTGCATGATCCTGCCGGTATACTCGCTTGATTTCATTTCGCCCCTCCCTGCCGGTCTTTTTCCATTCGATTCATGCGCACCCTGGCCATCACTGCCGCCAGCGCGGCGCACCCCAGTACACCCGCCACCCCCACCACACCACTGATGAGAATGGCGCGGGTGGTTTCTTCCGCCTCAACCGGTATGGCGATCCGGTTGACCGCGAAGAACAATATGCCCATCCACAAACCCAGTACTGCACCCGCCAGGGCGGCTTCCAGCGTGCGGCGCATGGGGTCCTGTGTGTGTGAACGGGCAACCGTCTGGCTGCCCACATCCAGCGCCATAAACCATGCCACCGGCGTAACGCACACAACCCCAGGGATGCCCCCCAGGCTGAGCAGGATCACCGCCGCAGTCCAAAACAGGAACGGGCGCAGTAGTCCGGCGCCCATTGCACGCCAGTCCATTTACAGCTCCTGCCGCACTGCCGCCACCTGACCACCGGTCATGCGCTGCAGGTCTGCAGGGGTAAGCTGAAAGATGGCGTTGGGCGTGCCAGCCGCTGCCCAGATCAGGTCGTACTGCATCAGGTCTTCATCAATCAGCGTGCGAATGGGATGATCATGCGCCAGGGGCGGCACACCCCCGATGGCGAAGCCGGTCTGCTCGCGCACAAAATCGGCGCTGGCTTTGTCCACCGGCTCACCCAGCAGCGCGGCAACGCGTTTTTCATCCACGCGGTTCGCGCCGCTGGTCTCCACCAGCACCGGCTGGCCGCTGTTGCGTGTGCGAAACACCAGTGATTTGACGATCTGGCCAAGGGTGCAACCGGCCGCCTGGGCGGCTTCCTGTGCTGTACGGGTCGAAGCGGGCAGTTCAATCACCCGGCAGGACAGACCCATCTGCGAAAGGGCATCCTGCACTTTGCGGGCGCTGCTGCTCAAAGGGGTTTCCATGCTTCCTCCTGATAAGGGTGGTTGCCTTGATTATACGCCCGCTGATGCGTGCGTGGGTTCACCGCCCTGACGGATGCGTTTTGCCAGGTAAATATCCGGTTTGCCAATTCCATTGGCGTCCGGCAGCACCCCGGCGATGATAAAGCCCAGGCGCAGGTAGAAACCAAGCGCGTGCCCGCCCGGCTGCACAGCCTGCACCTGCTGCCACAGGTTTGAATAGAGATCAACGCCAGACAGGCTGGTCTCACCGGTCTCGTCATCCGCGCCAGCCCACAGGGTGAGCGCGCCGCGCACTGCGGCAACCTGCTCCAGCTCATCGATCAATGCACGCCCCACGCCCTGCCCGCGCTGATCCTGACCCACCACCAGCGGGTGGATCTCAATCACATGCCCGTCGTATTGCGGCAGGCCGCCAACCCAGCCAATGACGGTTCCGCCATCGTCCAACGCAACCAGGCTGATGCGCCCATCCCCCAGCGATTCGCGCACCTCGGTCAGCGCGTCATCATACACGCTCCAGCTTCCGTCCGGCAAATGCGCGAAACCCTGTTGCAACAGCCGTGCAATCTGATCGATGAAATCCGCTGCCCGGTCTCCACCACTTGCATGCGGTTCCTGTAGATTCACAATGCGCATTCTTCCTCCCGTGCTATAATCCCGATATGACCAACCCATCGCACCGCAACGCCGTTCTGCTGGCGCTGCTGGTAACATTTCTGTGGTCCACTTCCTGGGTATTAATCAAGTTTGGTTTGCAGGACATGCCCGCGCTGACCTTTGCCGGGTTGCGCTACACACTGGCATTTGTGTGTCTGCTGGGTTACCTGGCGGCGCGGCGGCAGTTGCACCTTTCCCGGCTCTCCCGTACACAGTGGCTGCGGCTGTTCCTGCTTGGAATCATATTTTACACGCTTGCCCAGGGCGGACAGTTCCTGGCTCTGGCGCATTTACCCGCAGTGGCGACCAACCTGATCATCAGTTTCAGCTCCATCCCGGTCGCGCTGCTGGGAACCGCCATGCTCAAGGAACATCTCAACCCGGTTCAATGGCTGGGCGTGCTGATGAGCGTGGCAGGCGGGGCGATCTTTTTCCTGCCGCTGGAAAACGCCGCTTACTCGTGGATCGGTTGGGCCGCCGCCTTGCTTGCCATGCTATCCACCAGCGCAGGGTCTTTGTTCACCCGCTCGGTCAACCGGCGCGGCGATCTTGATCCATTAACCATCACCGTGGTGAGCATGGGCTTTGGCGGGCTGGGACTGCTGGGGACAGGCCTGACCACCCAGGGCTTGCCGTCGCTCTCGTTACAAAATATTGGCATCATCATCTGGCTGGCGGTTGCCAACACCGCACTGGCTTTCGCGTTGTGGAATGTAGCCGCCCGTACCCTCACCGCCGCCGAGTCGAGCGTGATCGCCAATCTCATGCTGGTGTTGATCCCGATCATGGCGGTGATCTTTTTACAGGAAAATTTAAACGGTAAGGAACTTGTTGGTATGGCAGTCAACATTCTGGGGCTGATGGCTGTGCAACTGGGCCTGCGTGTTGGGGGCAGGCCAGCCCGGTCACCGGCGTTTCCGCATCAATCCAGCAACCCCAACAGGGAGCAAAACGAATGAAACTGTTAATTGCCGTTGACATGGAAGGCATCACCGGGGTGAGCAACTGGGAGCACGTCACCCCCGGCAGCGCCGATTATTCGCGTTTTCGCCGCATCATGACCGCCGACGTGAACGCCGCCATCGAAGGCGCCTGCCTGGCAGGCGTTGAGGATATTGTGGTGGCGGACGGCCACTGGAACGGTCAGAACATCCTGATCGAAGAGCTGGACCCGCGCGCGCGGTTAAACTCGGGTACATCCGCGCCGTTCTCCATGGTGCAAAGCGCCGATAGCGGCGTGAACGCTGCCTTTTTTGTGGGCTACCACGCGCGCGCCGGTACGCTCAATGCGGTGCTGGACCATACCTGGTCGTCTGTACGGGTGATGAACCTGTGGATCAACGGGCGGATATGCGGTGAGACCGGCCTGAACGCTGGTGTGCTGGGCCATTTTGACGCGCCGGTGATCATGGTCAGCGGCGATCAGAGCCTGGCCGCCGAAGCCTGCGACTGGATCCCTGGCGTTGAGACGGCCGTGGTCAAGACCGCCACCGGGCGCACCTCGGCAGAGTCGCTCTCGCTGGAGGAAGCCCACAACCGCATCCGCGCCGCCGCTGAGAGGGCAGTCAACCGCATGCTCTCAGGGCGCGGCCCGCAACCGTTGGTGTTGGGTTCGCCGGTGGAGATCGCTGTGGAATTCCACACCACCGCCCAGGCCGACGGCGCAGCCCTGGTCCCCGGTGCTGA
>DAOUGC010000014.1:0-8962 GCA_034429695.1 Levilinea sp.
GCGCTAGGGCAGCCAGACCCGGGCACATAAACGGATGGCTGAAGGGCTTTTCAACACCCATGTCCATCAATAATTTGAATTCTGGAACGCCAACCGCATGGGCCAGGACGACTTTGATGGTATTGCCCGAAACATCGGTTTGTGCGCTGCTGCAAAAACCGTACTCATCCACAAAGATGCGGCCCAGTTCAACCATGATATGCTCGGGGCTTTCTCCGGCAATCTCAAGGCCAAGTTGTTTTTCAGCCATCTTGAGCAGTTGTTCACCGATGATCGGTGAGAGCGAGACGGAGGATTCTTCCACCATATCCCAGATGCCAGCGGTCATGCTGAAAACGACAAGACCCCACATGCGGGCCCGGTTTGCGATTTTTTCCTGATCAGTACCCATTTGATCTTCTCCTGTAACGATTGGCAGCGAGGTTGTGTTTAGTGCGGGATTGAGGCCCAGATCTCAGGCGCGTATTCGTTCATCAACATTCGGGCTGAACCCAGAATGGCGTCACGGGTGACCGTGAGGCAAAGGATGTAGGATTTGTCTCCCAGAAACCGGGTAAGGATGTATGTCTTCTCGGTGGTCACCAGGTCGTCATCCACTCCACCCAGGCCCAGTTTGTCGCAGACTTTTTCAGCCAGCTTCATCACCATGGTAATGCGGGCAGCCGCGGCATTGTTATCCCGTTGGGGAATGGCGCTCAGGGAACCAATGGCGAACCCATCCATGCCGACCACATCAATGGCAATAAAATCAGTGCCAAGCTCTGCCCGAATTTTTTCAAATAGTTGATCCAACTTTTGCATGATTGCCGCTCCTGTAGCTGTTGAACCGTACGCTAGGCGCGTACAATGGATTTTTCAATTTTGTCAATAAACATGCGTGCCATCAGGCGAAGATTGCCGATGTTGGCATTTTTCCGGTCGGCCACCAGCGCCAGATAGTAAGGGTGGTGCGGCAGCTCCTTTACCATGAGATACGCGTTTTCAGTGGTGACCAGGTTTTCATCCAGCGCGCCGGCATTCATACGGGTGACCGAGGTTTCCACCAGCTTAATCAGCAGCGTCATCTGCGCGCTGATCAGATCGGCATCCATTTTGGAGCGGGAAAAACAGGCAATGTGGATGCCGTCCATGCCCACCACCAGACTTGCGATAAAACCGTTTACTTCTGTACTCATTTCTTTTAATATATCGTCCAGTTTTTGCGCCATATGCTTTGCCTCCTCAAAGCCAATTTCTGAGTGGAGGGTGGCTTCGTCCAAACGCCTGGCTCCCTCCAGTAATAACCCTGCCCAGGGGCGGGTAATGGTGACGGCGGGTGGTTCGATGCCAGGATCGCTGATAAAGGTCCCCTCTGCCCAGGAGAGGATGGGGTAGATTGCTTCTTCCCCTTGTTGCCCGTTTGCCGTTGCATGCACCACATTTCCATCTTTAAAAAACAAAACGGCTGATTGACCCTCGTGTTGAATGGTCAATCGCACCGTTTTGGGTTCCTGGCAGTTATGTTGGATCAGGTCAGCCACGTTCATGTCCTGGAGATTACCCTGCATACCCATGCTGCTACCCCCAGTTTTTGCAAATTGTCTGGATCACCGTGTTTGTCAACCGGCGATAGGTCTGATTCTTATCCGGAACCAGCACAGCCAGGATCATCTCGTGGTGGTTCACGGTGAACAGTCTGCAGATCAGCCGCCGACCGAGGGTATCGTTCAGAATAATCTCATCGCTTGACCCCATGCCCAACTGGTTGTGCACCTGGTTTGCCACCCTTTGGACCAGGGCAACCACTGCGGCTTGAACCTCAGCATCCTGCCCGTTGGTGGCGGCGGAAGCGATGGGAAAGCCTTCCTTGTCGGTTAACACGGATATTGAGAAGTTGCCTTCCCTGTTCATGTCGGCAAGGATGTTTGAAAAAAGATCAGAACTTTGATTGATGCCAGATACCATACCTTCCCTCCCTGATTAATAAGATGGTTGAATATTTTTCTGAACCCGGGTCATCACCCCGCCAATGACGGCTTTTAAAGTATCCAGAATGCCCTTGCCCTGGAAAGCCACGGCTTCAAATGCCGGAAAACGCTCTGTGCCCAGCTCATCCATCAGGCTGTAAATGGGCATGGCGTCCGGGAGATCGCGCTTGTTGTACTGAATAATCACCGGGATTTCATCCATCATCAGGTTGAAGGATTTTAGATGCTCCCCCAGGTTAATCCATGCGGCCACGTTGTCTTCCAACCGATCACTGGAAGAGTCGGCTACAAACACCACGCCGTCTGCACCGCGCAATACGATGCGGCGGCTTTCTTCGTAATAACTTTGTCCGGGAACGGTGTAAAGGTGAATTTTGGGCGTCAGCCCGCATACCTTGCCGAGTTCAAGTTGCAGGAAATCAAAGTAAAGCGTACGGTCTTCGGCGGTCTTTAAGGAAACCAGATCGCTGCACCTGGAAGGATCCATGCGGGAGTGGATTTGTTCCAGATTGGTTGTCTTGCCGCTCAAGGCAGGCCCGTAATAAACCACTTTCAAGTTCAATTGACGCTGCTGCCAGTTGATTAACATGCCCGATCATCCGTTCCAGAGGTCATCCAGGGCATCATCGATCAGGTCCTGGATGGGAGCTTCTCCCAGATTGAGGGCAATATCCTCCAGTTGATCCGCCGGAATGGAAATAATCCGGATGATTTCTTCAGCCGCCTGACGGACAAGATGCCGCACCCAGCCCAGGGGGGCGTCATTGGAGAAATGCGCCATTAAGATCAGGTGCTTGCCCACTTCATAGATGATGGTGTGGGTCTGGTTGCCTTCCCGGATGATCATCTGGTTGTCCTGATAATCACCGGTCAGGCGGGCCATTTCCTGGCTGGCAGCCAGGTCGGCGGCGGTTAAAGAGGCAATGGCAACCGGATTGACCCTGCCGCGCTCGCCCTGTACGGATACGATCTGCCCTGAGGTGTCGGTCAGCAGGATCAGCCGCGCCGGTGCTTTCTCCAACAACGCTGCCAGGATTTCATCAATGGCTTTGTCCTGCGAGGGGTAGATGGTGATACCGCAGCGCAAATTGATGGGATTGGTTAACGGGTCAATGCTATTCATGCGCACTTCCTTGTCGTAGTGAGGACATCAGCGGGAAGCCGGTATCCAGGTTGATCAAAAAACTTTGATCATGGCGAGGCGTGTGGATAAAATATTTGCTGGAAGTTTCCCCGTTGCTTATTGCACTGTAACAAAATCACATTCCAAAAACAGGCGCAATAAAACTCCCTCGAAAAAATGAGAGAGCTGGTGGTTCTCCAGAGGCAAGTTTATTCATCCACCAATAAAAATGCAAAGAGGTTTGTTTGCCCTAACCAATATTATAGTTGTTTGTAATTTTTATGTGCCTAATGGAATTGAAAGGCGCACGATCGTTGTCATTATGACAAGTGTGCCAAAAAGGGGTGTAACTTTCTGACAATAACTTTTGGGCGGTACCCTGGCTGGTATGGTCTTTCAGGTTTTTATAATGAACCCACCTTCACCACAAAGACGCATTGGTCATCGCCGCGCAGGATGGATTTTTGCAGCGTGACCGTCACGGGGAAGTCCAGCGCGGCTTCAAAATTGGCGCGCAGGTTGTGCGCCGAGCACATGCACATGGCTGGCGATTTCACCCAGCCCAGGCGCACCAGGTCGCAGCCGCATGTATCGTAGGTGACTTCAATCTCGTCCGGGGCAATCTGATCATAGCTGCAGCCGGGGAAGCGTTCACCCAGTGCCTCCAGAAAGGCTTCGTGCTCGCGGGTCTCTTGCATGACTTCGCGGAAAATATCGGCGGTGTAGGAACGCGCGCAGGCTTCACCGCAGCGGCGCAGGATGGTTTCGCGGGCGGGGTCATCCAATTCGTCCAGCCCATCGGAAAAGCCGGAGAACCAGTAGGCAAGAAAATTTTTCATATCCTCATCCATGTTTACCCTCATATTCCGCGCGAAGAGCGTCATATGTATTTTGCCATGCCCAACGCATGGCGGTTTTGTCAGCAGCGGGCATAAAGCTGGCTTCCAGCCCGTTGAGGTTGAGTTGCCACAGCTCATCCAGTGAAAAGCCCTGTGCAGCCAGGGTGACATATTCGTTGGTCAGGTCGGTGGAAAACATGGAAGGGTCGTCTGAGTTGACCGTGCAGAACAGGCCGGCATCCAGCATGGCGCGCATGGGGTGGGGCAGGTCTGGCGGACAAACGCGGGTGCAGTAATTACTGTGGGGGGAGACCTCCAGGGGAATGCGCCGCTGGCGCAGATCCTCCACCAGGGCGGGGTCTTCCAGCGCGTGCACACCGTGCCCGATGCGTTCCGGGCGCAGTACCTCCAGCACGTCGCGCATAAAGGCCGCGTCACCGGTCTCTCCGGCGTGCGCCACCACGTGCAGCCCAGCCCGGCGGGCAGCATCAAAAGTGTCCTTGAAGGCAGCCGAAGGATAACCGATCTCCTTGCCGCCAATGCCCAGCCCGATGCCAATACCGGCATCCTTTGCGGCAATGGCGAAATCCAGCACGGGACCCTGCAGGTCCCTCTCCATGCAGGTGTGGCGCGAGATGTCGGGGATGATCTTCACCTGCACCCCGTAAAGGTCGCTGCCTTTTTGCGCGCCTTCGGCCAGGGCGGAGAGGATCTCGCCGGGTGGCAGGCGGTGAATGTGCAGCGCCGCGCTGAGGAAGACCTCGCTGTAGAGGGTGTTGTGCTGAGCCTGGCAGGACATGAAATCCACCATCATGTCGAAGAAGTCCTGCGGGGTGTTCATGCAGCCCACGGTTAGCATGTAGACGTCGATGAAGTGATCAAAATCCCTGAATTCGTAAAACTGACGCCATTCTTCAATGCTGCGGACGGGAAGTTCGATGTGGTTGCGTTTTGCCATGCGAAAAATGGCTTCTGGCGAGGTTGCGCCTTCAAGGTGCACGTGGATCTCGGCTTTGGGCATGCGCCGCAGCAGGCGGGTCAGGTTATCAGACGGCAGGTTGGTGTGGAAGACGTGTGTATGATGCATGGAGTTTGGAGAGGTCAGAACGGGGTGGGTGGTAGTGGTAATGGTACGCAGGAATAAATCATAGTACAGCCGGGCCATACCCGCAAGAGGGAGGGTATAGAATGATGTTAATCAAGTTTTGGGAGGCGGAAAACATGGAGTTTTCAGATATGCGCCAACGAGCGATGGCGATTCGCGGGATGTATCAGAACTTTGAGGTTGCCCACTACGGCAGGGGGTGGAGCAATGAGGAGCTGGCACTTGGCTTTATGGGTGATGTTGGCGACCTTGCCAAACTGGTGATGGCGGTCAACGGGCGGCGGGAGATACCGGACGCGCGCGCAAAACTTGCCCACGAACTGGCTGATTGCCTGTGGTCGGTCATTGTCCTGGCGCAGGCACACGAGATTGACCTGGAAGAGGCATTTTTGTCCACCATGGACGATCTTGAGGTGTGGATCAATAAAAAATAACAGGAGCTGTTGATCTTTTCCTCAGCAGCTCCTGTTGGTCATTTACCATGGGAACATTTACCCCATTTCCTTTGTCTTTAGCGGGTAATGGAGAACGTGCGTGAAGTGGCGCGGGTGATGTTTGCCCGGTCGGTGGTGGTTACAATTGCCTGCCACTGCCCTTCAGCATCAGCGGGGATGGTGATGGTGGTTTCCACTTCGCCGTCGTCATTAGCGCGGGCATCCACCACTGCCTGCCAGCTTCCTCCAACCGGTGCAAGGCGTACATCAATACTGGCGTTGGCCGGGAAATTGATCGCCCGCACGCTGATCGGCTGACCCGGGATTGCCACTTGATTGGTAATGCTTACCCACGGATCCACGGGTTGAATGTTTTGTGGCAGGATGATGCGCTGACCGGTGAAGATCAACGAAGGATTCTCGATGTTGGGGTTCAGGGTGAGCAGTGTGGCCACGCTGGTTCCGAAGCGGGCTGCAATTTCACTCAGCGAATCGCCTGACTGCACCACATAAAAGCCGGATCCGGTCACCGGGATGCCAACATTGCTGTCGGTGGTCACACGCAGCGGATTGGAAACTGCGCTTACGCCAGTGGCATCCTCACGCTGCACCACAAAGGCGTATCGCTCGCCGACCTCGACCCAGTTGGGGATGCGCAACACGCGGTAAACGGCGCCGTTTTCGTTGGTGGTGGCGCGGTCAATCTGAACAAACTCGCTCTCCAACTGGCCAAAGCCGATCACCACACTGGTGTTGGCTCTAAAGCCAGTGGCGCCCACAGTGACCAGCATATCGGGTGCAACATTGCTTGGGGTGACGCTGGTGGTGGGTACGCGCGCTGCACCTTCAGGCAGACGGATCTGCTGCCCGGCGCTTACCGGCAGGGTGCGCGAGAGACCCGGGTTGGCATTATAGATATCCTGAATGGTGATGTTAAAGTGACTTGCAATGGTGCTCAGGGTGTCACCAGGCTGAACGATGTACGTGGAACCGCCAGTCACCGGAATGCTCACCCCGTTGTCATCCTGCTGATCAGGAATATTGATCACCTGACCGGCAAAGATCAGGTTGGGGTTCTGGATCTGGGGATTGGCCCGGATCAGGTCGGTGTAGGATACACCACATTCCCGGGCAATGGTCACCAGGTAGTCGCCGCGTTGAACGGTGTAGGTGTCGCCGCAATCATTACTCTGCGCCTGAGCCGGGGTGAACCCGGATAGCAACAAAGCCAGGATGATTGCTACAGCGAAAATTATCTTATTCATGGGTTTATTACCTCCTGTCGTATCTTTACTTTTTTCCTCCTGAATCGAACGAATTGTTGGTACAGGTTTGCGAAGACGATCCAAAGGTGAATGGTTGTACTATCGTGATTGATGTATCGTGAGCGATGTTTGTGGATACTCTCAAATGGCATCCTGCCCCACGAAAGACATCATAGCGTCTTGCCTCGCTGCCGGGTATAGGGATTTTCAATAACCCCATGGGTAGGGAAATTCAGTATTCACGGACAATGTTTGATAAAAATCAATCATGGAAATTCCACCTGTACAGGTAGGGAAACTCCCCAACTGCGTGGGGTGGGGAGCAGGTAGGGCGAGTCGCCAGCGAAGCTGGCGCGGTGTCTTCCATCCCGCCGTTTAAGTGATCATCGGTGGTGGATTCGGTGGGGCGGAAGAACAGCGCACCCTACCTTTTTCAACTTGGACTCATTCGTTGGAACAGATGCGCACGCGGTGCGCCCCGACAGAAAAGAAGGAAACTCCCCAACCGCGTGTGGTGGGGAGTGGTTTTACAGATGGATGATGATAGTGCCGGCTGTGCAGATCGGTTTATGGATTGCCGGGCCAGGTATCCTTGAGTACATGGTTGACCATCACTTCCACAAACTGGGGCAGGTTTTCGCCGTCCAACCCGTGACCGCCCTCCAGCCAGATCAACTGCTTGTGGGGGGCCTCCAGCAGGTTGTAGTATTCCTCAACCAGGGTGTACATGGCGTTGATGTCGTTCCTTCCGGCGAAGATGTAGACCGGGATCTCAAAATGGGTCGCCTGGGTGGTGAAGTCCAGATCCTCCAGTTGCGGGTAGACGGTTTCAAATGAGCGCATCAGCCCGATGGTGTGATTGACCTTGTCCACCAGACCGTACTCGGGCGCAAAGAACGGGACGAGCGGCACGACCACGCTGTAGGGCAGGGTGTCCATCATTTCATTCTGCACATCCATGTATGCCACATACCTGTCCAGCATGTCGTCACCGCGGTAGGGCGGCGGCCCGTTGCGTTGCAGTTCGCCCAGGGTGGCGGCGTCGCCCTTTTCCTGCAGATGTTCCAGCACCATCTCATAGCCCATCACGTCGTTTTCGGTGGTGTTGACCATTTGCCCGTTGCCGATGTAGGCGTAATAATCTTCGGGGTACTCCTGCACCAGCCACACGCCCAGAATGCTGGTCCATGACACACCGTACACGTAGATCTTTTGCTGATCAAAACGCTGCTGCAAATACTGCGTGAGGGCGTGTGCGTCTTCAACAAAGCGCTCGCGGTTCAGCCGCGAAAACGGAACCGCGTTGATTGACTTGCCCGTGCCGGGTTCGTCCCAACTGACCACCACAAAGTCCTTCTCCAGCGGCTCAAACAGGGTGCGGGTGGCAAAACCACCGCCGCCCGGCCCGCCCATGCCCAGGTTCAGCAGCACGGGTTTGGTGGCGTCCTCGCCGCGGATGGTGATCCATTGTTTGCTTCCGTTGAGTTCCACCTGCTCCAACACGGCGATCGAGCCGGGCAGCGGCCTGCCGTCCTCACCCAGGATGGGCGGGGTGGCGGCGAAGATCTGGGAAGCCAGCACCGCCAGCACGGCGATGGCCGCCATACCGGCCAGCGAATAGCCGAGGCGGCGTTTGACGTTCCTCATGCGCGCGGTGTAGATCAGCAGGCTGACCGATGACAGCGCCAGCACCAGCCATGCCCACATGGGTGTGGCGGTGAACAGCGGCAGGATCGCCACGGGCAGCGTGAGCAGGATGATGGCGATCACGCCGAGGATGCGCCCCAGCGCGCCGAGCAAGGAGTGCAGGAGTGTCTTTTGTGGAGATGATGAAGGGGTGGTCATGAAAGCCTCCAGGTTGGGTAAAGTTCAGGATGCCCCGGATGTGTCAGTCCCGGGTGCGCTCAACCCCTGGCTGAACTCCTTCAGACCGGGCTGAACCGCAGCCCATACCGTCACCAGCAGGACCAGACCTCCAGCGCCAATGAACAGCCCGGAAAGGCTCCACTTGCTGATCGCACCGGCGATGGCCTGCGAGATGGGTACCAGACCGATGCTGGAAAGCATCAACATGCTCATCATGCGACCGAGCATTTCACGCGGGGTGCGGGTTTGCATGGAAGTGAACATCAGAATGGCGATGTAGCCGTTGCCCAGCCCGAGCAGAATGTTCAGACCGAAGAGCACCCAGGTGGAGCGGATCAACCCGAAGGCACCGATCACCAGCCC
>DAOUGC010000015.1:0-2623 GCA_034429695.1 Levilinea sp.
GTGATGATCTTTGATGAAGAACCCGGGCATCCGGGCGATATCAAAGCCACGGTTGCAGCCCTGGCTGATCAGATGGTGGGGTTGCTGGGCAAGCGCATGAGCACCGATTTCTTTAATGATCTGGTGGCTCAAATGGGCATGCACGATGCCGCCCAGAATGAAGCCCTGTTCATCTCTTCCTACGGGCACACCTTCTACTGGCCCATCGAGCCAGTGCGCAGGGTGTGCGAGGCGCAAATGGTGCGCGACCTGTTATTCTCAGAGGGCAATGCCGACCTTCCCCCCGGAATGTTCGCCCGGCTTGACCTGACCGAGGAACAACAGGTTCAATTGGCGCTAGATTTTCTGCGCCAACCAGAACCCCTGCTGGAGAACGACCGTTTTCCTTTCAGGGAACTGGCTGACGCTGTTGATCCATCCACCGCATGGCAACCCGGCCCAACCTATCATTTGCCATCCAACCTGACTGCCGGGTTCACATGGAAATTGATGTTGTGGTTAAACCGCTGGATGAATGATGCCGGTGCTGCCGGTTTGCAGGGGCGTTCGGGCAGCCTGGGGCGGGCGGAAGCATTGCTCAACGGGTTGGAGATCGTGCTGCAACGTGCGCGCGGGTCATTGCCATCGGCAGGGGTGCCGGGCAAGGAGAAACTGGCTACGGAGCTGTTGGGCGCCATCAAAGGTTTGGATGACGTGGTCGGTCAATTTAAAGCCCAGGTGCAGGAATGGGTTAAATTGCATCGTTCTGCTCCCACCGCCAACCAGCCAATCATTCCCCAGATTAGAAAAAACATCATCACCCGGACGGATATCGCGGTGAGCTTGAAATCCCGCCTGGATGAGACATTAAGCGCCAATACCCGGGTATTATCCGAGGTGCTGGATGCTTCAACCTGCCGTACAATTGTTTTGCCGCTCGAGCTTGACCCTGTTCGGGATGTCAATCCCCCTGCTTCAACCGTAATTTCATATTATTACCCGCGCCTGGTGCACGCCAGTAATGAGTTACCTGCCCTGGCACGTCTGGCACAGCGGGTTGGATGGTTCTGGGATCTGGATGACCGCAGCCATCCGTATCTGCGATTACATGTTTTACCTTCCGATTACAACCCTGAGACCACATTGTGGAGTTCCACACGGTTTGGGGCTGACCGGGGTGAGGATATTTACCAGGCGTTGATGCGGCTGGCGCCGCGCATGACCGAGGGTTTGTTGCTGCATCAAAATGCCGCCAGTCTGTTGAACGGCAGGGAAGAGGAATTTTTGTCGCCACTGCGCACGGCTCAACCGTTGATCAACTACAAGAATATCAATGTGCAAAATTTCTTCACCCGTTCAGCGTTTATCACGTCCAAGAACACCGCCGCTGTGGGTGGGTGGGCCTCGCGCCTGCCGGATACACGCTTCAAAATGGTGCAAAGCGATACAGACAGCCGCATCATTGCCCTGTGGATTGTATACAAAATGCCGTTCAGCTCGATCACAAAAATACAGAATGATCAGGTTGCCTACCAGCCTGCGCGCACGCTGCACGTACACCTGGCCGAACAACAGGCCACTGAACTGGATGAGGATTTCCGCACCAGCGGAACCAGGGAAAGTGTTTCTCCGGTAACCGCCCGCCTGCTGGCCTATCCCGGCCTTTTTCAATGGGCGGCTTATGCGTACCTGTTCGGCTGGCTGTTCCGTGAACGGGATGAAACCGACCGGGAGTTGTGGTTCCTGCGATTACCGGATGGCGGTGAGATTAATCTTTATGACCCTGCCGCCCGGCGGCCGGCATCGCTTGAAGATGCCGTGGAGAATTTCTGCCTGGTCATCCCGCTGCGCAGCAGCAACACAGCCCATGCGCTGCATGCCAGCCGGGTGCGGACCACGCTGGAACGTTTCCAGAAAAACCTGGAAACGGAACGCCAGCGCCCCTATTCTGAGCGGGATGCCCTGTTTAAGGCCTGCGAGCAGACGGATATTCCCAGTTTGAGCGCTTCGCGCTCGCCGGTGGAACGCGACCTGGCTGCCTATCTGATCAGTTTGATTGCCCATGAGCGGCTTAAGTGAGGTGATGCATGAATAATAGAGAACTGAAACCCGGACTGACATTCACCTGGAATGGCAGGGAAATCAAAATTGAGCGGTTTCTGGCTGAGGGAATGACTGCGCGGGTGTATCTGGTCAGTCTGGATGGACACCCTGTGGTGCTGAAAGCATTAAAAGAGGACAGCTCATTTGCGGTGGTCAATGCCTTCAGGGCTGAAATTGAAAACATGACCCTGGTTTTCAATGCCTGGGAAAAGTTGTATCCCAATGAGCCCAATATTGTCCCCAAACGGCATCTCTCCAATACTGAACCTGGCAATGAGTTTATTGTGATGGAGGTCATTGAAGGCCAGGAGATCGACCGGGCACTGTCAGGAGGTGGGCGTCTTGCTGAAAGGGAGGCGCTGGTTTTTGCCGAACAGATGGGGCGCATGCTGGTGCTTTTGCACGAGCGCATGGACCGCTGTTATTCGGATATCAAGATTGGAAATTTCTGGCGGTTGACCAACGACCCCGAGCACATCAAGGTGACCGACTGGGGCGTATTAAACAAATGCACCCCCGAGCTAATCCAGCGCGATTTGTT
>DAOUGC010000016.1:0-10430 GCA_034429695.1 Levilinea sp.
TACGGCGCGGGGCACAGCGAACGGGTGCTGGCGCGCGCACTGCGTGGCCGCCGCGACCAGGCTGTGATTGTGACCAAATTTAATGCTTTATTCGATGAGACCACCCGCCAGGTCACCGGCTCTGATATCTCCCCGGAAGGCATTCGCGCCGCATGTGAGGATTCACTGCGCCGTCTGGAAACCGATTATATTGACCTGTATCTGTTCCACGACAACGGCTTTCCGGCTGCCAAGGCGGAACCCATCCGTGATACGCTGGAAGAACTGGTGCAGGCCGGCAAGATCCGCAGCTACGGCTGGAGCACCGATTTTGCCGAGAACGCTGAATATTTCGCGCAGGGTACACATTGCTCTGGCATTGAGGTGGAATTGAACGTGCTGGATGACAGCCCGCAGGTGCTGGCGGTATGCGAGCAGTACGACCTGGCCGCCCTCAACCGTGGACCACTTGCCATGGGCTTGCTGACCGGCAAATATTCCGCGGGTGTAAACCCATCAGCAGATGATGTGCGTGGGGTGAAAAGCCCCGAGTGGATGAAATACTTCAAAAATGGACAACCCAACCCGGAGTTCATAATCAAGGTGAACGCCGTGCGCCAGATCCTTACCTGCAATGGGCGCACCCTTGCGCAGGGCGCGCTGGCCTGGTTGTGGGCGCGCAGTCCCAAAACCCTGCCCCTGCCGGGCTTCCGCACGGTGAAACAGGTGGAAGAAAATTGCGGCGCACTGGCGTTTGGTCCGCTGCCCGCCGATCAATTTGAGGCAATCGAGAAAATTATGCGTCATGGTTAAACGTTGACTTTCCGGTGTGTTGGACAGACACGCTTTCCTGAATCAAAAACTCCTCCGATCTGGGGGAGTTTTTTGATTGACTCACCCGCAAATGTATGTTACAAATAACATAGTTAACTATAACATAGTATATTCCTATACTACCGGAGCCTGCCATGTCCATCCAGTATGCCATTCTCAGCCTGCTTTCCATCCGCCCCCTTTCGGGATACGACCTGAAAAAGGTCATCTCTGATTCCGCTGCCTTCCCCTGGTCGGGCAACAACAACCAGATCTACCGCAGCCTGGTTGAGCTGCACGAAAACGGGCTGGTGACGCAGGACGTGGTGGTGCAGACCAACCTGCCCGCCCGCAAGGTGTACACCATCACTGAGGCAGGCCGCAATGCGCTCAAAGCCTGGGCGCTCTCAGCCCAGGACCTGCCCGAGGTTCACAACACCTTCCTGATCCGCCTGTTGTGTACCCCGCTGATGACCCCTGATGAAGTACACACGCTGCTGGATACTTACGAACAGGAAGTGCGTGTGCAATTGTTGATGCAGCAGGAAAAAGGCCGCCGCTCCACCGATACACTGGCGCGCGACCGAAAAGAGACCTTCCTGTGGGCCATGATCCAGCAAAATGTGATCATGGCGTACGAAAATGAACTTCAATGGATCGAGCGCGTACGCGCCGGACTGGCTCAATTTCTATGAGCCGATGAAAGAGAAATACCCATGCAAACCAAACTCATTCAACACCCGCTTCACCCCTATGTTGAACTCCTGCCGGATGAGGAGCAGATTCGCAGCGAAAGGGACGTGCTCGACCTGCTGGGTGAGCTGTCAGCCCACCCTGAGACGCGCGACGGGCGCCACTCGTCCCGCCTGATGCTCCATGCCGCCAGCCTGCCGGAAGAATTCTTTGATCTCAAAACCGGCCTGGCCGGGGCTGTGCTGCAAAAGCTGGTGCAATATCTGGTCAAAACCGCAGCAGTCATCCCCACTGAACGGGTTGGCAATGGGCGGTTCCATGAGATGGCTCTGGAAGCCAACCGCGGCAACCGCATGTTCCACATTTTTGACAATCGTGAGCAGGCCGAAACCTGGCTCACCGGGGAATAATCACAGAAAGGCCAACATGAACGAAGCAACCATCTTCAAGTCAGAAACAGGCCGCACCGCCATCCTCACAGCCTACGATGACATGCTCAACGCATGGCCCGTCCCGTTGCGGCGGCACACACTTCAAACCCGCCAAGGTGAAACCTTTGCGCTGGATTGCGGCCCGCAGGACGCGCCCGCACTGGTGCTGCTGCACGGCTCCATGGCAAACTCTGCCATGTGGATCGGCGATGCGCGCGCGTACAGCCAGCACTTCCGCATGATCGCGCTGGATTTCCCCGGTGAGCCGGGCATGAGCCAGCCGCTGCGCATGAGTCTGGAAAATAATGAACCGGTGGATTGGCTGGCCGACGTGCTGGACGCGCTGGGGCTGGAAAAAGTGATCCTGGGCGGCATTTCACTGGGCGGGGGCCTTGCACTCAGCTTTGCAACCGCCTGCCCCCGGCGCGTCGAAAAGCTGGTGCTGCTCTGCCCCGACGGGTTGGTGCAGGCAAACACCGCCTTCCTGCTCAAAACCATGCCGCTCATTCTGCTTGGCAGGCGCGGGACGGGCATGGTCATGAAATATCTGAACGGCGGCAAGGCACTGGATGATCACACGCTGGCATTTTCGCATCTGATCAACGCCAATTTTTCCCCACGCCGCAGCGGCTTTCCGGTGCTCGGCGATGACAGACTGCGCGGACTGACCATGCCCGTGCTGCTGGTGGTGGGCGAGGCTGACCCATTGATTGACCCATCTTCCTCGGTCGAACGCCTGCGCCACCTGCTGCCCGATCTGCAGGTGGTGATGGCCCCCGGTGAGGGCCACATCCTGGCGAACAAAGCCGGAACCATCCTGCCCTTCCTGTTGGAAACCGGCCGCGCTTAATCTTACGGGCTTTATCCCCCCTTTTCATGGTTCCACTTTTGACGAAATCAAAAGTGGAACCATTCTTTTCCCCTCACTGTTCTATAATTTGATTATCGTTCACCCCACAGAAACGAGGTTGACCATGCGCATCCCTCTTGACCGGCAAAACTCCATTCCGCTATACCGCCAGATCATGGATTTTCTACGCGAGAACATTCAAAGCGGTGCGCTTGCCCCCGACACCCGCCTGCCCGCCACACGCGAACTGGCGCAGGAGCTGGGCGTCAGCCGCATCACGGTCAAAAATGCGTATGCCGAGTTGGAAAGCGAGGGGTTGTTGATCACCCGCGAAGGCAGCGGCACATTTGTCAGCCCGCTGCTTGCGCCCCCGCCCGGGCAGCAAAACCGCTCATCCGCAGACTGGCCCCTGTGGCAACAGGAAGCGGTTAATGAAAGCGTATTCTCCACCAGCATCTATCGGCCCATCCCCAATTACACCTGGCACGGCGGCGGAGTGATCCGCTTTACGGGTACAGGCGACCCGCACCTGTTTCCGGTCAAGGATTATCTGCGCGCCATTCAAACCGTGATCCAACGCGATGGAGTGGAGTCACTGGATTATGGCGAGTTCAGCAGCGGTTATGCCCCCCTGCGCCGCACGGTTGTGCACGTATTGGCCAGCCAGGGCATACAAACCCAGCCCGAGCAGGTGTTGATCACCACCGGCTCACAGCAGGGGCTGGCACTGGTGTGCCATGCACTGCTCAAACCCGGAGACGCCATCCTGGTGGAAAGCCCAACCTACAACCTGGGGCTTGAGTTGTTTCGTTCACTGAATCTCAAAATCATCGGCGCACCCGTGGACGGGCAGGGTATGCAGGTGGATGTGCTGGAACCCTTGCTGCAAAAGTACCACCCAAAATTGATCTACACCATCCCAAACTTTCAGAACCCCACCGGAACCTGCATGAGCGGCGCGCGGCGCCGACGGCTGGTGGAACTGGCAGCGCGTTACAACGTGCCGGTGCTGGAGGACGATTACGCCGGCGACCTGCGTTACGAGGGCCGCGCCCAGCCAGCCATTAAAGCCCTCGACCGTGAAGGCGATGTGATCTACGCTGGAACCTTCTCCAAAATGCTCATGCCTGGTTTGCGCCTTGGCTTTCTGGTGGCTGACGGACCCATATTTCGCCGCCTGCTGCACGGCAAATGGGTCACCGACCTGACCACCTCCACCCTGATTCAGCGGACGTTGGATGAATACGTCACCGTGGGGCGTTACCAGGCGCATTTGAGGCGTTCCATTCGCATCAACCGCGCGCGGCGCGACGCCATGCTGGCCGCCATCCGCCACCACCTGCCAGCCGGAATGGAATATGCCATTCCACAGGGCGGGTTGTTTGTGTGGCTGCGCCTGCCCGAACCGCTCAACGCCCTGGACTTAAACGAACTGGCTTTTCGTGCTGGAGTGGAGTTTACACCGGGGAAGTGGTTCTTCCCCAACCCTGATGACGGCGAACGCTACATCCGGTTGAATTTCGCCGTTCAACCGCCCGAGAAGATCGATGAAGGCATGCGGCGGCTGGGCATGGTGATGAGACAGGCACTCAACAATCGAAAGTGATCAGGACCGGGTGATTCCCCGCTGTGGCGACCCTTCCCGATCCAGCTCATCCAGCAAGCCAATAACACTATTTAATGAAGGAACCACCCGATACGCCAGAGCGGCAATCGCGGCTTCCGGTTGCTTCAGGTCAGGGATCATCACCGGCAGCATACCGGCGGCATGGGCAGCCTGCACCCCGGCGTCTGAATCTTCCAGTACAACACAATTTTCGGGCGGCATATTCAAACGCCTGGCTGCTTCAAGAAACAAATCCGGCGCTGGCTTGCCGTTTGCCACTTCATCACCGCACACCATCACCTGAAAGTGCCCGATCAACCCGGCATGGGTCAGCTTCCAGATTGCATAATGACGGTGGGTTGAACTGCCAATGCCGAACGGTATCCCACGCTGCTCCAACCCGGCGATCAGCTCGCGCAACCCGGCTTTGACCGGTACCCCGTTGGTGCGCATTTCCTCATCGGCATAACGCTGACGTTCTGCATACACCGACTGAAAAGGAAACTGCGGCCCAAAGTGTTCCCCCAGAATGCACTCGACGTCGCGCAGCGTGCGTCCCAGTAATTGCAAATAGGCTGTTTCATCCATGTGGTAACCATGCTGTGCCATGGCGTGCAGCCATGCGCTGCGTGCGATGCGCTCGGTGTCCAGCATTAATCCATCCATGTCGAAGATGACGGCAAATGAGTTCATACATGCTCCTGACGGCACAGTCCTGCCTGTGCGATTCCTCCAATTATATCCGCTGTGGTATCATGCAAGCATGGAAACCGTGCGCACGCTCATTCCCCACACCCGGCTGATTAACCAGCACATCGCCCATCCGCCATTCGATCACCCTGCCGAAGCGGTGCGCTGGATGGGTGCACTGCAGGCTCAGGATTACGCCCAGGCGTTGTGGGCAGTGGGCTTGCGCACCCGTGGTGCAGGCATGGAACACGTGGAACAGGCCATCCTCAACCGCCAGATTGTGCGCACCTGGCCGCTGCGCGGGACGCTGCACTTTGTCGCCGCCGGGGATGCACGCTGGATGACGCTGCTCACCGCTCCGCGGCGTCAGGCACACATGATCCACAGGCAAAAGCAACTGGAACTGGACCCGCCCACCCTCTCACGCAGTATGGACATTCTGGCCGCGCGGCTTTCCGGCGGCAAATGCCTCACCCGCACCGCCCTGATGGAAGCCCTGGAGGGTCAGGGCATCTCCACCAGCGGTCAGCGCGGTTATCACATCCTGTTGAATGCCGCCATTCAGACATTGATCTGCATGGGCCCGCAGGAAGGCAAGCAGCAAACCTTTGTCCTGCTGGATGAGTGGGTTCAGCACAGCCAGCGGCCCGAACGGGATGAAGCCCTGGCGAACCTGGCGCTGCGCTACTTTGCCAGTCACGGACCTGCCCCGCTTTCAGACCTGGCGCGCTGGGCGGGCATTTCCCCACAGGATGCCCGCACCGCTCGCGCAGCCATTCACACAGAGCTGGACAGCCTGGATGTGGACGGCGAGAACTGGTGGTTTGTGCCGGGGCAGGTTGCGCCCGATGACCTCCCTGCTGACCACCTGCTTCCCGGTTTTGACGAGTATCTGATTGGCTACGGCGGCCGCGAGTTGATCATGGATGTGCGCTTTTTTGAACGCATCGTACCGGGCGGCAATGGGGTTTTCAAACCCATGCTGGTTCTCGACGGCCAGATCGTCGGAGTGTGGGCGCGCTCATTCAAAAAGAACACGGCGCACATCACCCTGCAGCCCTTTCAACCACTGCCCGGCCTGCTGAACCGCCTGTCAGCCGCTGTGCAGCATTATTGCGCCTTCTGGGGGCTTGCCTTCGCCACCGTTGAGGTTGAGCAGCCCGGATCGTGATGAATCAGACGTTCACTCGGGTTATTATCTAACCTCCTTATATCTTGACATGGATTGTCCAATTTTATATACTCAATTCCAGAACAAAAGTTCACACCAGGGGGTGTTGGGAGTCTCAGGCATGTGCAGAAACATCAAACGTCTCCATCTCTACCAGCCGCCCGCCACACATGAAGAAATCCATGCTGCCGCGCTGCAATACGTGCGCAAGGTCAGCGGCTTCAACCGGCCGTCACAGGTAAATGAATCTGCTTTCAACGCAGCCGTGGATGCCATTGCTGCTGCCACCAGCGCCCTGCTGGACAGCCTGCACAGCAGCGCCCCACCGCGCAATCGCGAAGAGGACGCTGCCCGCGCGCGGGCTCGTTCTGAACGGCGCTTTCCAAAGCAAGCCTGAAGCAATCACCTGCAGGGTTCGCTCTGTTCCCGCAGGAATTAATGTTGATTACCGAAAATGAATGGAGGAAAACCATGGGTAACATTCCCGTTCCCGATCTAATCCAATCTGTCATCACCCTGCTCACTGAGGGCTACCCGGGTCCATCCAACCCACGTGAGACGTGGTGGGTGGATAACACACCGGATGCGGGTATTCTGGGTGTTTTGAAGGATGTCAGCGCTGTTGAGGCGTCCACTTCAGTGGACGGCAGCGGCGACGCTGGCAGCACCATTGCCGCCAACGTTGAGCATTTACGCTGGAGCCTGGCCAACGTCAACGCCACCTTCCGCGGGACCGCCTATAACACCAACTGGAGCGAGAGCTGGGCGCTGGTGAATGCAGACGAAGCCGCCTGGAGTCGTTTGCGCGCCGACCTTGCCAAAGAATTTGAGAGCCTGGTGGAGATCCTGTCCAAACAACAGGAGTTGCCGAATGAATACCTGAACGGCGTGTTGGCGCTGATTCCACATGCCGCTTTTCACCTGGGCATCATCCGTCAGATGATCGAGCGGGTACGCACCAGGGCAATGCAGCAGGGATGATGCATGAAAATTCAACTGGTCAGTCTGATCGTCAATGACCCACTGGCTGCTCACCGCTTCTATACCGAAATCATGGGCTTTACCAGCCGGCTTTATCAGCCCGAGGCATACCTTGCAATCGTTGCCTCACCGGAAGAACCGGACGGTACTGGCCTGCTGCTCGAGCCAAACCAACATCCGGTCTCGAAAGCCTTTCAACAGGGCATCTATAATGAAGGCATGCCTGTGATCGTTTTCAGCGTGCCTGACATTCAGGCTGAGTACAAACGTCTGAGAGCCCTGGGTGTAAAATTCCGCCAACCACCCCAACAGGCAGCCTGGGGTGGTTGGGAAGCTGTGCTGGATGATACTTGCGGCAATTATGTTCAAATCACACAGGCATAGGTGGCACCTGATTTACCCCCCAGAGCCGCCCCGGCAATGATGTTTAGATCACCCGGATTGAGAAGGAACAAGTCATCATGGATACCCATTCCCGTTTGAGTTTTCGCGCCGTCCTGCGTCTGGAAGGCAAAACTGCCACCGGCATCCAGGTTCCATCCAGGATCGTGCAGGCGTTGGGGCAGGGCCAGAAACCACCCGTTCGCGTGACCATTGGCGGGCACACTTACCGCAGTCACGTGGCTGCCTACAACGGGGTCTACATGCTCCCGGTCTCCGCCGAAAACCGTGAAAAAGCCGGTGTGTCAGCCGGTGACGAGGTGGAAGTGTTCATTGAGCTGGATAACGAGCCGCGCATGGTCGAAGCCCCGGCTGATTTTCAACAGGCGCTGGATGCTGACCCTGCCGCCCGTCACAACTGGGAGAAGCTGTCGTACAGTCACAAACGCCGGCATGTACTGGCGATTGACGAGGCAAAATCGCCCGGGACACGCGCGCGGCGTATCGAAAAAGCCATCATCATGCTGCGTGAAGGTGGCAAATAACCTTTTGCCAATCACCTGACAACCGGTCCAGACAGGACCGGTTGTTTGTTTTAGCATATGGACGCGATCATCCAGTCCGGCAATTAGGGTATAGTTAACCCAGCCAGATCGTCCCCGTCTTCATCCAACCCAACCTGGGATCCCGCCCTGGCAGAGTCAATGCATGGGCGATTTTACTTTTAGGGAGGTTCCCCATGACCATGCCCCCTCTGCACGCTGGCTCAGTGTCGTCAGCGCAAAAAGATCTGCGTACACCCACGTTCCTGTCGATCATCATTGCCCTTCTGCTGACCGGCTCTTCACTGGCAGGGCTGCTTTTCAGCCCGATCATCTACCCCACCCCGGAATTAAACAATGCTTTTCCTGCCAACGATGTCATCAACCTGATCATCGGCATGCCCATCCTTCTGATTACCATGGGAACCGCACAGCGCGGCAGCCTGAGCGGATTGCTCTTGTGGCCCGGTGCGCTGTTCTTCGTCACCTATAACGCCATGGTTTATTTGATCGGCATGCCTCCGGGTTTGTTGAGCATCATTTACCTGGCACAATTGATCCTCAGCGCATGGGCAATCCTGCTTGTCCTGCAAGGCACGGATCGGGAACGGGTAAAAACCTGTCTTTCCGGCAGGGCTCCGGCGCGGTATGCCGGTTTCACCCTGGCTGGGCTGGGAGCATTGATCTTTTTGCGTGCCGCCGCCATGCTGGTTCCGGCACTGCTCTCCGGCGCCCCCCTGCCAGCACCCGAACTTGGCCTGCACATTGCCGACCTGATCATCTCATCAGCATGGGTTGTGGGTGGAGCGCTGCTCATTCGCCGCTCAGTCACCGGTTACCTTTTCGGGTTGGGGTTATTATTCCACGGGAGCCTGCTGTTCGTTTCCCTGCTGGCGCTCATGCTGTTGCAACCACTCTTCACCGGCTCTGTCTTTTCCCCTGGTGATTTTGTGGTCATCGCCGTTTCCAGCCTGATCTGCGTTGTCCCGTTCGCATTGTTCTGGCGCGCCATATTGCGTTACCAGGATAAAAAAGAACAATCGGAGGGGAAAATCGCGTAATTACTTTCTGCCACTTCGTTGGTCACCTGTGTGGGTCGGATGGGCGTTCTCCCAATCCGACGGTTTGACTTTTCGTAGGTCGGGTTGGCGTTCTCCCTACCCGACGATTTGACCCCATCTGTAATCAGCGCAAAAAAGATGGGTCCAAAAGCTGCGCCTGCTTTTCGTGGGTCAGGTTGGCGTTCTCCCAACCCGACGATTTGACCATGGCATCAGTATAAAAAGTTGGGTCCAAAAGCGGACCCATCCTACACCTGCTTTTCGTGGTTCGGGTTGGCGTTCTCCCAACCCGATGGTTTTGCCCCATCTGTAATCAGCGCACAAAAAATGATGGGTCCAAAAGCGGACCCATCCTACGCCTGCTTTTCGTGGGTCGGGTTGGTGTTCTCCCAACCCGACGGTTTGACCATGGCACCAGTATAAAATGATGGGTCCAAAAGCGGCCCCATCCTACGCTTGCTTTTCGTAGGTCGGGTTGGCGTTCTCCCAACCCGACGGTTTGACTCCATCTGTAATCAGAGCAAAAAAAAGATGGGTCCAAAAGCGGACCCATCCTACGCCTGCTTTTCGTGGGTCGGGTTGGCGTTCTCCCAACCCGACGGTTTGACCACGGCATCAGCGTATAAGCCGTCTGCTTTTCGTTGGTCAGGTTGGTGTTCTCCAAACCCGACGGTTTGACCACAGCATCAGCGCATAAAAATGATGGGCCCAAAAGCGGACCCATCCTACACCTGCTTTTCGTGGTTCGGGTTGGCGTTCTCCCAACCCGACGGTTTGACCCCATCCGTAATCAGCGTATAAAAAGATAGGTCCAAAAGCGGGCCCATCCTGCGCCTGCTTTTCGTAGGTCGGGTTGGCGTTCTCCCAACCCGACGGGTTCGCTATGGCATTAGCATATAAAATGATGGGTCCAAAAGCGGACCCATCCTACGCTTGACTCCCCCATCAAATATAACGTCGATGGGGGAGGAGAAAAATGGCCCAAATCCGTGAAATCCGTTGTCAGGTCAGCGGCTTTCGTACGGCTTTGCAAAACGTTGTTCAAAAACCCCGTTTTCCTTCAACTGTTGATCCCAGTAAAAACTGAGCAACGGCGTGATTGACAGCAGCCGGAACACGGGGTCCAGATAGAACGGGAAGCGCTCCAACCCCGCGAAATTTTTAACCAGTTGCGGGTCAAAACCGCCCGTCTGCGCCAGACTGCGACCCAGCGCCTGAGCCTGAGCGAACAA
>DAOUGC010000017.1:0-3516 GCA_034429695.1 Levilinea sp.
GTTACCCTGACGGCAGCCAATGCGGGCGGCGGGTTCGACGGACAGGCCAGCCATATGGGTGGTTTTGCCGGTATCGACATTGTCACCGGAACCAACCTGCCCAGCCTGACCCAGGCTGACCGCCTGAACACACTGGACGCAGCCGGAACCTTCACCATTGATGGTGCAAACAGCGGGCACTTCGAGGCGCTGGGCAGCACTCTGTGGTTCAACTCATTCGACGACCTGTACGGCGGCACGCTGAATGACACCTTCAACTTTGTGGGCGCTGGTACGGTTGGCCGCGATGTGAACGGCGGCGCTGGCGTTGATACCCTCAACTACAGCCTGTACGACACCGCAGTGATCGTCAACCTGTCCACCCGCACCGCGACCGCAATTGGTCGTTACGTGGACAACATCCAAAACCTGGTGGGTTCAGCCTATGCTGACAGCCTGACCGGCAGCAGCGAGAACAACCAGATCACCGGCGGCGGTGGAAACGACACCATTGCCGGTCTGGAAGGCGATGATACCTACATCTTCACCGACAACTGGGGTACGGACACCGTTGCGGATACGGCTGGCACGGCTGACACCTACGACTTCACCGGCGCAACCGGTGTGACCTTCTGGCTGAGCGACAGCCAACTGCGCGTGACCGGCACAGGCGGCCTGGTGACCAATACCCCCAACCAGATCGAACGGCTGTGGGGCGGCGCCGGTACGGACGTGCTGGATTACAGCGGTATGACCACGGGTCGCAACATCACGTTGACGGCCCAGGGCATGCTGGATGGCTTTGCTGGTAGCGAAACAACAGCCGGAACGTTTGACAACATCAACACCATCGTTGGCACGGCTCAGGTGGATGCGCTGACCGGTCTGAACCTTGACTCGGTCTACAACGTGACCGCCAACCAGACAGGTACATACAGCCAGGGTGGACGCAGCCTGTCCTTCTCGGCGCTGGATGTGCTCAATGGTCAGAGCGGTAGTGATACGCTCACCTTCAACGGCTTTGCCAGCGCGCGCTCTGTCGTGCTCGAATCGGCCAACGCAAATGGCTTCGCCGGCGTGGATGCCAGCATCCGCTTCAGCGGCATGAACATCCTCACCGGTGCGGGCCTCGGCGACAGCCTGACGGGTTACAACATCAACGCCACCTGGGATCTGGACGGCAGCGACCTGTACACCACCGCAGACGGCAGCCTGAGCTTCTCCGCCTTCCGCAACCTGATCGGCGGCACGGCCAGCGACAGCTTTGTCTTCCGTGCCATGTTCAATGGCTCGGTTAACGGCGGAGCCGGAGTGGACACGCTCGACTACCAGCACTTCGGCAGTCCTGTCTCAGTGGTACTCACATCCACTGGCAGCATTGACGGCTTCAATGGCACGGAAATTCACAGCCTGGCAGATGGTTTTGCCAACATGGATATCCTGGTTGGCGGCACGATCAATGACTCGCTGACCGGCATGGATGTGCCTTACACATGGAACATCTCACCTGCGCTGAACAATTACCAGGTGGGCGGAAACACGCTGCAGTTCCAGCACATTGATACCATCATTGGCGGCAATGCTGATGACATCTTCGTTATCAGCAACAACACCCAGTACACGCTGTTCGGTGGCGGCGGCAATGACATCTTCCGCTTCAATAGTGGCGCTTCGCTGACTGGTGTGCTGGATGGTCAGGCTGGCAACGACACTGTGGATTACTCTCAGTACGGCACGGCGGTGAATGTCAATCTGGGCGACCAGTACATCCTGACCGGCGTGACCTACCTGGCGCGTTCGGCTCCGGGCGTCAATAACGGTCAGACCGAAGGCATGATCGGCATTGAGTCGGTCACCGGCAGCAGCGGCAACGATGTATTAATCGGCTCCAACGGCGACAACACCATCAATGGTTGGACCGGCGATGACACACTGATTGGTCTGGGTGGCAATGATACCTACGTCTTTGGCAACAACTGGGGTGTTGATCAGGTCACTGAGGAAGCCGGCGGCGGCAACGATACCTTCAGCTTTGCGCCAGCCACCGTCAACCTGAACCTCTACCGCGGTGTGTTTAGCGGGGTATGCCCATCGGGCACCTGCGTGATCGAAGGCAGCAACCTTGCCAACCACGAGGGCAATCAAATTGAGAACTACACCGGTGGCAGCGGCAACGATACCCTGCTCCTGGCTTCCGGCGCCAGCCTGGCCGGGACCTTTGACGGGCAGGGCGGCGAGGACCGCCTGGATTACAGCCTGCGGAATACTTCGCGGCTGGTGACGCTTACCGGAACCGGCGCCATAGATGGGTTCAACGGCACGGCCAGCTCACTGGGTGGCATTGCCAATCTGGATATCATCATTGGCGGCAACGCGGTTGACACGCTGGTGGGCGCCAACCTTGACACGCTGTGGACGCTCAACGGCAGCAACTTTAGCCTTGCCAGTGGCGCAAACAACCTGAACTTCTCGTCCTTTGAGAACCTGACCGGCGGCAGCGGCGCAGACATCTTTGAAATGTACGGCGCGACCGTCATCCCCGGCCATGTCAATGGCGGCGCTGGAACCGACACGCTGGATTACAGCAATTATGGACAGGCGGTATCGGTCAATCTGACCCTGGGAACCGCCACCGGCGTGACCAACGGCATCAGCAATATCGAAAACTCGATCGGCAGCCCGTTCGGTAACCTGATCGTGGGCGATGACAACGACAACATCCTGATCGGCACCAGCTCTACGGATGTGATCCGCGGTCTGGGCGGCAATGACATCCTGATCGGACTGCAAGGCGACGACACACTGGACGGCGGCCTGGGCATTGATACCATTCACTACAGCTACTACGACGCGATCAATGCCATCTTCTATGGCAACCTGATATCTGGCGTGACGATTGACCTGGCTGCCGGAACGGTCACCAGTATTGAGAGCGGCAACGACACGCTGATTGGCATTGAAAACGCCATCGGCTCACACCTGAATGACATCATCCGCGGTTCAGCCGGAGCCAATGTACTCAACGGCGCGGGCGGAAACGACCTGCTCGACGGGCGCGGCGGTGATGACACCTACGTGTTCGGCGAGATGTGGGGCGTTGACAGCATCGCGGACGCCAGCGGCAATGACACGGTGACCTTCACTGGTGTGGATCAGGCGCTGTCATACGCCATCAACACATCTGGCGTGAATATCACCGCCGGCAGCTACGTCCTGAGTTGGAATGGCAATATCATCGAGAACCTGGTTGGCGGTGACAATGGCGATACCTTTGCCTTTGGCAACGGTGCGACCCTCATTGGAACACTTGACGCTGGTACCGGCGACAACAGCCTGGTGATGACCGACTACACCAACGACCTCAACGTTGTCCTCGCCGGCTTGGGAATCAGCACGGGCTTCAACGGTACGGCGGCTGGCGTGATTGGCGGCGGGTTTAGCAATATCAACTCGCTGGTAACCGGCAGCGGCAATGATAGCCTGACCGGCCTCAACCAGGCTTCCACCTGGACGCTGTCCAGCGGCGATGATGCTTAC
>DAOUGC010000018.1:0-3543 GCA_034429695.1 Levilinea sp.
GATGGATGCAAAGCCGCATAAGCAATCAGGTAAGCCGAAGCGCCAAACAACCCAACCCCTGCCAGGGTGGTGGCAGCACCCAGCAGCACCGACAGGACTGCCAGCCAGACAAACGGGCGCATTAAACGAAACAACCGAATGGCTGTCTTCATCCGCGTGCTCCGACGTGCTCCAACAACTTGTTGAATTCGCCCTTCGCTTTGGAGAGTTCGGCAAATGTACCCTGTTCAACCAGCCGCCCGTCTTTCAAGACATAAATGAGGTCACTTTCGCTGAGGGTCGATAACCGGTGCGCAATGGTCAGGCTGGTACGCCCGGCAAGCAAACGCCGCATGGCATCCACCAGCCAGGTTTCCTGCTCCGGGTCAAGATGCGCCGTTGGCTCATCCAGCAGGACAAATGGTGCATCTTTCAGCAGGGCGCGCGCCACCGCCAGCCTCTGTGCCTGCCCGCTGCTGACCAGCCTGCCGCCCTCACCAACCATATAATCCAATCCAGCAGGCAGGCTCGCAACCCAATCAGCCAGATGCACCTGTTCCAGCACTTCCCACAATTGCGTGGTTGTGGCATCCCTTTTACCCATACGAAGATTGGCCGCGATACTGCCGGTGGACAACCGGGTGCGTTGCGGAACCCACGCGATCTGCCGGAACCATGTGGCCCGTTCAACCCGTGCCAGACCAACATCCCCCATGATAATTTCACCTGACTGAGGTTCCATCCATTTCAGCAACAGTCCCATCAGGGTGCTTTTTCCACTTCCACTGTGTCCCACCAGCGCCACATGCTGACCTGTCGGGATGTCAAGGGAGATATCCTCCAGTGCATCCGAATTACCGTCGGGATAGCAATAACTCACTCCGCGAAGCGATATTCCCTCGAAGTGATCGGGGACCTGTTCTGCGGGGAGTAAGGACGTGCCGGGTACATCTTTATTCTGATCAAGGATCTCAAATATTCGGGCAGCCGCCGCCACACCGGCGCTACCGGCATGGAAACGCGTACCCAACATCCGCAGCGGCATATAAAACTCGGGCGCAATGAGCAGGATAAAAAATGCCTGTTCAAAAAAGATGCGGCCATATAGCAGGCGCAAACCTATCTCCACTGCCACCACCGCCGTACTGATCGTCGCGAGCAGCTCAAGCGCCAACGCAGAAAGAAAAGTGATCCGCAACACATTCATGGTTGCCAGACGGTAACGCTCCCCACTGGCTTCAAGCCGGGTGGCCTGCTGCTGCGCCTGGTTGAGCGCCTTGAGCGTGGTCAACCCTTGCAGGGAATCAAGGAAATGAGCTGACAGCCGGCTGAGCGCCCCCCAGCGTTTCTTGGTTTCAGCTCCGGCTGCACTGCCAATCAATACCATGAAAAATGGGATCAACGGCGCAGTCACCGCCAGCACCACCGCTGTCAAACCGTCCACGGGGATGACCGAGATCAGGATGGCAAGGGGGATGAATGCCGAGAAAGCCAGTTGAGGCAGGTACTGGCTGAAATATGGGTCAAGAGCTTCCACACCTTCAATCAATGTGGCTGCCAGCTCTCCCGTTTGCTCCTGTTTCAGCCTTCCCGGCCCATGGTGGAAAAGTTTGCGTATTGCTTCCATGCGCAGTGTGCTTTTAATCCTCACCGCCGCCAGACTTGCCTGCCAGTCGCTGAGAAAATATAACACCCCACGCAAAATGATCACACCCAGCAGGACCCACAAAGCGGGGAATTGATCAGCCAGACCACGTGCATCCAAAAACACACTGTCCAGGATGCGGCTGATTTGCCTCGCCTGGAAGATCACCAGTACACCTGCGGCCACCCCACCCAGTGTGGAAAGGATCAAGGGCGCCCATGCCGAACGCACCCAGCGAAACAACCGCAGGTCGATGTTCATTTACTCAACAACTTTGGATAACAATACCAGGTCGGTTCTCGGAACCCAGCCGGTTTGCTGCCAGAAATCCAGTGCGGGCTGATTATCGGCAAAAACCATGATGTGCACTTTTTCAATACCTGCAGATTTTAACGCAGCCATGGCGTGGTCAACCAACCGGTTGGCAATGCCCATGCGGCGGTGGCTTGGCTTGACCGCAACATGATACAGAAAGCCGCGCCGCTGATCACTGCCGGTCAGAACCGTTCCAACCAGGCTTTGCCCATCGCGGGCAACAAAACTGAGACCCGGGTTTCCCAGAAGAAATGCTTCAATCGCCTCACGGGTATCCGCACTGCTTAGTCCCATTCCCTGGCAGGATTTCCACAGGTCAATCATCTCGTCATAATCGCCGCTGCGCATTAATTCAATCCGAATTTTCCCGTCCATTCATCTCCCTGAGAAAATCAATCAATATGCGATTAAACGTAACCGGTTGCTCACGGGGAAGCCAGTGTCCGGTATCTGGCAAGGTCACCAGCCTGACATTTTGAATGCGTTGGGCAGCCAGGCGGGCATCCGCCAGGGGGACCACCCGATCTTTTTCACCGTGGATGATCAGCGTCTGGTTTTCAATCAGGCTCAGACGGTCAGCAAAGCAGGTTTTCACACCCCGCCAGCTCAACTCATCCAACTGCCATGAAGCGAATGACATTTGGGGTTCACGGTTTTGCATCACCTCAAATACTTCATCCACCATTTCAGGTTGCATGTTGGACGGTTTGCCAAGGGTGCCTCTGACCGCCATGCGGACCAACCACCGGCTGCACCGAAAGCGGTGGTAAACAAAATGGTACAGCCACGGCATTTTTGTTACCAGATAAGCCAGTGAGTGAAAAGGTGCCTTGCGCTGCAATCCGTATGCATCCACCAGTACCAGTCTGTCCACACGTGCCGGGTAAGCCAGGGTATAACCCAGAGCAACCGCCCCACCCATTGACAGCCCCACCAGACTGGCGGACTGAAGCTCAAGCGCGTCCATCAGCCCGGATAGTGTTTCGATCAACCCATCCGTGGTGTAGATACCGCGGAAGGATTGACTTTCGCCATAGCCTGGCAGGTCGGGGGCAAATACCTGAAAATGCTCCCCCAGCGGTTGAATGGCCTCCCGCCACGAAAGCAAGGCTGCATCCACCCCACTGCCGTGCAACAGGATCACCGGCGGGGCGCCTGCCTCACCGGCGGTAAACACATGCAGATGCATGTTATTCGCAACGATGTACTTCTCGCGGATCATGAATGGATCATATCATCGAACGTCAAAATCTGGCTGGGATTTGGAGTGCATGTCCATACTATTCAAAATCCAGCAGGCGTAAAACATCCTCCAGGCAGGCCGCAAACAGCTCATCCATGATCGCTGCATCCACCTGATACTGCCCACCGAAGCTGCCATCACCGTAAGCCTCGCGCGTTTTTTCTGCATTCAACAATCCAACAATGTGTGGCGGTGGTTTATGCCCCTCCGGCACATCGGCTACGCGCACAAATGGAAACGCCTCCAACCAGTTGGCGTGCGCCGGCTTCAGTTCATATTTCATGGCGATTTGCTCAACACTGTGCGACACCCACCACTCGTACCAGGCAGCCTGCATTCCTGGCAACTCATTCAGCAACTC
>DAOUGC010000019.1:0-47443 GCA_034429695.1 Levilinea sp.
CCCGATTGTTCCTTTTCGACGCCAACCAGTATAGTGGGGTTGGTTGTTCCCCTGCCTGTGCAGGGGATAAATGACGTTATCACGGCTTGTTTAGATAACCGCCTGGTGATCCTGTCCGAGTCATTGATGTTTGCCCGGTATGGTCCGGGTTATGATGCCACCTGCGGTTCGACTCTGTAAGGAGAAGAACCGGGGGTGAATCAGAAGCAGAAGCAAGAAGAAGCGGAGAATTTTATCGGTGAAATCAGCAGCTGTTGGCAGCCTGCAACCCCCCATCCGGCGCATTGCCGTGTTGCGTGCCCTGCGTCTGGGTGATCTGCTGTGCGCTGTGCCTGCCTTGCGGGCGCTGCGCGGAGCTTTTCCGCATGCGCACATCACTCTGATCGCCTTGGACTGGGCAAAAATGATGCTGGATCGCTTTCCGCATTATCTGGATGGCTTCATTGCTTTTCCGGGGCATCCCGGAATGCCAGAACAACCTGCAAGGGTGGAGGAGTTTCCCCAATTTTTGCAGAGTGTGCAACGCTCTAAGTTTGACCTGTTGTTGCAAATGCAGGGCGGTGGGGCGATCAGCAACCCGCTGGTGGATTTGATGGGTGCGAGACAGACGGCTGGTTTTTTCCAACCGGGGGGATACTGCCCCGATGGAAACCGCCATTTTCCCTATCCTGAGCAGGGACATGAGATCAACCGCTTGCTCAGCCTGATTGAATATTTGGGCATCCCGACCGCAGGCGAAGAACTTGAGTTTCCGGTGTTCCAGCGGGATCTGGATGAAATTGCGCGCCTGGCGCGCGGCAGCGGGCTGGAAGATGGCGAGTACGTGGTGCTGCATCCGGGAGCCAGCAACGAGGAAAAGCGCTGGCCGGTTGAGAAGTTTATCGTGCTGGCACAGGAATTCAACCGGCGTGGGTTTCGGGTGGTGATCAGCGGGGTGGCATCAGAAGCGGCCCTGTGTGAGACCATCGCCGGAGGGGCAGGCAGCGGGGTGCTTACCCTGGCTGGCAGGACCGGGCTGGGTGGTCTGGCTGCGCTGCTGGAAGGAGCCCGTTTACTGGTTTGTAATGACACGGGTATCTCCCATCTGGCGGCGGCATTGCAAACACCGAGCGTGGTGCTGTTCAGCAAGACCGAGCCGGAGCGCTGGGCTCCGCTGGATGGGGAACTCCATCGCGTGATCTTCCCGGCAGGGCAGGCGGGTCCGGATGATGTGCTGGCAGCCGCCGAAATTGCCGTACAGGATGTGCTTTACAGATAAAAATTTTTTTTGAGGCTTTATGGATAACATTTACCGGTATGACAACTCCGCGCGCAAGCGTGTATTGACATGGCATGTGCACGGCTCTTACCTTTACTATCTTTCACAGGTTCCAGTGGACCTGTACGTTCCAGTCAAACCGGGCCGCCCGGAAGGGTACGGCGGGCGGGGGGGAACCTACCCGTGGCCTGACAACCTGATCGAAGTACCGGCTGAGGATGTTAAAAACCTCGACCTGGATATCATTCTCTACCAGTCACGTAAAAACTATCTCGAGGATCAGTACGAAATCCTGAGCGAAGCGCAGCGCCGGTTGCCGCGCATGTACCTGGAACACGACCCTCCGCGCCAGTCGCCAACCGATACGCGCCATTTTGTGGATGACCCCGCGGTGACGCTGGTGCACGTGACCCATTTTAACCGCCTGATGTGGGACAACGGCGACAACCCCGCCCTGGTGATCGATCACGGCGTCATGGTTCCGGAGGATGCTGCCTACAAGGGCGATTTGCCGCGCGGTATTGTGGTGGTGAATGACCTGGCAAAACGCGGGCGCCGTCTGGGGCTGGATGTGTGGGAGCAGGTGCGCAAGGAAGTTCCGCTGGACCTGGTGGGCATCGCTGCAGACGACCTCGGCGGGCTGCCGTCGGTGGATCATCAGCGCCTTCCTTATCTGATGGCGCGTTACCGTTTTTTCTTTAATCCCATACGCTACACCAGTCTGGGGTTGGCGATCTGCGAAGCCATGATGGTGGGCATGCCGATCATCGGGCTGGCCACCACCGAACTTTCAACCGTGGTGGAAAACGGCGTATCCGGTTACATTGACACCGATGTTGACGCCCTGATTGCCCGCATGAAAACCCTGATGGTGGAACCGTCAGAAGCGGTTAAACTCAGCCGCGGGGCGCGCCGGTATGCCAAAAAACGTTTCAGCATCACCCGTTTTTCAGACGACTGGTGCAAGGCTTTTGACCTGGTGGTGGAACGGGCCACTTCAGGAGCCACAGGAATGGGGGTCGCATGAAACGCATCGCCATGATCAGCGAGCATGCCTCGCCTGTGGCTGCGTTGGGCGGCGTCAATGACGGCGGACAGAATGTGTATGTGGGACAGGTGGCGCGTCACCTGCAGGGCATGGGATATGGTGTGGATATTTTCACCCGGCGGGATGACCCGCAATTGCCGACGGTGATGGAATGGCTGGACGGCGTGCGCATCATCCATGTGGATGCAGGCCCTCCCGCGCACATCCCCAAAGAAGATCTGTTTCCTTTCATGGATCAGTTTGCGCGTTGGATGATGCGTTTCATCCGGCAACAGGGTCATGCGTACCGTCTGGTGCACGCCAATTTTTGGATGTCCGGCCATGTTGCCATTCAACTGAAACGCCACATGGGGCTGCCCTTTGTGGTCACTTTTCACGCGCTGGGCAGGGTGCGCCGTCAATATCAGGGGGAGGAGGACCGCTTCCCGGATGAGCGCTTTGCGGTTGAAGAGCAGATCATTGCTGAAGCCGCCCGGGTGATAGCCGAGTGCCCGCAGGATGTGGAAGATCTGAGCAGTTTGTACAACGCACCACCGGAAAAACTGGAGATCATTCCGTGTGGGTACGACCCGGCTGAGATGTGGCCGGTGGACAAACTGGAAGCGCGCCGCTACCTGGGGTTGCCGCGTGATGAAGCGATTGTGCTGCAACTGGGGCGCATGGTGCCGCGCAAGGGGATTGACAATGTCATTCGCGCGGTGGGGCGGTTGAACCACATTCACAAATTACCGGCCTGGCTGGTGATTGTGGGCGGGGAGGAAGAAGTGCCCGTGCACGAGGCGCGCAGTGAATTGGAACGATTGGCGCGCATTGCCAGGCGCGAGAAGATCCTCGAACGGGTGATCTTTGCCGGCCAGAAGGCACGCATGGAACTGAAATACTTCTACAGCGCCGCCGACGTTTTTGTCTCCACGCCGTGGTACGAGCCTTTCGGCATTACCCCGCTGGAGGCCATGGCGTGTGGAACCCCGGTGGTGGGGTCTGATGTGGGCGGGATTAAGTACACCGTGGCTGATGGGGAAACCGGCCGGCTGGTGCCCCCCAACCAGCCCGACCGGCTGGCAGCAATCCTGGCTGAGCTGCTTTCGTCGCCTGGGACGATTCAACAATACGGGCGGAATTCCATTCAACGCGTACGCGAGCATTTTACATGGAACCAGGTGGCCCGTTCGATTGCCCGCCTGTATCAACAGACACTGAACGGGGTGACAGGAGCGCAGCCTGAGGTGGCGGCCAGCATGCGAATGCTGGAACAACGCTTTGAGGATGCCCTTCAGGTGTTTCAACAAACCCGCGAAACCCTGATCCCTGAGATGGTGAGGGCATCTGAAATCCTGCTGGATTGCCTGCAATCGGGCGGGCGGGTGCTGGTGTGTGGCAACGGCGGCAGTGCTGCTGACGCCCAGCACTTCGCCGCCGAACTGGTTGGCCGCTTTGTCCATGATGGACGCGCCGCCCTGCCGGTGATTGCACTCAGCGCTGACAGCGCCATTTTAACCGCCTGGGCCAATGACTATTCATTTGACGAGGTTTTTTCCCGCCAGGTGGAAGCATACGGCAAAGCCGGTGATGTGCTGCTGGCAATCAGCACCAGTGGCAACTCAGTAAATGTATTGCGGGCTGTGAACACTGCCCAGCAAAAGGGCATGGAAATAATTGTTTTGAGCGGGGGAACGGGGGGAAGGCTGGCAAACCGATTTATCGGAGCCAACCTGCTTGTTCCTTCCACCATCACCGCACGCATTCAGGAAGCGCATATCTTCTTGCTCCACATGTTGTCTGAACTGGTGGAGGAAGATTATGTGCGCGTGAATACAAGTGGTGGAGATGTTTCATCTGATATTGTGGCAGGCAGTGACGGCGTTTCCCGTTCAGGCAGCGAATTGACCAGCCTGTCACTTGAGACCATTGATGAGGAAGGGAAAGCATGAACACAATTAACGGAAAAATTGCACTGGTAACCGGTGGCGCCAGAGGACTGGGGGAAGCCATCTGCAGGGAACTTTCGGGGGGCGGTGCTGTTGTGGCAGTGGCTGATATGCGCCAGGACCTGATGGAATCGGTGTGCAAGGATTTGCAGGCAGGTGGGGGCGAAGCCCTGCCGGTGATGGTGGATCTGACCGATGAATGTCAGATCGAACGCGCCATTGAACAGGTGGTGGCACGTTATGGGCGGCTGGATGTGCTGATCAACAACGCGGCGGTGGACAAGACCGATGCGGTGGAACAATTGAGCGTGGAGGATTGGGACTGGGTGATGGGCGTCAATCTGCGTGCGCCATTTCTGACCATGAAATATGCCTTTCCGGTGATGAAACGCCAGGGGGGCGGCAATATTGTCAATATTGCCTCAACCGCCAGCCGCAGGGCATGGGCAAATGCCTCGCTGTACCACGCCAGCAAATGGGGTTTGCTGGGTCTCAGTCACGCCATGCATGTGGAGGGCCGCCCGCACGGCATCAAGGTTACCGCAGTATTGTCAGGCGGCATGCGCACACCCTTCCTGCTGGACCGTTTCCCGGATATTGACGTGAACAACCTTCAGGACCCGGCCAATGTGGCCAGTACGGTGCATTTCGTGCTCACCCAGCCGGATGAGACGGTGATCCCTGAGATCATGGTATTACCGATGCGTGAAACTTCGTGGCCGTAGGAGAATGATGGCAGACAGGGCGATTTTTCTCGACAAGGACGGTACCCTGATTAACAACGTGCCATACAATGTTGACCCGGCATTGATTGAACTGGCTCCCGGTGTGATCAAGGGTTTGCCGGGCCTTCGGCGAGCCGGTTACCGCCTGGTGTTGATCACCAATCAATCGGGGGTGGCGCGCGGTTATTTTCAGGAAGCCGATCTTCGGACTTTGTTTGCCGGCCTGAATGACCATCTGTACCGGCAAAGCAGGGTGCGCCTGGACGGGTTTTACTTTTGCCCGCATCATGTGGACGGCACGGTGAAGTGCTACAGGGTGGCATGCAACTGCCGAAAACCCGCACCGGGTTTATTGTTGCAGGCTGCCCGGGAAATGAATATTGACCTGAAGGATTCCTGGTTTATTGGTGACATTCTGGATGATGTGGAAGCCGGACATCGCGCAGGGGTGCAAACGGTGTTGATTGCCAACGGCAATGAAACCCGCTGGAAGGGCGGTCTGCAGCGTACACCCGATTACCTAGTGCATGACTTTGAAGAAGCTGCTCGCGTCATCCTCACAAATGACCGCAAGGATGAAAGACCCACATGGGCTTTCTCAACGAAAGATTAATGGTATGGAAAATCAATTGTTCGAGGTGCTCAATTTATTCCCCGACATCAAAGTGCTGGTGGTTGGGGAGGGTATCCTGGATTCTTATCTCAAGGGGACCTACGATCATCTGTCTTCCGAAGCGCCTGTGCCGGTGATTGAACTGAACGAGCGCGAGGATGTGCCCGGTGGAGCCGCAAACACAGCGATCAATGTGCAAAGCCTGGGCGGCAGGGCGTATTTTCTCACCATTATGGGCGATGATCGTGAGGGCATGTTGCTGCATGATGCACTTTCACGCATGGGGGTGAACACCGATGGCATATTGCATCAGGGAGGGCGGCAAACCCTGGCAAAACACCGCCTGCTGGCCGACTCGCAAATGATGGCGCGTTTTGATCAGGGTTCGGTGTCATCCATTAATCGCCAGGGTGAGCGCGCCTTGATCGCAAGGCTGGAACAAATATATGAGGATATGGATGCCGTCATCCTGTCGGATTATGACTACGGCATCTTCACCCCGCGCGTTGTGCAGGCATTGGCTGAACTGCAAAGGCAGAGCCCGCGCGTGATGGTGGCCGATTCAAAACAACTCCTGCGTTTCAGCCAGTTGAACATCACCGCTGTAAAGCCCAATTATCGTCAGGCCATCGACCTGCTTGGGTTGCCCCGTGAGAAGGATCTGGCCGCCAGGGTGGATCAGATGTGCGCTCACGCCGGGCGGATTTTGGAGCAGGTCAACACGCAGATCGCGGCTGTGACGATTGATCGCGACGGCGCGTTGTTGTTCGAGCGCGAGCAACCGGTATACCGCACCTATGCCCGTCCGGTGTCCTATTCGTCCACCGCGGGCGCCGGCGACACATACGTTGCCGGGTTGACCCTGGCGCTGGCTGCCGGGGCGCAAACACCGGCGGCCGGTGAGATCGCCTCGGCCGCGGCGGCTGTGGTGGTGCAAAAGCCCGGAACCTCAACCTGTTATCGTGAAGAACTGACCGATTACTTCTCAGGTGATGACCGTATTCTCACCGAGCCGTTTTTGGTGGCGGCGCGGGTGGCGGCACACCGCAGGCAGGGCAAGCGCATTGTGTTCACCAATGGATGTTTTGACATCCTGCACAGCGGCCATATCAGTTATCTCAACATGGCAAAATCGCACGGTGATGTGCTGATCGTGGGGTTGAACTCAGATGAAAGTGTACGAAGGCTGAAAGGTCCTGACCGGCCGATCAATTCACTGGAGGAACGCGCCCAGGTGTTGAGCGCGCTCAGTTCGGTGGATCACATCATTCCGTTCTATGCCGATACGCCCATTGAGCTGATCCGCATGATCGCGCCTGACGTATTTGTCAAAGGCGGCGATTACACGCGTGAGACGTTGCCGGAGGCAGCCGTGGTGGAAGAACTGGGCGGTGTGGTGGAGATTTTGCCCTACCTCAAAGACCGTTCCACCACGGGGGTGATTGAAAAGATCCGCAGGCAGTTTTTGCACCAGACCGCAGCGCAGGAAAGTGGAATGGAAGGCGATCATGCATAAGGAAAACGCCTGGTCAGGAGCGCGCAACCTGCTGCTGGTGCGCATGGACACGCTGGGAGACATACTGATGACCTCCCCGGCCATCCGCGCGGTGCGGGAAAACCTGCCCGCCAGCCGCCTGACCCTGCTGACTTCATCGGGTGGCGGGCAGGCAGCCGCCTTGCTGCCTGAACTGGACCGGGTGATGGTGCATGACCCGCCGTGGATGAAAGCCACCCCGCAGCGGAACGATGGAACCGTGGACCGGCGGTTTATTCGCCATCTGCGCCCATGGGTTTCGACGCGGCCATCATTTTTACCGTTTTTTCTCAAAGTCCGTTACCGGCAGCCATGCTGTGCCAGTTGGCGGATATTCCCCTGCGCCTGGCGCATTGCCGTGAAAACCCATATCAGTTGCTTACCCACTGGGTACAGGAAACCGACGAGGTGAATCACATGCGGCATGAGGTGCAGCGCCAGCTTGATCTGGTGGCCACGGTGGGGTTCACCACGCCTGACCCCTCCATGCGCGTACCGGTGGATCCACGGATGGTGTATGACGTGGAACAACGCCTGACCAATCTGGGGTTGGATCGTTCCCGACCGTGGATGGTGGTGCATCCTGGCGCGTCAGCACCTTCGCGGCGCTGGCATCCGCAGGGATTCGCCGCTGCTGCTGCCCGGTTGACTTCCGAGGATGAGATGCAGATCGTATTCACCGGCAGCGTGGCTGAAATTGATCTGGTGGAGGGAATCCGCTCGCACATGGTGGAGCCTGGTTTTTCACTCGCCGGGCAGTTGAATCTGGAAGAATTGGCAGCGTTGTTATGGATGACACCCGTGATCCTGACCAACAACACTGGTCCGGCGCACCTGGCTGCTGCAGTGGGCACACCGGTGGTTGACCTGTACGCGCTTACCAACCCCCAACACACTCCGTGGATGGTCCCAAACCAGGTGTTGTTTCATGACGTGCCCTGCCGCAACTGCTTCAAAAGCGTTTGCCCCTTGGGGCATCACAATTGTTTGCGCCTGGTCAGCGTGGATGAGGTGGTGGCTGCTGTGCGCAGCCTGTACCGGTACGAATGGTTGATGGATGAGGATGGCCCTGGCAAGTGCGCCCACTCCAATGAAAGTCTGCTCGCCGGGGATTAACGTTATCTGGAGGGATGCATGTATACACTTGGAATCAACGCCGCTTTTCACGATTCATCCGCATGCCTGGTCAAGGATGGGCAGGTCATTGCAGCGGCGGAAGAGGAACGCTTTACCCGCAAAAAACATGGGAAACGCCCCATACCCTTTTCCACCTACGAGTTGCCTTATTACGCCATTGATTATTGTCTCAAGGAAGCCGGAATTCACCTGACCGATGTGGATCATGTGGCGTATGCTTATGACCCGTTCCTGCAATTGAATGGACATTCCACAACGGACACCATCCAGTTGCCGCTTGAACCCAGCGCGCATCCGGTTCCGGCAGAGTGGGAGGCCGCATGGGATCCGTTGTTCCTGTCATCCATCATCAACGCCCCCCGTCAGTTGATCTCGGGCTATCCACATCATTTGCAGGCGCGTTTCAAGGACACACCGCTTAAAGGCGCGTACCAGTGGCATTTTGTGGAACACCATCTGGCGCATGCCGCCAGTGCGTTTTTTCCTTCGCCATTCCAGGAGGCCGCCGTGATGACCATTGACGGGCGTGGTGAACGCGCCACCACGCTGTACGCATACGGCCACGGCTGCGATCTGGAACTGATTGATCAGGTGAAGATGCCCAACTCGCTCGGCATTCTTTACGAGCGTGTCACTGAATATCTCGGTTTTTTACATTCCTCCGATGAATACAAGGTGATGGCGCTGGCTTCTTACGGCAAACCGGTATATTTGGACGCCTTCCGCCGCATGGTGGAATATTCCGGTGATGGGCAATATGTGGTTCACCCTGCGGATCTGGCAGATATGTTTGGTCCGGCGCGCACAAAGGGTGAGCCATTCGAAGCGCGTCATTATGACATTGCCCACTCGCTGCAGGCGGTGCTGGAAGAGCGCGTATTCCAGATTGCCGAATGGTTGCAAAAACAGACTTCGACAGAAAACCTGTGCCTGGCTGGAGGCGTGGCGCTTAACTGTGTGATGAATGCCCGCCTGCGCGATACCGGTATCTTTAACAACATCTGGGTGCAACCTGCCGCGGGTGATGCCGGAACGGCATTGGGCGCGGCGTTGTGGATCGACACCCGTGTGAACCCCAACCCGCAGCGTATTTACACCATGGAGCATGCCTTCCTTGGCCCCGGCTATGAGGATGACGAGATTGAGACCTTCCTCAAATGGTCCAAACTGCCATACCGGCGCATGGCAAACGTGGCTGAGGAAACCGCTGATCTGCTGGCGCAAAACAAGATCATCGGTTGGTTTCAGGGCCGCCTTGAATTTGGACCCCGTGCGCTGGGTGGCCGCTCGATTCTTGCTTCACCGGTGGACGCCGCCATGCAGGAGCGCCTGAATGAGATCAAAGACCGCGAAGACTTCCGCCCGGTGGCGCCCGTGGTTCTGGAAGAGGAGGCTGGAGAGTGGTTTGTCAACGCCAACAAATCGCCTTTCATGTTATTTGTGTTTGATGTTCACGCGGATAAAGCCGGGCGCATACCCGCTGTGCGGCATGTGGATGGCACTGCGCGCATTCAGACCATCAACCGCGAACAAAATGAGCGTTATTACGATGTGATCAGGGCATTCCAACGGCGTACCGGTGTGCCGGTCCTGGTGAATACTTCCTTTAATACCCGTGGCGAGCCAATTGTGTGTTCACCCCGGGATGCTGTGGAATGTTTCTGGACATCACCGCTGGATGCGTTGGTGATCGGCTCGTTTGTTTTGGAAAAGCAGGCAGACAGGCAGGCATAACCCATGACAGTCTCGGTGGTGGTGCCCACGTTTCGACGAATCGATTATCTCCGGCGCTGCCTGGAGGCGTTGTTTGACCAGCAGTTTGACGGTGATTTCGAAATCCTGATCGCCGATGATGGCAATGACCCGGCAGTGGAGGAAATGGTACGGGAGATGAACGCCGTCCGGCAGATCAGCCGTTACTCCCTGCCGGGGCGGGTGTGGGATGCGTCAGAGTGTGGAGCGCTGCAGGGCGCTTACCCGATGATCCTGCAGACTGAACTGGTACTGGCAACGCGCGCACCGCAGGCGCGGTACATTGCCGTGAACGGCGCACATGGCCCGGCTGCGGCGCGCAACCGCGGGTGGCAGGCTGCCAGGGGCGAGATCATTGCCTTTACCGATGATGACTGCATACCTGCCCCCGACTGGCTGCAGCAGGGTTGTGACGCCCTTTGCCGCACAGGGGCTGACGGCGTGTGCGGCAGGGTGGTGGTTCCGTTGGGCCCGGAGTGCACTGATTACGAACGGGATACAACCGGGCTGGAGCGCGCATGGTTTGTGACCGCCAACAGCTTCTACCGGCGCGACGCGTTGCAAATGGCGGGTGGTTTTGATGAACGCTTTACAACTGCCTGGCGTGAGGACAGCGATCTGTTTTTTACCTTGAAGGAAATGGATTGCCTGTTGTTGCGTGCCCCCGACGCCGTTGTGGTTCACCCGGTGCGTCCGGCTGTACCCGGAATTTCACTGCGCCTGCAAAAAAAGAGCCGTTTCAATGCGCTCTTGTATAAAAAGCACCCCGTCTTGTACCGTCAATACATCCAGAAGGGCCCACCCATGCATTATTACGCCATGTTGCTGACATTTCTGGTGGGTGTTGCCGGAGTGGTGTTGGCCGTGCCAGAATTGACGCTGATGGGTGGGGTTGTCTGGCTGGCGTTGTGGTTGGAGTTTACCCTGCGGCGGCTGCGGGGAACCTCACACAGGTTTTCGCATGTATGGGAGATGATGTACACATCAGCGTTGATCCCGTTTTTGTCCATTTACTGGCGTTTGCGGGGCGCATGGCAATTTCGGACCTGGTTTTTCTAATGAAAGGGATTTCCCTACCTGTGGCTGAGGAAACAACCCCATTGTTGCCTCCAAATGCCATCCTTATAGTTGTAGAAGAGGTAGGTGTCTGGGACCCGGCCCATTGACTTTGGTGAAAACCGAAAGGATATGGGCTCATTTTTAAGCTGCAGTAACCATCGGTTTTCGTGAGGAGTAAAAGTTAATGGTGAGCATTCGTTCTCTACTGTTTGGTCTGGGGGTGGGCGCCGGTCTTATGTATTTTTTGGACCCCAACAGCGGCAACCGGCGCAGGAGTTTGGTGCGTGACCAGTTCTACAGCCTGCGAAACAAAAGCGATGACGCCCTGGCCGCTGGTGTGCAGGATTTGCGCAACCGTGTGCGTGGCTTGCTGGCTGAAGGCATGGCGTATGTAAGCAATGAGCCGGTGTCTGATGCCGTGATCGCTGAACGCATCCGCGCCCGGCTGGGCACGGTGAGCCGCCATATCGGCGGGGTCAATGTGACCGTTCAGGATCAGGTTGCCACCCTGCAGGGGGATGTACTGGCTGCGGATGTGGATAAACTGACCATGGCGGCTGGCATGGTTCGCGGGGTAAAAAAGGTTGAGGTTCAACTCAAGGGTCACACCGACCCAACCGGTATTCCGGCGCTCAGTTCGGCGCGTGAAGAAGGCAGTTATATGGAAGAAACCAGTCTGTGGTCTCCTTCCACCCGTCTGCTGGCCGGAGTGGGTTCTGGCTTGCTGGTGTTGTGGGGTGCAGCGCGCGGCGGGCTGACAGGCAGGGCCATGACCATGGGCGGCATAGCGCTGGGCATCCGCGCTGCCACCAAAATGAAAGTGCGCCATGCGCTCGGCATGGGCGGCAGGGGGGTCATTGATGTCTATCAGACGGTGCAGTTGCCTGCATCACCTGAGCAGGTCTATCGTTTCTGGAGCAATTATGAAAACCTGCCGCGGTTCCTGAGCCATGTCAAGGAAGTGCGCGATATGGGCGGCGGCCGGTTGCACTGGGTGGTGAGCGGCCCGGCGGGGATTCCTGTTGAGTGGGATGCGCGCATCACACAAAACGTCGCCAATCAGGTGATAGCGTGGGAGACCGACCCGGATTCAGTGGTGCAGCACAGCGGGGAAGTGCGCTTCAAACCAGGTCAGGCGGGTGGTACGCAATTGACGGTATCCATGCGTTACACCCCACCGGCAGGGGCAGTGGGCCACACCCTGGCTGCCATTCTGGGTGGAGACCCCAAGACCACCATGAAGGAAGACCTGGGCAGGTTGAAAACCTTGATCGACACCAAGGAGATCGCTGGCCGTTCCACCGGACAGCAACGTCGTGAGCCCATCCCCACCACGGGTGCGGGACAGAGCCAACACACACAGGGGCAACAAGGTCAACCGGGTGGAGGCCAGGGACAGCAGGGCGGCTCGCAAAATCGCCAGCAGGGGGAAAACCGTGGCGAAGAGAAAGACAAAGGCAGGCCATCCGGGCAGGGAGGAAAGTAATCATGGCGGGTGAAACCAAACAAACCACCGATCATCAGGAAATTCGCACCTGGGTGGAACAACGGGGTGGACGACCTGCCACCGTGGGGGACACAAAAAAGGGCGGAGATGCCGGACTGCTGCGCATTGACTTCCCCGGCTACGGAGGGGATCAGGAGCTGCAGGAGATCACGTGGGATGAGTTCTTCGAGAAATTTGAGGAGAAAAAGCTGGCTTTCCTGTATCAAGATGAAATGAATGACGGCAAAGAGAGCCGCTTTAGCAAGTTTGTCAATCGTTAACGGCTGGGAGTGGCGCCAGGATGCACTGATCGGCTGATGAGTGCGTCCTGGCTCTGCCGATGATGCAAAGCCGATGCAAGATCAACTTACTGTTATTCTGTAAGAGTTGGAAGGAGTGCTGTATGAAAGTTCGTACCTTTGCGCTGATCTTTGGTATTTTCTATACCCTGGTCGGCATCATGGGGTTCATTCCGGGGCTGGTTCAACCGCCACCGGGTGACGCTCCAACGATGGCGATGGATGCGGGCTACGGGTATCTGCTGGGCATTTTCCCGGTCAACCTGTTCCATAACATTGTTCATCTGGCTGCCGGCCTGTGGGGTGTTTTCTCATATGGCAGCTTTGGCGCAGCCAAAACATATTCCCGTGTGATCGCAATTGTTTTTGCCGTCCTGTTTGTGATGGGTTTGTTCCCGGGTCTGAACACCATGTTTGGCCTGGCTCCCCTGCACGGCAACGACATCTGGTTGCACGCTGCCTCAGCCATTCTGGCGGGCGTATTCGGATATGTTGTCTCTGATCGGCGTACTGACGTAACCATGTAAGCACGGGGCGGTTCCACCGCCCGCAAGAACAATGGAAACCGGACAGGAGCGTCAGTGCCATACCCGCTCGGCGCTCCTGTTCTGTCCTCATGAAAGCAGGGGAACATGCAGGAAAATCGGTTGCTATCCGAGTTGAATGATATGGCTGCCCGTTCTGATTGGTTGGAAAACAGCGCCTCCAGCCTGCAGAAAGGGGTGGAAAAGTTCTATGGCAGCACCGGAAAACCGGGTCGGTTATTAAAGGATTTTCTCAACGGTACATGGCTGGGGCATCCCCTTCATCCGGTTCTGGTGGATATTCCCATTGGTTCGTGGACAGCCGCCATTGTGCTGGACTGGCTGGGTGTATTCTCGGGTAAAAAGCGCCTCGGCAAGGCGGCTGATGTAGCCATTGGGGTGGGGGTGGCAGGCGCAGGCGCGGCTGCGGTGGCCGGTATGACCGACTGGCACTACACATCGGGTGAGGCGCGCCGCCTGGGATTGGTACATGCACTTTTGAATACCACTGCGCTGTTTGCTTTTATCACCTCGTTGTTTGCCCGAAGCAGCCGCAATCGCGGGTTGGGCAGGGCGCTGGCGCTGGGTGGCTACCTGATTGCCGGTTTTTCTGCCTATCTGGGCGGCGATCTCGTCTTCAGGCAGAAGATCGGTGTTAATCGCGCCAGGCCGGAGGCTGACAATCAGCCTTTTGCGCCCGTCCTGCGCCTGGCTGATCTTCCAGAAGGCAGTATGCGCCGGGTGGATGTGCACGGCAGGCGGGTGCTGCTCAGCCGGGTGAACGGCAGGGTGTGCGCCATTGACGAGGTGTGCGCTCACATGGGCGGTCCGCTTTCAGAAGGACATTTGAGCGTGGATGGTGTGGTGGAATGCCCGTGGCATGCATCCCGCTTTGAAGTGTGCAGCGGCGAAGTGGTCAACGGGCCGTCTGCTTATCCACAACCGCAATATGAAGTGCAAATTAATGGGGATCAGATCGAAGTACGCATCACCCACAAGGAGTAACCGCCATGCAATCTGAACTGGTTACACACGAAGTGACCCGTCAACGACAAAGCCGTATGCTGCGCAGTTTGTTGGTGGTCAGCGGGGTTGGAGCCATGATCCATGCCATCACGCGGCGTTCCGTCCCAGGGATTTTTCTCGGGTTGGCCGGAGCACTGGCCGTCTACCTTGGGCTGCGGTCCAGGCCTGTGGTCAGGCGGTTAATTGAAATGGAGTCAGAAGGGGTGGTGGATACCATGGAGAACGTCATTCGCATTGAACGTTCGATCATCGTGGAGCAACCTGTTCACGAAGTATACGAATACTGGCGCATCCTTGAGAATCTGCCCACCTTTATGCGGCATGTGGTGATGGTGGAGAAGATCGGCGAAAATGCCTATCACTGGGTTTTGCGCGGAGCGCTGGGAGCCAGCCTGGAAATGGACGTGGAGTTGGTGGTCAACCGCGCGAACGAGATGCTTGCATGGCAGACGATGAGCGGGTCACCGCTTTATGCACTGGGGGTGTTGCGTGTGCGGCGGGAGCAGGGGGGCGGGACAGAAGTAACGCTCTTGCTGGAATACCGCACTCCGGATAAAGCCAGTCATGCCACCCTGAAACGGATATTGAGTGATCGACCGGGTGCACAGATTGGCAAGGATTTGATCCGCTTTAAAGAGGTGATGGAAGCCGGTGAAATTGCACCTGACACTGCGGTGCCCGGTTTGTTGTAAACTGCGCCATTAATGGCAGGGGGATGGAGAATCAAGCAGTGAAATTAAAACATGTTTCACAGCAGGTGGTTGTGCTGGTGGGTGCGACAAGCGGCATTGGCCGGGCAAGCGCATTTGAGTTTGCCAGACAGGGTGCGCGCCTGGTGATCTCTGCCCGCGACAGTGATGCAGTGGAACGCCTGGGGGAGGAGTTGCGTTCAACCGGTGCAGCGGTGGAGGCAGTGGCGGCGGATGTCACCGATATGGAGCACATGCGTGGGCTGGTACGGCGCGCCATTGAAACCTTCGGCAGGGTGGATACATGGGTTCACCTGGCGTCCATTTCTGTATGGGGGTTGTTTGTTGACACTCTTCCTGAGGAATTCCGTCAGGTGGTGGAGATCAATTTACTGGGGGCCGCCAACGGCGCCAGAGCCGCCCTGGAAGCCATGGGGACCACCGGCGGAGCCCTGTTGCTGCTGTCTTCGGTGGGCGGCAGAACGCCGCTGCCTTACCAATCGGCTTATACGGCCAGCAAATTTGGTATTGACGGACTGGCTTCGATCATTCGTCTGGAAGCCCGCCAGCAAAAAATGCCGGTCAGCGTGACCACGGTCCTGCCTTCGTCCATTAACACGCCGTTGTTTGACAAGGCGTTGACCCGCATTGGTGTGGTTCCCCGCCCGGTTCCCCCCATTTACGATGCATCGGTTGCGGCGCGTGCCATTGTGTACGCGGCACAACATCCGCTGCGGGAGATGTTTGTGGGTGGGGGTGGTTTTGGCTTGAACCTGCTCAAGCGAATATCGAGCAAACTGTCAGACCTGGTGATGCTGGTGTACGGTTTTCCGGTGGTCAGGAGTGACAGGCCAAAGTCGGCGGACGCGCCATCCAATTTATACCGACATTTGCCTGGATATGACCGGGTGGAGGGTTCCTTCGGGCATCTTTCCCGTGGGTTCAGCCTGCTTACCTGGTTGGAGATGCACCCCATGATTGCCCTCGGCATGGGGATGGGGGGGTTACTGGGTTTGATGGGATTAATGAGTATGGGTGGTGGTAAAAAGCGGAGGAGAAGATGAATGAAATATTGGAAATAAAAAACCGGGACGAACTGGTTGTAACCCGCCCGGTTTCACAGGACAAGCGGACGTTGACCCCGTGGGCGGTTGCCCGCATTATTGTTGCCATTTGTTTAATCGTCGCCCTGGGTGGGGTGGGCCTGTGGGCAATATCAGACCGGGGATATGTGTATTTTTCGTCTGTGGCTGTATCCATGCGAAGTTTTACATTCCTAATCTATCTGGTGACCATCAGTTTTGTGTTAAGTTGCGTTATTGTACTGGCTTCCATATTGTTTGAGCGTCCGGAATAATCTCCAGCCGCGGTGGGAAGGTGCATTCTGTGCCGAAATGAATCAGCGCATGAAAACTGAAAACAAACTATCCAATCAAGATGAGATCCTGGAGTTAATCAGGCAACTGGCTGAGACCGAACAGGCCTTGAGTGTACTGGGAAGAACGGCAATGCCGTCTGATGGATCTGAAGAAGAGCAGGCGCAAATCATGCTGCGCCAGTCAGAAGAACGCCATCATCGGCTGTTATCCCGCCTGGAGGCGGTGGTTTTTGAGTTGAATGAGCAGGGTGAGATCCGCTCGATCAACCAGGGCATTTTCCCGTTGACTGGTTATCAGCCCGATGAAGTGACGGGGAAAAACTGGTGGACCTTGTTTCTTGCGGATCAACCGGATGTCGTGGCCGATCTCAGCGCACGACTGGCGGTTGAGGATGTTTCATCCCATCCATTGAACCTGGTGACCAAAAACGGCTCCCGCCGTCCGGTGGAATTAACCACGGCAAACCATTACCTGTCCAACGGTCAACTGGTGAGGGTGGTGGGGTTGTGTCTGGATGTAAGCCGCAGGCAGCAGGCGGAGGAGGAAACCCGCAAACAGGATCAATTGATCGCTGCGGCTTTGCAGGCTGCACCCATTGTTTTGTTCATTATTGGCTCCGATGGACGGCTGCAATTAACGCTCGGTAAAAGCCTTTCAAAACGCAGGGGGTATCGCAGGCCCGAGGGGATTTCCATTTATGAGATCTATCACGATGTTCCGCAGGTGTTGAACGCTTTTGAACGCGCCATGCTGGGTGAGGTGGTAACCACCACCATCCATGCCGATGGAATTTGGTATGACGTGCGTTACGAACCGATGCTGGCGGGTGATGGCAGTGTTGAAAGTGTGATGGGTGTCGCGGTGGAGGTGAGCGAAAGGAAACAGGCTGAGGAGGTGTTGCGCGAACGTGAAGCCAGTCTGCGACTGTTGCTGGATCAGATGCCGGCTGTATTGTGGTCAACCAACCGCGAGTTGGAAGTGATGGCAACCAGCGGCGCCGGTTTGACGGCATTAAACCTGATGCCATCGGAACTGGTGGGCAGGCATCTGCTGGGCAACGGCCCGTACAACGATGTGCAGAAGGAAATTCTGGAACATCATCGCTATGCATTGCAGGGTACTCCGGCATCGTTTGAAGTCGCACTCACCGATATGATCTTCCAATGTCATGTCGAGCCGTTTCACAACAGCCAGGGTGAGATCATGGGGACGATCGGTGTGGCCCTGGATGTTTCGCGCATGCGCCAGGCGGAAAGAGCCGCGCGCATAACCGAACGCCGTTACCGGGAGATTGTTGAAACGGCTGGGGATGGAATTGTAATTCTGAATGAGAAACACCGGATTACCTTTGCCAATCAACGCTTCTGTGAAATGGTGGGCTTTTCACTGGCAGAGCTGGAAGAAATGAAGCTGGAACACATCCTCGATGAGATCGGAAGATGGGGCATACAACAACCAACGGCTTACGCCGGCAACCGGGATGCCCGATTGATCGGTAAGAACGGCGGTGTGGTGCACGTCACCATCACCACCACCGCATTGATTGAGGAGGGGGAAAATGTGGGTTCGTTGGCGGTGGTGCATGATGTTTCCCACCGCAAGGAATTGGAGAATGAGCTGGCGGAACTGCGCGGCCGATTAATGGACGCCGGGGAACTGGAACGACTGCATCTGGCGCAGGAGTTGCACGATGGTCCCATTCAAGACCTGTACGGGTTGGCATTTCAACTGTCTGCCTTGCGCGAACAGGTGACGGGCGATGTTGCAGATGAGATGCAACGTTCGCTGGATAAAGTGGTGCAGGCTTTACGCAACGTTTGCGGCGATCTCAGACCGCCCACACTGACTCCCTTTGGGCTGGAGAAAGCCATTCGATCATATCTGGAAAATTTCCGGCAAACCCATCCTGAAGTTGAGCTTCGACTTGCTTTGCAACGCGATGGGCAGCGGGTGTGTGAACCTGTGCGTATCGCGTTATACCGCATTTTCCAGAATTCAATCAGCAATATCCTGCGACATGCATCCGCAACCCGGGTGGAAATTCGATTTTTGCTTGAAGATGACCACGTACTGCTGGAGATTTCCGATAACGGAGTGGGCTTTTCCCTGCCAGAACGCTGGATCGAATTGGTGCGAAATGGGCATTACGGCATCGCCGGGTCAGTGGAACGGGCAGAAGCCGTGGGTGGTGAGATGATGATTGATACCCGCCCTGGCAGGGGGACAATTGTGCGGGTGACAGCCCCGTATCAAATTGAATATAGGGAGGTTCCCACTTGATTTAAAGGAAAAACCCCCATTGTCTCATCAAAACCAAACTTATATAGTGGGGCATAAAATTTTAACGGCCTGTCGCGAGTAGCCGGGGTTGGATGCTCCGCATACCGGCAGGATGGATGGATGGTTGATATGTCGGCAATACGCATTGTTCTGGCAGATGACCACCCGCAAGTGCGGGGGTGCTTACGCCGGATTGTTGAACGGGCAGCCGACATTGTCGTGGTTGGAGAAGCCTCTAATGGGTATCAGGCCATCCGGCAGGTGGAAGAATTATGCCCGGATGTGCTGGTGCTGGATGTCGAAATGCCCGGATTAAGTGGCGTTCAGGTGACACAGCGGTTGCGCGCTGGGTTGGTCAAGGTATCGATCTTAATCCTCAGCGCCATTGATGATGAACAGTTCATTCGCGCTGCACTTGCCAGCGGCGCTTCTGGTTACCTGGTGAAGGATGAAGCGGTAAAAGAGTTGGCTGAGGCAGTAAGATCACTGGCATCGGGTGAAGTGGGATGGACCGCCACCATTAAGTCAAAAAGCATGGTGAGCCATGCGCCCAGGGCGATCAGGCGCAGGCGCACTGGGCAACCCAAACCGGTCAGCCAGCGCCTTTCGTTTTGATCTTAATGCAGAGACACAGGTTCTCCATGCAGATGCAAGGAGAACCTGTATTTAAGGGAGTGGCGAAAAATTTTGGGGATTTCCCTACCACACCCTTTCGGATGATTCCTGATTTACTTGCCTCTGTTGCGCGTCTATAGTTGTTTTACGCTGATATGTGGGACAGCGAACACACAGGCACTCGCAACATCGATCGGTTGGTTGTCAGGAATGAAGGTTAAGGATAACCGGTGTCCAGACCGATGGATGACGCAAATAAGGGTGGTTGAGAGTGATCTGAAGCGTAAGGGGAGTCCTGTGTGAGTAATTGATTTCATCATCTTCGGCCAGTTATGGAAACCGGAAAACTGGTGGTGAATGGGGGTGAGCAGTGGAGATGATGGCAGATCATACCCATACAGGATTGGCAGTGTTAAGACAGCGTGTTTCCGGTTGCTCTGTCTGAGACCTGCCCAACTCAACCCAGAGAGGGGCGCTTCCCCCCTCTCTGGTCTGATTTTTGAAGATGATTATAGCGGAGGTATTTATGGGTATTCTTGCATGGATCGTGGTGGGCCTCATCGCCGGATGGTTGGCTGGCCTGGTCATGAAGGGCGGAGGTTACGGACTGCTTGGTGATCTGATCCTGGGCATTGTTGGCGCCCTGGTGGGAGGATTTATCGCCAGTGCTTTATTTAATGTCAGCAATCCGCTGGGCGAATTTCAATTGACCACGGTTGTTATTGCTTTTCTGGGCGCTGTGCTGGTGGTGGCGATCGTACGATTGCTTTCGAACCGCACCACCATATAAACCGCAGGTAATGGGGACAAATGAGAATGGTTGGGGAACTATTCAATCATTCTCATTTTTTTGTAAAAAAAGTAGTAGGGTTTTCCCTACCCGTTTCTTCGGACTGCTCCCCATTGTTTGAAAGTGACAGAAAATTTATCATGATGATGCTTCACGAACGGAGACCTTCTCCGTGCAATGTTCTTAGGATAACCTTCACATACGAGGATCAGTGATTTCTCGCAAAGGTTACAGTCTCTTAAAAATACTGGCTGCATTTGCCATAGGCGGCTTGGTGGGGGCTGGCGTTGCAGTACTAGTGGCGCCCCGAAGTGGACGGGAAACCCGGTATCTAATCCGTGAAGCAGGGATTAAAACCATCGGCGAAGTGGATCGAACACTGGAAGATATTGGTTGGTTGGTACACAAGGCTGCCACCGACACCGCACAGGACCTGGATGAACTCACCTGGGTTCTGCGGTACAAGGAAACAGCCTGAACGGAATTTGGGTTTTGGAAATCCAGTGTTTGACCGACGCAAGCTCGCAACGTAACAATGTGGGTGTCGCTGATGATAATCCTAACATGACGAGGATGGAACAACTGCCCCAGGGGGACACAATCCTAGTCAATTTTAGACGCTGCTCGTGGCTGTCAATCGGCGAAACCGGGGGACAGCCACGAGCAAGGGGGAGAAAACACAGTGGCTGTCCAAAACAAGAGTTTGGACAGCCACTTTTTGTACCTGTATAACTGTTTTGGTCAGGCGGTTTCCCGCAGGGCGTGCAGTTCCTGCTCCACCGATTCAATTTCCTGCCGCAGGCGAACCAGATATTTTTCCAGCTCAGCGATGTACTCTTCCTTGGTCAGGTACACCTGCTGTTCAGAATTGCATCCACAATTGCCGCCGCATGCGCAAGTTCCGCCTTCTTCATGATGGGACATACGGGTATGCTCCTTTTCTAAAATTTCTCCAATTATACCTAAAATGGTCTTAATTACAATCAGCAATATGTTGCGGCATGGAAGAGCGGGGGTACAAAGGTTTGATGAATTTTGGGGAAAATCCTACCAATGGCAGGGGATGATCCCGCATTGTTGCCCAAATAGGGGACGGATATAGTAAGTGTGATATGCAGAAAGATGGATCGAAGACTCTTGGAGCAATGTCTCTTGGATCAATGTCTCTTGGATCAATGTCTCGCCTGCGGCGGGGCCTCATTTACCCGGAGCAAAAAAGGAGAATCATATGACCCGAACGGTTGTGGCTATTTTTGACGATTACCGGCATGCCAATGATGCTGTACAGGAACTGATCGACAATAACTTTGCGCGCGATCAGATCAGCTATGTTGCATCGGATGCCAGCGGTGACTATCGCAAAGAACTTGGATTGCGGGAGGATATTGACACGAGTGGAGCCGGAGTGGGGGCGGGTATTGGCGCCACAGTGGGCGGCATTGGCGGCATCCTGGTTGGGCTGGGCGCGCTGCTGATCCCTGGCATTGGCCCCATTGTGGCTGCCGGACCGCTGGCGGCCGCATTGGGTGGGCTTGCCGGAGCAGGCGCAGGCGCATTGGCAGGTGGCGTGTTGGGCGCACTGGCGGACTTGGGCATACCCAATGAGACGGGCGAATATTACGCAGAAGGAATTCGCCGCGGAGGCACGCTGGTCACCATCAAGGTGGAAGATTATCAGGCTGATCAGGCAGTGGCGATCCTCAACCGGCACAACCCCATTAACCTGCGCGAACGGGCTGCCCAGTGGCGGGAAAGCGGCTGGACGGGATGGGCCGAGAGCAGCAGTTACGACTCGGTGGGAATGCAGCGCAGCACTGACCGGTCGGTTGGCATGGGGGCTACAGGCGGCATGGGATCGGATGTGCGCCCAGGTGAGTATGATGCCGCACGGCGCAATCAGGGCATGGGCTCTCAGGGGGACGTTGGACAGGGCCGCTCTTCAGGCCAGCAACCCGGCGGCATGGGCGGAACGGACACCCCCGTCACGGGTCGTGGTACGTTTGACGCCGGTGAACGCGATATTTCGGGCACGGTATCAGGAAGGGGAACACCCGAGAGTGAAATGGGCACGTTCAATCAATACGATGCCCGCTATACCGATTATGAAGATCGTTTCCGGTCGCATTTCCAGAGTGGACCGTACAGCCAGACCTATACCTATACCGATTATGCGCCCGCATACCGGTATGGATACAATCTGGCCGGTGACACGCGTTTTCGCGGCCGGAACTGGGCTGATATTGAAAATGACGCCCGGAAGGATTGGGACAGGCAGCAGCCGGGTACCTGGGATCGCTTCAAGGATTCGATCCGGCATGCCTGGGAGGAAGTAAAGGATACGTTCGATTAGCCACGCAGTGGCAGTTGACAGTCATCCGGCTCTCATGCTGATTGATTCATCATGGCATGAGAGCCGGTTTTTTGGAAAAGTCAGGGAGGAACGATGACCCAGGAAAAACAGGGCAAACCGCCTCAACATCAACAGGGGCAACCGGGACGCGAACATGAAATGAAACCGCGTCCCAAGTTTCGAGACAGTGATTACAAAGGCAGCGGCAAACTGGAAGGGAAGGTGGCCATCATCACCGGTGGAGACAGCGGCATTGGCCGGTCGGCGGCTGTTCATTTTGCCATGGAAGGCGCCGATGTCGCGATTGTTTATCTGAATGAAGATCGCGACGCTGAGGAGACCAAACACCAGGTGGAAAAGTTCAACCGGCGTTGTCTTTTGATCCGTGGTGATGTGGGCGATGAGCAGTTTTGCCAGCAAGCCGTGCAAAAAACCGTGCGAGAATTTGGCCGCCTGGATGTACTGGTGAACAATGCTGCCGAACAGCATCCGCAGGAGAGCATTGAGAATATCAGTGTGGAACAACTGGAACGCACCTTTCGCACCAATATTTTCTCGTTTTTTTATATGACCAAGGCAGCGCTGCCGCATTTAAAGAAGGGCGCAAGCATCATCAATACCACTTCGGTCACCGCGTATCGCGGCAGCCCGCATTTGCTGGATTATTCTTCCACCAAGGGCGCCATTGTGGCATTCACGCGCTCATTGAGCCAGAGCCTGGTGGAGAAGGGTATCCGCGTGAATGGCATTGCCCCGGGTCCCATCTGGACGCCGCTGATCCCGGCCACGTTCCCTGAGGACAGGGTGGCCTCGTTTGGCACCGATGTACCCATGGGGCGGCCCGGAGAACCAGAAGAGCTGGGTCCGGCATATGTTTTCCTTGCCTGTGACGATTCCTCTTACATTACCGGTCAGGTGATCCATATCAACGGGGGTGGGTTTATTTCTTCGTAAGGCACTGGAGAGCAGATAAAACGGTCAGCCGGGTATGCGGCTGACCGTTTTAATGATCATGCAGATTGAGTAAACGCAGGGTAACCCGAATCAGGGCGGGGTGGTGGAGAAATGAACTCCCTGCCCTTCACGTGGTTGGCGATCTCCCACAAGCGCGATGGGCTCAACGGTGCTTCAAGCAGTTCGATACCAGGCTGGTTGAGCGCGTCCTCCAGCGCCTGGGCAAACAGCGCCCCCACCGGAATTGCCCCCGCCTCGCCAGCGCCCTTGACCCCCATCGGATTCAACGGGGAAGGCGTTTCGGTGTGGCCCATCTCAACGCCGGGTACTTCCAGTGCGGTGGGCAGCAGGTAATCACGCAGATTGGCATTGATGATGCGTCCCTGCTGGTCATAAACCAGTTGCTCATAAAAGGCATTGCCGATTCCCTGTGCAACGCCGCCCTGCACCTGGCCTTCCAGGATCAGCGGGTTGATCACCCGCCCGCAGTCATGCACCACCACATAACGTTGCAGATCAATTTCCATGGTGTCAGGGTCCACTTCAACGATCATGGCATGGCAGCCAAAGGCGGTGGTTCCGGTGGCAGGCCCAAAATAACTGGTGGCTTCCAAGCCTGGCTCTGTGCCCGGTTGAACCGCGCCGCGCATGGGGTTGGCGATCTCAGCCAGTTCGCTTAACGGGATGAAGCGGTGCGGAGGTTGACGGAGAAAAACGCGGCCTTTGGCTATCTCCAGATCGTCCGCCCTGCAGCCCAGCTCGGCGGCTGCCAGTTTAAGGATCTTCTCGCGCACATTGCACGCTGCCTGGTGAATGGCGCTGCCTGCCACCACTGCACCGCGACTGGCGAAGGTGCCTGTACCCCAGTGAAAGCGGTCGGTATCGCCGGTGACCACGTCCACCTGATCCACATCCACGCCAAGCTGGTCAGCGGCGATCTGCGCGAAACTGGTGAAGTGTCCCTGGCCCTGAGTGCCCACACCGGTGACCACTGATACACGCCCGTCCGCCATCACCTGCACCCTGGCGCCTTCATAGGGACCAATGCCGGTTCCTTCCACATACAATGCCAGCCCGATGCCCAGTTGCCTGCCCTGAGCGCGCGCAGCAGGTTGAAGAACGCGGCGAAAGTTTTCGTAGTCGATCAGTTCGAGCGCCCGCTTCAGTAATGGTTCGTAGTTGCCGCTATCGTACACCAGAGGCGCGAAATCCTGATAGATGATGTTGTTGTCGTGTGGGAAGGCATTGGCTGGCAGCAGGTTGATGCGCCGGATCTCGGCGGGATCCATGTCCAATTCGCGTGCAGCAAGATCAAGCAGGCGTTCCATGACGAACACACCATGCTGCCTGCCTGCGCCGCGGTAGGGGGTGACGATGGTCTTGTTGGTGAATGCCACCCTGAACTCAGAATAATAGTTTGGTACATCATACGTGCCAAGCAGCGTACACTGGCTGTTGATCGGAATGGTCAGGCCGTAGGGGTCATATGCGCCGGTATCGTGGATGAATGAATCTTTCACACCCAAAATGCGTCCGGAGGAATCCAGTGCGATCTCGGCGTAATGCACCTGACCGCGTTCGTGCACGGTGGCGTAGAAGTGTTCCTGCCGGTCCTCGGTCCACTTGACAGGGCGTTTCAGGCGCAGGCTTGCCCACGGAATGAGGGTTTCCTCAGGGTAAAAGGTCATCAGTTTGGCGCCGAAACCTCCGCCAATAAAGGGCGCCACCACGCGCACCTGGCTTTCGGAGAGGTGCAGCAGTTTTGCCAGCCCATTGCGGATGGGAATGGGCGCCTGGGTGGTATCCCATACGGTCAGGCGGCGCGCCAGCGGGTCCCATGCTGCTGCGACGGCGCGCGGTTCGATGGGCATCGCAGAGCCGCGGTCATACACAAAGCGCCGGCTGATGATGGTGTGTGCCTGCCGGTGCGCGCGTTGATAGTCGCCGCGTTGCTGAACCACACGTGCTGCCAGGTTGGATTCAAGGTCGTCATGGATCAAGGGAGCGCCGGTTTCGAGCGCCTTTTCCATATCCACCACGGCGGGCAATACTTCATAATCCACCTGCACCCGGGCGGCGGCATCTTCAGCGAGGTAGCGGTCGGCGGCGATCACCAACGCCACGGGTTCTCCCACATAACGAACCTTGTCCAATGCCAGCGGATAATAGGTGCGTTCGTAAAATTCCATCTCCTTGATGGGCGGTGGTTGGACGATCAGTTCGGCTTTTTTGAGCACATCGCCCAGATCAGCAGCGGTGTAAATGGCAACGACGCCGGGCATTTGCAATGCGGCCGAGGTTTCAATGGATCGGATGCGGGCGTGGGCATGTGGGCTGCGCACCATATAAGCCGTCAGCATGTCAGGCAGGTGCAGGTCATCCACAAACAGCGCCTGTCCGGTGAGCAGTTGGGGATCCTCATTGCGCTTTACCGGTTTGCCAAACCAGGAGTCGCTCATCGGGCCACCTCCCCGTCGGGCGAAGCGGCAGCCATGTTGACGGCTGCCATTTCCACTGCGCGGACGATGTTTTCATAACCGGTGCAGCGGCACAGGTTGCCCGCCAATGCTTCGCGGATTTCGTCGCGGGATGGGTTGGGATTGTCGCGCAGGAAAGCACTCAACGTGGTGAGAAACCCCGGAGTGCAGAAACCGCATTGCAACCCGTGCGCTTCCTGAAAGGCTGCCTGCAATGGAGTCAGGCGGGATGGGTCGTCGGAAAGGCCTTCCACAGTGGTAATGGAGTGATTGTTGGCCTGCACGGCGAACATCAGGCAGGAGCGAACCGGCGCGCCATCCAGCAGAACCGTGCAGGCGCCGCATGCGCCGTGTTCGCACCCCACATGGGTTCCGGTGAGGTTGAGGTTGTGACGTAAAAAATCGGAAAGCAGCAGGCGGGGTTCCACCTGCCGGGTATGGGTGACCCCATTGACTGTTACGGTAATGGTGTGTGGAGTGGTCATTTTGTTGCTCTCGTAAAGGCATCCAGCAGGGTCCGTAAGGTGAGGGTTTCTGCAAGGTTACGGCGAAAGGCAGCCGAAGCGTGAGTGTCATCGGGTGGGTCAATATCCAGTCGCGCCGCCACCCCGGCAGCATGCCGGGCAAGCTCATCAGACGGGGTTTTACCGATCATATCGGCGCAGGCATGGCGCGCCAGCATGGGCGTGGGACCGGCGTTCATCAATGCCACGCGGGCAGAGGCAATGCACCCACCCTGATCCAGGTTGACCAGGGCTGCGACACCCATCATCACGCGGTCACCGTGACGCCGCGCTGATTCGCGAAACCCCCAGCCTGCTCCGGCTTGCATGGGTGGAATTTCGATCTCCGTCAACATTTCGTCGGCAGCAAGGTGCGTGGCAAACAGATCCACAAAAAACTGATCGGCAGGCAGGCTGCGCGCGCCTTGGACGCTGTGTATATGCAGCGTGGCCCCCAGTGTGATGACGATAGTAGGAAGCTCGGCTGCAGGGTCGGCGAACGCCAGACTGCCGCCAATGGTTCCGCGTGAACGGATTGCCGGATGAGCAATAAATGGAACGGCGGCATGAATCAGGGGCTGCCGTTTGTAGACAAGCGGATCAGTTTCCAGGGTGCGGTAACGTGTCATTGCACCGATGTGCAGGGAACCGTCATCCTCTGCACGGACGCCCTGCAGGGATGGTATGTTGTTGAGATCAATCAAAGCCGTGGGTTTCACCGCCCGAAAATTCATGGCAGGGATCAGACTCTGTCCTCCGGCCAGCAATTGGGCGTCAGCGCCCAACTGGTTGAGCAATTCAATGGCCTGTTGAGCGGTCTCAGGGGTATGGTAATCAAATGGCGCTGGTTTCATCCTCCCTCCGGTCTTGCGCGCTGGATTTATAGGATATTATATATATGATTTGTTTATTAATAAAGCGATTGTGTCAGCTTGTCGGGCAGGGGGTGGATAAGCAAACACCCCGTACCGGTTTAATAAAAAATGTCCCTCCCTTGAATGAGAGGGACACATGCTTGTGAGACAGGACCCGTTTACAGGTTCTTAAACTGGGGCAGATAATCGCGATTTTTGGAGAACATCAATTTGACCATCTGCTCGATCTCCGCCAGGGAAAGCACCGAAGCGGTGAGGGGGTCATGGGCAACGGCGTGGTATACCATGCGCTGATCACCGGTCAGGGCAGCCTCAACCGCCATTTCTTCAATGGATGAGGATAGATTGGTCATCAATGCGCACTGCGCCGGAAGCGCACCAACATGCACCGGTTGGAAACCCTTGCGGCTGACCCATACCGGCACTTCAACGCAGGCATCCTGCGGCAGATTGGTGACCAGCCCGGTGTTGGGCACGTTGCCGTTGAATTCAAACGGTTCACCGCCCATAAGGGCATTGATGATGTAAGCAGCGTATTCCTGTCCGCGTTCCAGTTCAAGGGGCGTGCCAGCGTCAAACCACTCCTGCACTTCCTGCTTCCAGGTGTGTTCACGGTGCTGATATTCCTTGAGGATGTAGGCATACTCCCCAGGGTTCCAGCCGGTGCCGTGGGTGCAGTATTTCTCGATCAGGTCGGGGCGTTTGCGGAACCACCAGTTGTACTCTGAATTGTGCCCGCTCGATTCGGTTACATAGTAATCGAGGTGCAGGAACATTTCATTGCGCACGATCTCTTCGTTGTAGACCTCGGGGCGGGTGGTGACCGCCTGGCGGATGAGCGGGTAGGCATCCTGCCCGTTCCAGCGGTAATCCAGATACCACGCCATGTGATTAATACCGGCGCAGGTATAGGTGATCTCATTCATGGGTGCACCAATCCAGCCGGCGAGCATCTCTGCGGTACCCTGTACGCTGTGACACAAGCCGGTGGTTTGAATAAAGCTGGCCTGTTGCATGGCCCGGCACAGCATGGCCATGGGGTTGGTGTAATTCAGCATGGTGGCTTCAGGGCAGTACTGTTCCATGTCCCGGCAGATATCGATCATGACCGGGATGGTTCGCAGGGCGCGGAAGATGCCGGATGGCCCGCGCGTGTCGCCGATGTTGATATCCACTCCAAATTGTTTGGGGATCTCGATATCATGCCGCCAGACTTCGGTGCCGCCCGCGAGGATGGTCACCAGCACCACGTCTGCGCCTTTTAGCGCCTGAACGCGGTCGAGGGTGGCCTCCACCTTTGCCGGGTAGTTGCCCATCTGGATGATGCGTTCCACTGAACGTTTGGCAAAATCCAATCGTTCAGGGTCAATGTCCATCAACACCAGGGTGGCATCCCTGAGCAGGGGGAAGGTAAGAATGTCGCGCACCAAACCGCGCGTGAAACCGATACTGCCCGCACCAATGAAAGCAATCCGGGTCATGGCTGGCTCCTGTTGGGTGAAAGATATTTTTTATTGTACTCAGAATCCAGCCAATTTCAAGCATAAATGAGCAAAAAAGCTAGTTTTCGCTCAGTTTCTTTCGTCCCACCTGAGCCACACCAAGGATGATCAGGATCAGGGCAACCGCGTGAACAATGGTGCTCACCAATGAACCGCCCGTCATGGCAAGCGGAAGGGAGTTTGAATCGAGCAGGTTGCCAAGCAGAGGAACCACGACAACCGGGTACAACCCGTACCCGAAGGTGTTGAGGGTGAGCAGGATGAACGCGATCAGGAACAGGGTGGCTGCGCGGTTTTTGGTACGGGTGAAAACGATGCCTGACACAATAATTCCGGCGATTTCGACGAACAGCGAAATCAACATGCCAATCACTCCGAGAATAGCCACAATTTGAATGTCCATTTCTTCCTCCTGAAGATCTATATCAGTCGCCCGGGGCGGGGTGTGCCCCGGGTTCTGCGGTGGTGGATTGTTTCAACAGTTTTGGAATCAACAGCCGGTACAGTTCAAATACGCGCCAGAATGCCACGGCTGCCATGCCGTGTGCCAGAACGGCAAAAAGCGGCGGGGTCTGGTGGGTGTAATAGGTCCAGCAGGCGCGCGTGGTTCCCCACAACTCCAGAAAGAAACCCAGCGCCGAGCCAGCCAGGAAATTGAGCAGCATGGCGCGCGGGTCGGTGGGGGTGAGGATCAGAAAAGCGCACAGCAGCACCGCCATGATGGTGAGGGACTTGTCAAAAGTGGGGTAAACAAAGGCGATCAACATGGCAAAGAAAACGCCGAAGATCACCCAGTAGGCAACCCGCACCACACGATCTGGTACGCGGCGGGTAAAGCCCCCCAGAATGCGGTGCAACCGGTCAATGGATAGACTGGCGATTGACCAGGCGGGGATGATCCACAGCGGCGGGCGTTCTTGCGTGTAGTAAAACCACAGGTTGGTTTGTGTGCCCCAGCTTTCGATCACCAGACCACCAGCCAGCCCGATCAACGCGATGGTCCAGTCTTTGCGCACGTCTGCCTGTGCCATGATCAACAGCGACATGACCAAAAAGTCAGCCAGTAACAGCCAGTCAAATTGCTTCCAGAAGGACACCCGCGGGTCGTATGTACTGAGGTATTCCCTGACCAGCGGAAACCAGATGTAGCCGATCAGGAAGCACAACAGCAGAAAGCCGCTCATCAGCACGTAGCTGTGACGGGTCCAGCGGAACGGACGCAAGAGGCGGGGCAGCCAGGGTTCGCTTGGTGATTTCATGGAGTAAACCGAGTGTAACCGCTTCTGCCGGGGTTGGCAAGACGAAGGCTGGCAGGCGGATTAATGCTTCCCCGTCACTGATTAAAAGAACACCTCCCCAGCACAGGCCGGGGAGGTGTGACATTCATCTGACGGAATTACTGGATCACACCCAGCTTTTTGCCCACCTTGCAGAAGGCATCCAGACCGGCTTCCAGATCCTGGCGGGTGTGGGCTGCGCTGATCATTACGCGGATGCGTGCCTTGCCGCGCGGGACGGTGGGGAAGCCCAGCGGCATGGCGAACACGCCCACCTCAAACAGCTCGCGGCTGAACTGCTGCGCCAGCGGAGCCTCGCCCAGCATGACCGGGGTGATGGGGGTGGTGCTGACGCCGGTGTCAAAGCCGTAGTTCTTCATTTCCTGCTTGAAGAAGCGCGCATTGTCCCACAGGCGGTCCACCAGCTCGGTGGACTCTTCCAGAATATCCAGGGCGGCAATCACGGCGGCCACATCGGCTGGAGTGACTGCTGATGAGAACAGGAAGGGTCGTCCGCGCTGGCGCAGCCATTCGATCACCTCGGCTTTGCCCGCCACCACGCCGCCCACCACGCCAAACGCCTTGGACATGGTTCCAATTTCCACATCCACCTTGCCATGCAGGTGGAAGTGATCGACAATACCGCGCCCGCCCTTGCCAACCACACCTTCACCGTGGGCGTCGTCCACCATTAACATCACATCGTGGCGGTTGGTCACTTCATAGATTTGATCCAGCGGAGCCAGGTCGCCGTCCATGCTGAACACGCCATCGGTGATCACCAGCGCACGGCGGTACTGGCCGGCGTTTTCCTGGATCACCCGGTCCAGATCGGCTGCGTCGGCATGGGCATAGCGCACAATGCGCGCCCCTGACAGGCGCGAGCCGTCAATAATACTGGCGTGGTTGAGTTCATCTGAGAAAATTACGTCTTCCTTGCCAACCAGGGCAGGGATGGTGGCCGTATTGGCGACAAACCCCGACTGCAAGGTGATGGCTGCTTCCACCCCTTTGAAGGCTGCCATGCGGCGTTCCAGTTCAAGATGCAGGTCCATGGTTCCGGCAATGGAGCGCACAGCGCCGGGGCCTACGCCGTAGCGGTCAATGGCGTTCCGGGCGGCTGCCAACATGCGCGGGTCATTTGCCAGGCCCAGATAGTTATTGGAACAGAAATTAAGCACGCGCTTGCCATCCACCACCAACCAGGCGCCCTGCGGTGAACTGAGGGTGCGGATGCGGTTGTACAGCCCGGCGGATTTCAGGCTTTCCAGCTCTTCCTGGATCCAGTTTAATCGGTTGGACATGTTCTCCTCAAATGTGGAATCACGGGGGATTTTGGCGGCTGCGCACCGCGGCGCAGCACGCTTGATCGGACAGATTTATTATACCTCCAAGCGCCAGTCCGTCAGGTAGCCGATCTCTGCCAGTGCGTTGCGCACGTGCAGTTCACCGCCGGGGCGCACCACGATGGTGGTGTCGTTGAGGGCTTCGCCCAGGTAGCGGGCGGCGCGCGTCTTGCGCAGCGCCGAGAGGATGTCTGGCGAGGCGACGCGCAGCAGGGTGGGGCGTTCCAATTGCGCCTGCTGCCCGAATTTTTCCCAGCGTTCCAGCGCCTGCAGCAGGTCAGGCGGCAGCGGGCTGGTGGCGCCCTTGCGCAACAGGCTGATCAGATGCGTCACACGCAGACCCTGTTTGTCGGCACGCTGCAGTGAGGTGGGGGAAAGGCGATATTGGTGTCCGCCGTCGTTTTCGGTTTCCCATTCACAAAAGCGCGCCAGCAAATAGCGCGCTGAACGGGGAAAACCGGCTGGCGCCTGCAGCCGCCCGTCTGAGAAAACACGCAGCGCCGCGCGTTCATCCTTTGTCTTTGGCGGCAGATCGTTGTACAGGCCGGCTGCCCATGCGGATGGCCGGAAAGCCACCGCGTTGGTCGAGTCCTCCGGCCCGGCCAGGTCCAGCACGCCAAGCCAGTGCAAAGGTCCGGTGATCAGGTAGCGGATTAATGCCCCGTCCACTTCGTCCCAGCAGGAGAAACCGCGCAGATAGGTTTCTGAGCCTTCCGGACGGATGTACCATGAGTCATAATCACCGGCGGGGCGTTGAAAATCGGGTTTGCGCTGTTTGACACCGGCCACAAAACTGTTGAGGTTCCACCAGGTTTCCTGCGGCAGGTGCGAAAGCAGCGCCAGCACGGCGTGACGCGCCTGCAAGGGGTCGTTGAACCACTCGCCTTCAAAGCGCAGACCGGGCAGATGGCGCAAATCATTGTAAGCCGTTGAACGCAGCCATGCCTGAAATAACTGATTGAGCGCCTGTCCGCGCGGAGCTTCCAGAAAGGCTTTGGTGGGTTCAGGCAACGGCATGTGATGCGCGTCCAGCAGCCGGGCGGTGTACAGCAGATCGCGCAGGTGCGCCACCGGCAGGGGCCAGGCGGTGGTATGCAGGGCAGCCGGGTCCAGACCCATGCGCAGGGCGGCCAGCAGGGTGCAGGCGTGATCCAGGATGGCGTCGCTGGCAGGCATGGGGCGGGCGCTTTCAGCCGGTGATGCCGGACGGCCAATGGGGCTGGTGGAGGAACTTCCCAGCGGCTCCAGATACTCAATCAGGTCTTCGGGGATGTAAGCGTATTCCTGCGGCTCGGGGGGCAGGTTAAAAAACGCCTTGCCGATCAGAGCGTGATACCACAGCACTTCAGCCGCTGAAATCGGTTTGAGATCGGGGCGTTCGCGGTCACGGCGGGCAGCCCCCATGGCGCGCACATCGCCAAAGCGGCGGGTAAACAGCGCCCAGGGCAGGCGTCCTTCGTTTTCCAGCACCGCCTGCAACGCCTCACGTGCTTCGGGGGGCAGGGTCTCCACCACCTCAGCCACCAGCGGGCGGCTGTGAATGGCGGTCGCCAGGACAGGCAGCGCCACAGCGGCATCAGGGGCTTCCAGTTCGATGCCCCATGCCTGCGCCACCATCTTTAAAAAGCCAAGGTCGTGACCCTGCAGGGTGTGGGTTAATTCGGGCATTTGTACTATTATAACGCGAGGAAACTTACCGCAAGCTGTTTTTTTAAGGACTCGAGTCTCCCCGGTGTTATCCGATGATACTTAATGGGTAAAGGGTTTGTAAGGTAAGTGTTGGTTGGTTTTAATTGACTCGCCATACCCCTGATTGTATAATGGTTCCAGCCCACCCTTCCCAGAAGAGGCGCATTATATGGCTTTAAAAGGTAATCTGAAAGATTTTTCCATTACCCAGTTGTTGAATTTGATCAATCTGGCCAACAAAACGGGCTTGCTGGTAATTGAAGGACCGGGTGATGTGGTTCGCATCACCTTCCGGGACGGCAAGCTGGCTCATGCGCGCATTGGGCACGAAGATGATTCGCTGGCCACCATCCTGCGCACCAATAGCAAAATCAGTTCCAGCCAGTACCGCATGTTGCGTGAACGCGCCGGCCACATGACCGACAAGGAACTGGGTTTACTGTTGATCAACGCCGGTTACGTCTCCAGGGATGACATCATTGCCAGTTTGCAGGTTTATTTTGTGGATGTGGTGCGGCGATTGTTCACCTGGGTGGAAGGTTTCTTCCACTTCGAAGCCAATCAGTTTCCGCCAGATGACAAGATCGCCGTGCGCATTGACCTTGAGAACCTGATCATCGAAGGCTCGCGCCAGATGCGTGAACTGGAACAGCTTCAGGAAGAAATTCCAAGCCTGGACATGGCTTTAAAATTCACAGAACGACCCGGCACCAATATCCGCGACGTCAACCTGAGCGTGGAAGAGTGGAAGGTCGTTTCTTACGTCAATCCCAAAAACACCATGCGCCAGATAGCCCGTGCAACCCACATGAACGACCTGGAGATCAGGCGGGTGGTGTTTGGTTTGCTGCAAGCCGGCCTGGTGGAGATTGTGCGCCCGGGCGGAGCGCCCATCCCCAACCGCGCACCTCTTGGCAAGACCAAGGAAGAGCAGGTGGGTATGCTGTCACGTCTCATCACCCGGATCCGTTCCATCTAACCCGCAGAGAGGTCCTTATATCATGCAAACCGTCAAAATAGTCGTCACCGGACCGTTCAATGCAGGCAAGACGGAATTCATCCGCTCGGTGAGTGAGATCGACGTGGTCTCAACCGAGCGGCGAATTTCATCAGAAGTGGAAAAGGTGAAAGAATCCACCACGGTGGCCATGGACTTTGGCCGCATCACTGTGGATGACAGCCTGGTGCTTTACCTGTTTGGTACGCCGGGACAGAAGCGTTTTGATTTCATGTGGGAGATCCTGTCTGAAGGCATGTTGGGTTTCATCGTGATGGTGGACAGCACCCGGCCTGAGACCTTCCGTGAGGCACGCAGTATTTTGGAAACCTTCAAAGCTTATGCGCCCACGCCTTACGTTGTGGCGGCCAACAAGCAGGATAGCAAGGAAGCCTGGGAGCTGGACGACATCCGCCTGGCGTTGCGGCTGGAATCGCGCGTCAAGTTGATGCCGTGCGTCGCCCCGCAGAAGGACACGGTCAAATCGGTGTTGCTTGAGCTGTTGTACAGTATTCTGGAGGAAATGGAGGCAGGAAAGGCGTAGTCCTTTCTGCGAAGCGATTTGTCTTCCATCACCACGGATCAGGGAATTGTTCATTACGAAGTGTACGGGCGCGGTCGCCCGGTCATTCTGCTGCACGGCTGGCTGGGTTCATGGGGGTTGTGGCAGGATACCATGACGTTTCTGGGGCGTTACTACCGCACCTATGCGCTTGATTTTTGGGGGTTTGGCGAGTCTGGCAAGAAACGCAGCACGTATCAGGTGAAGGATTTTGTCTCGCTGGTCAATCAGTTCATGGATCAGTTGGGTATTGAGAGCGCACCCCTGGTGGGCCACAGCATGGGCGGCACGGTCAGCCTGTCAGTGGCGCTGGATTACCCGGGCCGGGCTGAAAAAGTGGCCGTGATTGGCTCGCCGATTGCGGGTTCTTCACTGGCGTTCATGCTCAAGCTGGCGGGATACCGCAGCATTGCCTATCTCTTGTTTCATACCATGGGCGCCTTCCGGCTGGGTATGCGAGTGGCTTCACCCTTTATTTGCAACGACCCGGCTTTCCCCAAAATGATGGATCGCGACCTGACCAGCACCACGCTGGAATCCTTCCTGGTGTCCATCGCTTCATTGCGCCGCACCGATTTACGCCCGCGCCTGAATGAAATTAGGATACCGGTGATGGGCATGTACGGTGAGCGCGACAACATTGTCCATCCGCGCCAGTGGCAGCCGCTTGAACAGGGTGTGCCCGGCGCGCGTATTCACACCTATAAACGGGCAGGGCATTTTATCATGCTGGACGAGCCCGATACCTTCCGCAATCAACTCAAAGATTTTCTGGATTATCCAGCCCATGATGAATCCATCTGAGCCAACCTTTGACCAGTCTTCTGTTCAACAGATATTCATTGAAGGCGTGCGCGAAATCATCGGGCAGGCCGGTGTGAACGCCATGTTGAACATCAATCGCAAACCGGATGGCGCCGTGCAGCGTGATGTGGCTCTTGAATTTCGGCTGGTGGATATTCAAAAATCACTGGAGAGCCTGTACGGCCCGCGCGGTGGTTGCGGCGTGGCCCTGAGGGCAGGGCGTTCTTCCTTTAAATATTTTTTGCGCACGTACGGCGAACAGATGGGGCTTTCCCGTCTTGATTACCGCTTGTTACCCACCCAGAGCCGTCTCAAAGTTGGTTTGCAGGCGCTCGCATCCACCTTCGAGGATCTGTACCTGGGCGTTATCAATATGAAGGAAACCGATAACGTCTGGGAATGGACCGTGAAGAACTGCCCGTTGTGCTGGAACCCGGAGCAAGGACTTCATGGGGATGAGGACGAAGCGGCGTGTCGCTGTCATTTATTTGTCGGCATGTTACAGGAATTTCTCTCCTGGGCCAGCGGGGGCAAATACTATCACGTGGTTGAGACCGCGTGTATGAGTGGGGGCGCGGCTGCCTGCGTGATCCAGATCGAAAAGCAGCCGCTGGAATAGAGGTTGTCTTATGTTGAAGGTCATCCTGCATTCCACGCGCTCGATCGTGCCTTTCAACGAACCTGCCCGCGATCTTCGCATTCAAAACAAACCGCTCTGGCTGGCACAACGGGATGTGCTGGCTCCATATACCGACCGGGAGATGGAATTGCTGCCGGGGCATCCCCTGCCGCAAACCCACGGACCCTGCCTGGTATACCGCGATAATCTCTACTTTGAAGAGCATTACATTCGGGCTTTTCTGGCTGAAGCCAGAAAACGCAAACATCCATCCAGGGCGGCTTTCTCCACCGAAGATGCGGCTTTCAAGGAACACTGCCTGCCCATGTCGCTTTCGTACACCCCCTGCGGCGATCTGTACCTGGCGGACCTGTGGTATTACCCCAACGGGCCCGAACCGGATGCCGAGCCGCTGGTGGTTGACATGCAGGCGCGTGAGCTGGGTTATTATCACATTCCCACCTACATGGCGTACGACCACGGTGAACTGGTTTACCAGGTTCCATTGCGCAGTCTGATCGCGATTGATTCATGGGTGCACGTGTTCATCGCCGATATGGTCTTTGGGTTGTTCGGGCGTGGTGCGCGTTACGAAGACCGGATTGAACGTGACCTGGGGTTCAAGCTGCGTATGTTGGGCACAGCGCTCTACGAGGGCCGTCAACTGCTGGACAGCTCCATGGTGGTCAAGGTGGGTAAGAATTGCGTAATTGATCCATCCGCAGTGATCCATGGCCCCACCACCATCGGCAACAATGTCACCATTGGGGCGGGCGCGGTGATTGAAAATTGCATCATCGGCGACAATGTCAACGTTTCGCAGGGCTGCCAGCTCATGCTCAGCGTGGTGGGCGATGGAACCTTCCTGCCTTTCAGGGCAAGCCTCTTCATGACCACCATCATGGATAACAGCATGGTGGCGCAAAACACCTGTCTGCAAATGTGCGTGGTGGGTCGCAATTCTTTTATTGGGGCAGGCAGCACATTTACTGATTTCAACCTGCTCTCCGCACCGATCAAGGCGCGGGATGCCAACGGCGAATTAAAATTTTCCAACCGGCCGGTACTGGGCGGTTGTGTGGGCCATAACTGCCGCATTGGGGCAGGCATGATCATCTATCCGGCGCGCATGATTGAGTCGGACGTGGTGCTGGTGGCTTCCCATCAGCGCAGGGTGATCGACCGCGACGTGTACTGGGAGGGCAGCGACCATCATTTATTGCCCAATGCAAAGCAGCACCCGCGTTTGTATCCCCGCCCTGGAGAGCAGGGGGGCGAAAACTGGTAAAATGAATTATCAATCTCTTTTTCAAGGCAATTAATCTGTGTTTTGTGGATGGAGGAACGGATGAGTAAAGCCCGACTCATGATTGTGGAAGACGATCCGGATATTTCCAATATGCTCAAAATATTCTTCAACGGGCAGGGGTACGAGGTTGACACTGCTCCGCGAGGATCGGATGCGCTGGAGAAAACCCGTCAGATTATGCCGCACTTGATGGTGCTTGACATCATGCTGCCTGACATTGACGGGTACGAAGTCTGCCGTCAGTTGCGCACCAATACCCGCACCAGCCACATTCCGGTGATTTTTTTGACGCAGAAGGATGAACGTTCGGACAAGCTGCAAGGGTTGGAACTGGGCGCTGACGATTACATCACCAAGCCGTTTGACATTGAAGAACTGAAACTCCGTGTGCAAAACGCCATTGCGCGCTCAGAACGCGAGAGCCTGACCGACCCCCAGACTGGTTTGCCCGCCGGGCGTTTAATAGAAGACCAACTGCGCCGCTTGATCCGTCAGAAGGGTTGGGCATTGATGGACGTGCGCATCAACCATTACGATGCGTTCAAGGACGTATACGGATTCATTGCTGCCAATGACGTGTTGCGTTTCACCGCCATGCTGTTGGGCGAGGTGGACGATCAGGTGGGCAGCGCCAATGATTTCATCGGCCATGCCGGCGGCGACAACTTTGTGTTAATCTGCACCGAGGAAAATGCCGGCGCCATTCGCGACGCCCTCAAGACCCGTTTTGCCGAGCAGGTGCAGAGCCATTACAACTTTATGGACCGCCAGCAGGGGTTCATTAATGCACCCGATCACACCGGCAGGATGGAACAGACCCCGTTAATGACCATTGCCGTGGGTGTGGTTTCACCTTCCACGCATACCTTTTCAGATATTCGCGAGATCACCGAACTGGCAGCCGAAGAGCGCCGCACGGATTCCGCCGCGAAGTGATGAGGTAAACGTTGAGCGAAACCTTCAGCATCGGACTGATCCTCCTGGGTGTGGGACTGGCTTTCTGGCTGGTCTCGCATATTTTCATGCGCCTGTTTGTCAAAAACAGCAATGTTCACAAACAGCCTGCCCGTTTTGAGGATCTACCGGTGAATGTCGTTCAGGTTCAGGATAATGCCGACGCTGTGGTGATGGTGATGCCAGGTGGAAAATTGCTTTCCATCAACGAGCCGGCGCGGCAATTATTCACACTGGCGGAAAATGAGCCTGCCAGCCTGGACCGTCTTGTGCGGCGTGTGCGCCCGCCTGAGCCTTTTTATGCGTTATGTTCCGCCGGGGGCCGTGCCAGCTTTGTGATCAATGGACGCACGCTGGAAGGCAAATCGGTGCGGGTGGAGCAGAACGGCAACCAGGTGATGGTAATCACCCTGCAGGCGCCGCAAACGGTGGCGGATGAGGATGCCCAGACCACGCTGGAAACCCGCTCGTTGGCGGCCATGAGCGAATTAACCAACGCGATGGGTGCCAGTCTGGATCTGGAAAGCACCATTCAAGCCATTTTGTCGGGTGTAAACCAGACCCTTCCGGCGGACTTCATCGAACTCACCCTGTGGGAACCTGACACGCAAACCATGGCGCCATACCGCCTTAAAGGAACCCCTGGCGGTGAACACCATGTGGAAATGGGGGTGGAACGGTACATCCCTGGGGTTGGTCTGAGTGGTCACCTGGCGGTGGAACGCCAGCCGCTGCTCATCCCCAACCTTGCCCAACGTGCTGATTTGCAGCCCGCCCGGTATGATGACCTGCCCATCCGTTCTTACATGGGCTTCCCACTGATGGCGGATGATGAATTTCTGGGGACGCTTGAACTGGCTTCAATGACCCCTGATGTGTTTGTGGAGCAGGATCAAAAAATGGTGAGCCTGCTGGTTGCGCCGGCGGCAACCGCTCTGCGTAATGCGCTGCGTTTCCGCGCCGAGCAACGCCGCGCAGCCGAACTTTCCGGACTGGCTCAACTGGCGCAGTCGTTCAGTTCCGTACGTGATTCCGGCAGCCTGTTTGCCCGCCTGGTGCAGAGCATTGTTCCGTTGATCAAAGTCGAGATTGTGGGCTTCCTGATCTATGATGAAGCCCAGCGCATGCTGGTGGGGCAGGTTCCCTACTACGGGTTGCCAGCGCAATTCCTGGATATGTACAAAACCAGCATCCAGCCGGGCAGCCGCGCCGAGCAAATGCTCCTGTCACAGGAGCCGATCATCAGCCTGAACGCCATTGAGGACGGTATGTGGCAGGAAATGGGCTGGGAATTTCTGGCGCGCGGCGCTGCCCTGCGCGATACGGCTCTGATCCCGCTTTCTTCAGGCGGGCGCATGATTGGCTATTTGCAGGCTTCCAACCATGTTGACGGCATGCTGCCTTTCAGCCAGGACGAATTACGCCTGCTGACCATTGTGGCCAATCAGGCGGCCCCGATCATCGAGAATGCCACCCTGGTGCAGCAAACCCGCCAGCGTGCGCAGCGGGCTGAGGCTTTGCGCCGCATTGCCAGTCTTTCCAGTTCTGCCGCCACCATTGATGAAATTCTGACGTTTGCCCTGCAGGAGCTTTCGCACCTGTGCGAAGCCGACATGGCTGCCGCATTTCTACTGGATAACACCCGCCTGACCCTGCAACTGCACGAAGTCTCCCTGTTTGGGGATGCCCAACCCTTGCCGGAACAGAGCACGCGCCTGTTCACCGATGACCCGCAGTATCCTTTCACCGCCACAGGCCGTCAGCACGCTGCCATGATCGAAGTGCTGGCTGAGGATCAAGCCATTGTGCCCTATTATCAGCAAATTCTGGCGAGCTGGTCGCTGGCATCTGCGGTGGTGGTTCCGCTGGTGGTGAGAAATGAAGGCGTGGGCGAGATCTGGATCGGCAGCCATCAACCCAACTTCTTTGACCAGGGCGACCTGCAGGTGGTTTCCACCGCTGCGGGTCAACTGGCCGGGGTTGTGGAGCGTTCCTATCTGGTCTCGCAAACCGATGAAACCCTGCGCCGCAGGGTGGATCAATTAACCGCGCTTACCCGCATCAACCGCGACCTGAGTACGTCGTTGGACACCAACTCCATCCTGCAACTGGTGTATGAAGAAGCGTTGAAATCCACCGGTGCTGAGTGCGGTTCACTGCTGCTGTTTGAGGGTGAGAGCGATTCCTTCTCCAACGGGGAGCGTGGAAGCACGCCCGTGGTTCGCAAAGCGGTCGGTGATGCGCACAATGGGACCTTGAGCCTGCTCGAGAGATTTGCTGCCGGGCGTATGGAAATGCTCAACATCCCGGACCTGGGCCAGTCTGAATTCCCTGCCTCGCATGAAGGCGTGCGCAGCAGCCTGTCATTACCGGTGTTGTATCACCACCGGTTGATTGCCATGTTGACCCTGCACAGCACGCGCAGCGGGCATTTTGATGATGCCGTGGCCGAAATCGCCCAGTCGCTGGCCGGTCAGTCGGCGATGGCAATTGGCAACGCGATGCAGTTTGAACGCCTGTCACAACGGTCAGACCTGCTGAGCCGTGAGCTGGACACGCTGGATAATCTGTTCAGGGTTTTCCAGGGTCTGCGCGCCAACCGCCCGCTGGACGAATCACTGCAGGTGGTGGCAAAAGCGATTGCCCAGGCAACCCCCTTCCGGTCGGCGGTGATCAGTATCTGTGATCCTGACACCATGATGTTGAGCCGGGTGGCGGCGGTTGGACTTCCGGAAACCGTCTGGCAGGATTTGCAAAGCCGCACCCAACCGTGGTCGGCAATTGAAAACCTGCTCGCAGCCGAGTATCAGGTGGGCATGGTGTATTACATCCCTGCCGACCGCCAGCCCGTGCTGCCGGAGGAACTTTACTCGGTTTCCCTTGAACAGGAAAGCCAGCGGAATAACGGCAACTCATGGGATGCTGATGACTTTTTGATTGTCCCGTTGCTGGATGCAGACGGACAGCCGCTTGGCTTGATCAGTGTGGATGCACCGGTGGACGGACGCCGTCCCGACCATCCCACTTTTCAGGCGCTGGAATTACTTGGCCGTCAAGCCTGTCTGGTGATCGAAGGCGATCAGAACGTGCGCGGCTTGATCTCGCGCGCCAGTGTGCTGGAACAAGCCCACAACGACGCCCGTCAGGCAGCGGAACACGCCCAGGAACAATTACCGGGGCTGTTGCACAGCAACCTGGAGCAGACCCTGTCCATCCAGCGCATGGACGGCCAGATCCTGCGTATTCGCAGTGGTTTGGAGATCGCTTCACAGGCAGGCCGCCAAAAAGACCAGCAGGGTGTGCTGGAAACCATTGCGCGTGAAGTGCTGACCCGCTTTGACATGGACGTTGCGCTTATTGCCACCTCAGGCGAGGGCGGTCCCCGGTTGGGTTCTGTCATGGGCAGCATCCCGGGTGGGGCGCGGCCGGAAGCGTTGTTTGGACAACGCAATCCGCTGCGAACCATGCTGGAGGAAGAACAGATAAAGCTGATCTCCAGTGTGGCCGTGGATGAACAATGGAAGACCAACGGGTTTCTATCTGCGTTGGAAATTCGCTCATTCATTTGCCTGCCTTTGCGGTTGGGCCGTGACCGGCGCGCAGCCGTACTGGTGGGGGCGCACGAGGCCATCCCGGCTTTTACGACTGAGGATCATCAGGTGTTCGTGCAGTTGATCAACCAGGCCAATGTCACCCTGCAGAACCTGGAGTTCCTGTCAGAGACCAGTGGCCGCCTGCGCGAAATGAACCTGCTGCTTGCATTCAATTCCCGCCTGACCGGTTTGGACCCGCATGCCATCTCCAATACCCTGGCCAGTTCACTGATCGAGCTTATTCCACACGCCAAAGCCTGCTGGGTGGGGCTGTGGGATGCGCGCGCGCGCCGCCTGGTTCCATATGCTGCCGCGGGTTATGCCAATAATGAGAGCATGCTGGGTGTGCAATTTAGCAAAGACACCCTGCCGTTGAAGGTTTTTACCGCCGGAACACCCCGTACGGTGGCTGAAGTTAACTTTGTTCAGGATTATTCACTTTCCTCTGAGGACTTGTTGCTTTACCGAAAAGCCACCGGTGGGGCGCTGCCTGTTTCCACCCTGCTGGCTCCGGTGGGGCGCGGGCGCAGCATCCGCGGGGTGGTGGTGCTGGAGAACTTTGATCAACCCGATGTCTTTAACGTGGAAGATCGCGATCTGGCAGTATCACTGGCGCAACAAACCGCTTTGGCGCTTGAAAATACCAGCCTGTTGACTGACAGCCGTGAGCGCGCAGAGCAGTTGCATGCCCTCACCATCGCGTCCAGCGGTTTGACCTCGCACCTCAGTTCGCAGGCATTGATCAATGAGTTGCTCGAGCAGCTTCAACCGGTTTTACCCTTTGACACAGCCACGTTATGGTTGCGTAATGGCAATCAGTTGAGTGTTGCTGATGCGCTTGGTTTTGCCGATAGCGACAGCCGGTTGGGCATCTCGGTGGCAGTGGAAGACAGCCAGTTGTTCCAGGAAATGATCCGCACCGGCGAAAGTCTGTGCATTGGTGACATCCGCAGTGATAAGCGCTTCCCCAGCCTATTGGAACCCGAAAACCTTTCCTGGCTGGGTGTGCCCTTGTTCACCAAGTCGCAATTGATCGGTGTGGTGGCGCTGGAAAAGAAGGAACAAAATTATTACACGCCTGAACTGGTGCAAATTGCAGCCAACTTCGCCGGTCAGGCGGCAGTTGCACTGGAAAATGCCCGCCTGTTTGAGGAAAGCCAGCGCCGCGCCGCTGAGCTGGATGAACGTTCCACCCGTCTGGCGCTGCTCAATCAGCTTTCCAATGACCTGAGCGGCTCCCTCAACAGCGACACCATCCTGCAACTCACCGCCCAGCGTTTGAGCAGTGCACTTAACGCCACCCGCGTGGCCGCGGTGATGCCCATGCCGCGCGGCATATTGCGGGTGGAACAGGAATATCCACAAAAAGGCAGCGATCTTCCCGTCGAGTTGCCGGTGACCCCCCTGCTGGATCACTTGCAGCAGAGCATGGGCATCTTCTCCACCGGCGATGTGGATGCCGAACCTGAACTGGCTGACCTGATGCCGGGTTATCTGCGGTCAAGGGGGGTGCAATCCCTCTTGATCATCCCGCTGCTGGCAGGCGCCAACCTGATCGGCTGGTTCTGGGTGCAGCAAATTGAGAAGGGGCGCTTCAGCGTGGCTGAGATGGACCTGGCGCGCACCATGTGCAATCAGGCTGCCATTGCCATTCAAAATGCCCGCCTGTTTGACCAGACCCGGTCTTTGACCTCTGATCTGGAGCGCAGGGTGGAGGAGCGCACGCTGGAGCTGCGCCGCGAGCATCAAAACACCCAGACCTTGCTCAGCATCATTACCGAGCTGACCGCCAGCCTGGACCTGGATCAGGTGCTGCATCGCAGCCTGGTGGTGTTGAACCAGTCCATGGAAGCTGAAAGCAGCGCGCTGTTGTTGATTGAATCGTCGCGCACCCATTATGCCGGCCTGCCCATACTACAGGGCAACGGCAATAAGTACGTTCGCGCCATCTCAGATTGGGTGCTGCAGCGCCGCCTGTCTCTGCTGGTGGATAATCTGGAAAATGACGCGCGCTGGGGGTTTGGCAGCGAGGAACAACTGCCGTTCGAGAGCGCCCTGGCCGTGCCTTTGATCCTGGGCGAACAGGTGCTTGGGACCATGGTTTTGGTGCACAGCCAGCCGTTCCAGTTCATGCTGGAGCAGGTCGGGTTGGTGGAGGCTTCCGCACGACAGATTGCCGTGGCTTTGAATAACGCCGAGCTGTTCAACCTGATCCGTGATCAGGCGGAGAACCTGGGCTCCATGCTGCGCGAACAGCAGATCGAAGCCAGCCGCTCGCGCGCCATCCTGGAAGCCGTGGCAGATGGTGTGCTGGTTACCGATGAAGAAATGCGCATTACCCTGTTGAATGCCTCGGCTGAGCGCATCATGGGGTTGAATGCTGACCGTGTGCTGGGGCAGCCGCTGACCAGTTTCAGTGGTCTGTTTGGCAAGGAAGCCCAACCGTGGATGGAGACGATCCGTACCTGGTCCGAGACCCCCACGCTGTACGAGAATGAAGAATATGCGGCTCAGATTGAACTGGACGACGACCGGATTGTTTCGGTGCACATGGCGCCCGTCATCTGGCGCTCAGACCTGCTGGGTACGGTGTCCATCTTCCGCGACATCACCCAGGAAGTGCAGGTGGACCGTTTGAAGTCGGAGTTTATCACCAGCGTCAGCCACGAACTGCGCACACCGATGACATCGATCAAGGGTTATATTGATATCCTGTTGATGGGCGCTGCCGGAAAGGTGACCCCGCAACAAACGCATTTCCTGGAGATTGTCAAAAGCAATACCGAGCGGTTGAGCGCACTGGTCAACGACCTGCTGGACATTTCCCGCATTGAAACCGGGCGCGTATCGCTTGAGCTTAATCCCTTGAATTTGCGCACCGTTGCAGAGGACGTGGTCAACAGTCTGCGGGAACGGTCAGTGGAAGAAAACAGGGCGATAGAGTTTGAGATTGAGGCGGCGCCTGACCTGCCGGCGGTGCGCGGTGATATGCAACGCGTGCGCCAGATCCTTAACAGCCTGGTGACCAATGGCTACATGTATACCCCGCCAGGCGGCAGGGTGACGGTGCGGTTATGCAAGGCCGGCAATGAGGTGCAGGTGGACGTGGTGGATACCGGCATCGGTCTGACGGCGAAGGATCAAAAACGCATCTTTGACCGTTTTTACCGCGGTGATGATCCCCTCGTGCTGGCTTCGTCCGGGGCGGGTTTGGGTTTGGCGCTTGCCAAGACTCTGGTGGAGATGCAGCGCGGCAGGATCTGGTTTGCAAGCAATGGAATATCTGGCGAAGGTAGTACTTTTTCGTTCACTTTGCCGTTATATCAGATAGAGGAATAACATGGCAAAAATTCTGGTGGCAGAAGATGAACCCGATATCCGCGACCTGATTGCCTTCACCCTGCGCTTTGCAGGGCATGAGGTGGTGGCGGTGGGCAACGGTGCGGAAGCATTGGAGAGCGCGCCGGTGGAAATGCCCGACTTAATCTTGATGGATGTGCGCATGCCGCGTATGACCGGCTATGAGGCCTGTGAGAAAATGAAGGCTGACCCGGCCATTCAACATATACCGGTGGTGTTCCTGTCCGCCAAGGGACAGGAGGCCGAGATTCGCACCGGTATCAGCGCCGGCGCTGATGAGTATTTGCTTAAACCGTTTGCGCCAAACGAATTGACCGAACGCGTGAATGAGTTGTTGCAGAAGTTTCATCCATAGGTTTTCATGAGCGCGATTGTCCTGGATCGGGATGTGGTGCATTATGAGGTGCTCGGCAGGGGGCGGCCGATCATCTTCCTGCATGGTTGGGTGGGATCCTGGCGGTACTGGATCCCGGTGATGCAGGCTGCTTCCATATCGTACCGGGCTTACGCGCTGGACCTGTGGGGTTTTGGCGATACAGCCAAGGTCGCAGCGCGATACACACTGGAAGAACAGGAAAGCCTGATTAACGGTTTCCTTGAGGAACTCGGCATCATGCGCATCGCGCTGGTGGGGCACGGGCTGGGGGCCTATCTTGCGTTGCGTTTTGCACGCAAACACCCTGATATTGTGGATCGGGTGATGGCGATCAGCCTGCCGCTCAATGATGGCTCATTGAATGCCCGTATTCGCAGCCTGGCGCCCCCTGCTCTGGCGGACTGGCTGCTCTCGCGCGATCCGGATACCCAGCCGGTGCGCGCCGAGGCACCCAAGACCGACCCCCAGGCGGTGATTTCATCGGTGAGCGCCATGAGTAGTGAGAGCTTTACCGGGTTATGGGGCGATTGTGAGATGCCCTGTCTGTTGGTTCATGGGCAGAACGACCCGCTGGTGACAGCGCCGGTGTCTGACCAGTTGGCCAGTTTGCCTGAGAAGGCTCATTCGATCCTTTTTGAAGAGTCGGGTCATTTCCCGATGTTGGATGAGGATAGCAAATTCAACCGTCTGTTGACCGATTTTCTCTCGTTGACGAGCGGGGAAACGCCGCGCGACCTTCAATTAAAAGATGAATGGAAACGGCGGGTAAGATAAGTGGATCCCAGAGTCGCGTGCGACTTGCAATTAAAGGATGAATGGAAACGGCGGGTAAGATAAGTGGATCCCAGAGTCGCGCGCGACCTTCTATTAAAGGATGAATGGAAACGGCGGGTAAGATAAGTACACATCCAATCATCAATTCAAGCGGCGGGTTCAAAATCGAACCCGCCCAACGATTTAAAATCCCTTCGGTGAAGGATCGCGCAAACTGTAGGGCGGCTTGGTGTAATTCCAAGCCGCCGATTTCTTAAAGGACAGTGGGACAGCATTACAGGGGAATGAACAATAAAAACGGCGGGATTGAAGAGCGCCATCCCGCCCTACTTTTTCTGGTGAACACCGACCACGGCGTTTTGCAGGGCGACTTGGTGTATTTCCAAGCCGCCGATTTCTTAAGGGGCAGTGGGACAGCATTACAGGGGAATGAACAATAAAAACGGCGGGATGGAACAGCGCCATCATGTGTTCCAACTAATTAACCCAAGTTGTTACCTTGCAGTAGCGGGAAAAAAGATCCATGCGTTCTCTGGTAAAGTATAGGTGCTCAAACCAAAACTGAACCGGAGGAACGCATGGACAGCCAAATTGTAGCAGACTTTTGCCTGTGTGCCGATATGTTGAAAGCTTTGCATCATTACGAAGATCCACAATGCCAGATGCAAGACAGCGAAGTGATGACCACCGCGATCATCGCCGCCCTGCACTTTCGGGGCAACTTTGAACTGGCGCGCCACTTTCTGCAAGAAGAGGGCTATATTCCGCATATGTTGGGCAAAAGTCGTTTCAATCGTCGTCTGCATCGGATCCAAGATCTGTTTCTGACCCTGTTTCACGTGTTGGGCGAAACCTGGAAAGAACTCAATAGTCAGTGTGTGTATGTGCTCGACAGCTATCCAATTGCTGCCTGTGACAATTACCGCATCTGTCGCTCACGTCGCTATCAGGGGGAGGTCTGGCGGGGTCGCCAGGCCAGT